>JAGWVR010000013.1 GCA_018970785.1 Planctomycetota bacterium
TACGAGAGGATTTGGAAGGACGTTCCTCTGGTGTTCCAGTTGTCGCGCTAGCGGCACGGCTGGATAGCTATGAACGGAACGGATAAACGCTGAAAGCATATAAGCGTGAAGCCCGCCCCAAGATCAGGTTTCGTAGGGCTTATGCCCGAAAGTCCCCTGGAAGACGACCAGGTTGATAGGCCGGACGTGTACGTGCAGCAATGCACTGAGCTAACCGGTACTAACGGACGAATGCTTGACCACTCGTATCGATTGCTTGCCATGAGCGCTTGTGGGGTTCGTCACGAATCCCTCAGGCCTGCCAGCTACCACGACCCTACGTATACCTGTCATCCTGCAAGGGATGGTAGGACCGAATTTCCGGTGACGATATCTGAAAGGTCACACCCGTTCCCATCCCGAACACGGTAGTTAAGCTTTCAGAGCCGATGGTAGTACCAAAAGTGCGAGAGTAGGTATCGCCGGAATCTTTTTCGAGTGACCCCCGGGGCAAACGCCCCGGGGGTCATTTTTTTTGTCGATCAGGTAGTGGGGCCGTGATCTGCGGCGGCGAGCAAGCGCCGGATCGTCGTCAGTGGGAAGCCGACGACGTTGTCGGCCGCGCCGGCCACGAGCTCGAGGGGCAGACGCGCATCTTGGAATCCGCAGGCGCCGGCCTTTCCCTGCCACAGCCCCGAGTCGATGTACCAGTCGAGGAACTCCGCGTCGAGCGCTCCCATCGCCAGGAGGCTCTCCTCGGTGGCGGTTCGGGGGCGATCGTCCGGGAGGCGCCAGACGCACGCTGCCGAGACGACACGGTGCCGTTTTCCCGACAGCGCCAGCAGCATCCGCCTCGCCTCAGCGTGATCGGAGGGTTGGCCAAGGGCAACGCCATCGACCTCTGAGAGCGTGTCGCATGCCACCAGTGTTCCACTGACCCCCGTGGCTGCGACGGCGTGAGCCTTGGCCAGCGCGAGGCGGGTGACGTAGGCCTCGAGCGATTCGCCGGTGGCCCGCGGGGGCTGGCCGGCCTCGACGCTCTCCGGGGCGGGGGCGACGGTGACCTCCCACCCTTCCGCCTCGGCGAGCGCCCGACGGCGCGGAGAACGGCTTGCAAGCACGATCGCCCGACGCGACGCTGTGGTCATGGCAACTGCTGGAAGGGGGGTCGAGATCCTGTTCGAGGATGACGCCGTGATCGGGGTGGTCAAGCCGTGCGGATTGGCGACTGCCAATGCGCCGCGCGGAGAGCCAAGCGTGTTCACGATCGTACGCCAACGCGACCGGCGTCCGGCGGTTTTTCTCGGCGTCGTCAGTCGCCTCGATCAGCCCGTTTCGGGGGTCGTAATCTTCGCGCGAACGCCGGCGTCCGCCGCCGCGCTGGCCGGGCAGTTCCGCGAGCGGACTGTCGACAAAACCTATCTGGCCGTCGTCGAGGGGCGCTTCCCCGGAATCACCGGGGAGTGGCAGGAGTGGATCGACCGCGTCGTTCCCGGCGAACAGGGGCCGGGAGAAGCGTCGCCGGTCGGGCCCGCAAGCACCGCTGACCGCTCCACCGAGGCGCGAGTGCGGGCCCGCGTTCTCCGCCGCGCGGGGGAAGTGTCACTGGTCGAACTCGCCCCCACCACCGGGCGCAAACACCAGCTGCGGATCCAGTTGGCATCGCGCCGCTGCCCGATCGTCGGGGACCGGCGCTACGGGGCGCGATTGCCCTTTCCCGACGGCATCGCCCTGCATTCACTGCGCTTGGTGTTCCGTCATCCCGTCTCGACGGAGACGATCACCCTGGCGGCTCCGCCGCCGGAGCCGTGGCTTCGAAGGTTTCCCGCTCTCGCACCATTTCCAGCGAACTGACGCCATGGCGACCGCCGGTAGCCACTCGGAAGGCGATGACGATCGCGCGGCCAGGCCGATCGCGCCGCCGCGTTTCCGGGCGATCGCGCTGGCCAGCACGCTGGTCGACCAGGCGGCGCTCGAGGTCGCCGAGGCGGACATCCGTCTGATCCTCGACGAATCCCGCGTCGATCCTGGGCAATGGGACAACGCCCTCGCCCAGCGGTTGGTGGAGATGGAGGTGCTGACGCCGTTCCAGGCGAAGCAGATGCTTGCCGGGCGGCGCAAGCTCACGCTCGGCCAGTACCGGATCCTCGAGCTCCTCGGTCAGGGGGGGATGGGGCAGGTCTTTCGGGCCGAACACGCGCTCATGGGGCGGGAGGTCGCCGTCAAGGTCCTTCCCCGCGCGAAATCGACCCCGACCACCGAGGCCGCGTTTCGCCGCGAGATCCGCATGCTCGGCCGTCTCGACCATGAAAACCTCGTCCGTGCCCTCGACGCCGGCCACGACGGCAAGGTGTCGTATCTGGTGACCGAGTTGATCTCCGGGTGCGACCTCCGCAAGCAGGTGATCAAGTACGGCACGCTCGACGAGACGCTGGCGGCCTGCATCGCGGTCCAGGTGGCCAAAGGGCTGGCCTACGCCCATGGCCAGGGGCTGGTTCACCGTGACGTCAAACCTGGCAACATCCTCGTGTCCGACGAGGGGCGGGCGAAACTGCTCGATGTCGGTTTGGCGGGGTCGGTGCTCGAGGCGGAGTCGACGCGCCTCGGGAGGGTGGTTGGCACGATGGATTACATGGCCCCCGAGCAGATCCGTTCGGCGGATTCGGCGGGTCCGGCGGCCGACATCTACGGGTTGGGGTGCACGCTCTACTTCTGCCTCTCCGGACAGGTGCCTTTTCCCGGGGGGACGCGCCAGGACAAGGCGCGGAGGCAGCTGCAGGACGAACCCCAGCCGCTGCACGAGCTCGCGCCGACGGTGTCGAACCGCTTCTGCGCCCTCGTCGCGGAAATGATGCGGAAGGATCCCGCAGCGCGGATCGCGACCGCCGAGGAAGCGATCGTGCGGCTGTCGCCGTGGCTCGTGACCCCGCAGCCTCCGCTTCCGCGGACACCGCGCGGCCGGGCGCAGCGACCCGAGCGGCCGGCCGGAGCCGTGCGCGGCTCGCGGGCCAACGCGAGCCGGCGGTCGTCCGACTTCGACCAGCGGCTCCTCGACGAGGTCCTGGCCCCGGGCGCCCCCAGCGATCCGCAGGGGCTCGATTCCGGCACCGTCACGCCGCCGTTGCCGCTGCCCCTCGCGCCGGTACGCGCCCGTCGGGACGACCCGGGGATCGTCGAGGTCTTCAAAGACGCCCGGCGTTGGTTTTGGCGGACCGGCGTCGGACGGATCGCCGCCCGGCTCCCGCAATCGATCGCCATGGCCGGAACGGTGGGCATTGCCTTCGGTGTCGCGGTCTCGCTCGGGCATCTGGTTGCCCCGGTCCTGGCGGTCCGCGTCGTCGGTCAGACGTCGGCGGCGACGCTGGGGTGCACGGTGTTCGCCGTCCTTCTCGGCCTGCAGTGCCTCGTGGCCCTGTTTTCCGAGGACGGGGAGGGCCGGTGAACCGGGGCCGCTGCCGAGTGGTCGGCGGATTGACAGCGGGCGGAAATCAACTCCAATTCGGAGTCGTTGGAGTGATGGACAGGTAGCTCAGTTGGTAGAGCAACGGACTGAAAATCCGTGTGTCGCCGGTTCGATTCCGGCCCTGTCCACTTGAAGGTCGGCGAACGGTCTGGGCTGCCGGCAGCGTGTTCCACGCGTGACGCCGGCGTCGGCCGAGCCCCTCTCATCCCGCCACCCGGCGCCCGCCACCCCAGCGGACGAAAACCAGCGGACGAAAAAACGGAGGGCGATGCCCACCAGGACATCGCCCTCCGAATTCGATCCGTCGCGATCGCTCGTCACCGCGTTGCGGCTGCCGATCCTGCGGTGTCATCGGCGCCGGCATCACCGGCCGGGCGGCCCGCCAGAGCACGTTGCCGACACGTCATCTCGCGGCCACCGGCACACCGATCATCAGCCGACGGTCAACCCGCGGCCATCGCCTTGAGGCTCTTGAGCGCCCGCACCTTGACCTTCACGCTGGCGGGCTTCGCAGGACGGTCCTGCAGTTCGCCCGTGAACGGATTCTTGACGCCCTTCTGCGCGGGCTTCGCCGGAACCTTGACGCGGACGATCTTCACCAGCCCCGGGATCGAGAACACCCCGACGCTCCCCTTGAGGGCCTTTTGGATCTCGCTGGTCAGTGCGTCCATCACCGCCACGACGTCCTTCTTGGGAAGGCCCGTCGACTCGGAAATGCTCCGCAGGATCTCGGTCTTCGTCATGGGCTTGTTACCCGACTTCTTCGCCATCGCCACTGCCTCCACGGGAAAGGAACCGATGCTCGGTCGCGGCGGCAACCCGCCGCAGAATCGTGAAAATCGGCACAGTCGTGCCGGAAACGTGCGGAGATTAGAAGCACTGGAAAACAAATTGCAAACCAAAAGCGGCTTTTTTCCCGGGGAAATACCCGGGGGATGGCGACGGCGCCCGGGGTGGCGCGGCCCCGGAAACTTGCTCGCCAGACGGAGGCGAACCTAAGATGCGGCGGACGTTCAGCCCGGCGGACATTGCACGGACAACCGCTTCACGAACGAAGCTGCGACGCTGCCGACCCGGGCGCGGGGGTGGATGGAATGCCGATCCACGCCGCGCACATGGTGTTTTCGAGGGGATTTATGGCACGTTCCGGCCCTCCGCGACGGGGGCGGATCGCCTTTGGTGACGGCGCGGCCGATCGGCCCGTGGGGAACGACGCCCTAGCTGTCTTTGGACAAGGCCATCCGCGGCCTTTATCCACTCAGGCGACCGCGGGAAGCGCCGAGGGTTTCCCGGGTCGCCGTCGGCCGCATCCGGCGACTGATCACCTGTGCCACGGGCTGCTGGCCGTGCACGGCGGGGCGGTCGCCGTCGGTCGCCGCCGTCGCCACCCCGCTCCGGCGGTACGCCGCCTCGATCCTGGGCTCGTCCCGCGTCCCCATGCCACCGTCCTGCGGGTCGGGTGTGAAGCCGGCGCGCGGCGACTCGTGGCCGTGATCAGTTTCGTCGCGTTCACCGCGTTCACCGTCACCAACCCGGTCGGTGCTCCGGTGGCTCGTGCCGTGGACCAGGCGCTCGTGAACCAGCAGGCCGATGAGCCGGCCGACGACGACGCCGAGGAGGTCGCGGGTCCGTCTTTTCCCACCGACCGGCGCCGTGAACGGCAGCTGGATCAGGTGCGCCGGCTGGTCGCCGAGGGGCGCTGGAGCGATGTCGCCACGCTCGCCGACGGGATCCTCGAATCCGATCAGGATTTTTTCGTCCGTCCTGCCGCGGGGGATGCCACGTGGCGGAGCGTCAAAAACGAGGCGGTGCGGATCCTCGCCGGCCTGCCGGACGCCGGACGCAAAGCCTACGAGCTCCAGTTCCGCACGCGCGCCGAGCGGGCACTCGCCAAAGCCGTGGCCGACAACGACCAGGCGGCGATCGTCGCCGTGGCGCGGCGCTGGTTCCTCACGCCGGCGGGGCGCCAGGCAACGCTCCTGGCGGCGCTCGAAGCGCTCGAAGGGGGGCAGCCACTGGCGGCCTCGGTGTGGTTCGACCGGCTCGCGGCGACGCCCGAGTCGTCGGCGCTGGAGCCGACGCTGTCGGTACTCCGGTCGACGGCACTGTGGCGGGCCGGCGAAAAGAACGCCGCCGTTGCCGTCCTCGACGCCAGCCGCGCGGCACGGCGCGGCGACGACCGCCGTGCCCCGCCGCTCCGCTTCGGAGGGCGCGACGTTCCCCTCGACTATGCCCCCGGCACCGCGGGCGAGTGGCTCGAGTCGGCGATCGGCCAGCCCCCGGCGGCCGCCGGCCGTCGGGAACGCGAGTGGTGGTTGCCACGCGGCGACGCCGCCCGCAACGCCCTCGTCGAGGCGTCCCGGCCCCTGCTGGCGCCGCGGTACCGCGTCCCGCTCACCCGACACCCCGAGGAGAGCCGCCTGCTCGAGCGGCGCCGCCGTCAGGCGGCCGACCGCGATCAGGTCCAGTGGCCCGCCGGCCTGCCGATCGCCGTCGACGGCCGTCTCGTCGTCCGTTCCACGCTGGGTTTGATGGCGATCGACTTCGTGACCGGCAAACGCGTCTGGCTGCAGCCGGCGGGAACGACGACGTCCTTCCTGGAAACGCCCGACGAGGTCGTCGACGGGTTCGACGGGAGCGCCCGTGAGGAGCTCCCGGCGTCGGTGCGCGAGGCCTTCGAGGACGCCGCCCGCGGTGGGCTCGCCAGTGACGGACGGCTGGTGTTTTCAGTCGAGCCCGATCCGCAGGCGATTGCCGCCGACCAGGGGCGTCTCCAGGCCCGCTTCGACGGGCTCAACGCGCCCGATGTCCGTGGCGGCAACGCGCTGGTGGCGTACGAGATCGAGGGGCGCGGACGCGAGGTCTGGAGGCTGCCGCGGGGGACGGGCGAGCGAACGGCAGCCGGTGAACCGGCCCCACCGGGCGGCAAGCGCGAGGCGGGGGGGCGCGGCCATTACCTCGGCGCCCCGCTGCCCCTCGGCGAACAGCTGTTCGTGATCGTCGAGGACCGTGGTGAGATCCGCCTCGACGTCCTCGACGGCGCGTCCGGAGTGACGCTCTGGTCGCAGCCGCTCACCGTGCTCGACGAGGAGCTCGGCTTCGATGGAGCGGTCGCGCGGCAGCGCCGCAATGCGGGGCTGTCGCCGTCGTATGCCGAGGGGGTCCTCGTCTGCCCGACCGGCGCCGGCGCCGTCGTCGCCGTCGACCTCGCCAACCGGACGCTGCTGTGGGCCTACGCCTACGCCGCGCGGGCCGACGTCGGCGCGGCCCAGCAGCTTCCCAACGGGCTCCGGATCCGCCGCGGGGGCATCAACGCCCGGATCCTCGTCAACGGTCAACTTCAGGTCGGCGGCCAGGCTCCGTCGCGTCCGACGGGGTGGCGCGACGCAGGGCCGATCATCGCCGAGGGGCGGATCGTGCTCACGCCCCCGGATTCCGAGGAACTGCACTGCGTCGATCTGCGGAGCGGTTCGGTCGTCTGGCGGAAAGCCCGCGAGGACGCCGTGCATGTCGCCGGCGTCAGCGGTGGCGGCGTGATCGTCGTCGGCCGACACGCCGTCGACGTCCTCGCGGTCGCTGACGGCACCTCCCGCTTCGCCGCGCCGGTGTCGCTGGGCAGTGCCGCTCCCAGCGGGCGCGGGATCGTCGCCGGCGACCACTTGTTCCTCCCGCTCGACACCCCCGAGGTGGTCGACATCGATCTCGTGGCCGGTGAGATCGTCGGGCGCTCCCCGGCACGGGGCGGAGCCGTCCCCGGCAATCTGGTGGCGTACCGGGGCGAGGTGATCTCGCAGGGGGTCGATTCGATCGACGTGTTCCACCAGTCCGACGCGCTGGCCGACCGCCTCCAGACGGCCGACGGGCGCGGGCGCGCGGCGCTGTGGGGTGCCGAGCTGGCGCTCGACCGCGGTGACATCGCCGGTGGTTTGGCAGCGCTGGTCGCCGCCCGCGAGGGAGATCCGACGCGGATCCCGACGACGGTCGTCGACGACGCCCTGTCGTTCGCGCTGGCGCGGGACTTTGCCGCCGCGGCGCCCTTCTGGCGGCAGCGCCTCGCCGCCGCGGATGCCCCCCCGGTCGATCCCGAGGCCCTCGCACGGCAACTCCGGGTCGCTGCCGACGGCTACCTCGGCGCGGGTGATTGGGCCAACGGCTGGTGGGTGTGCCGGGAGGCGATCGCCGGGGCGCTCGATCCGGCCGCCACGCCTGCAACGGTGCTGGTCGAAGACCCGGGCGATCGGCGTCTGTCGGTCGCCGGACCACGCTGGCTCCACGGTCGGCTCGCGCGGATCCTCGCCGCGGCCCCCGCACCGCTCCGCGAAGAGATCGACCGGAGCGTGGCCACGAGCCTGGGCGCGATCGCGGCCGATCCCGACCCGGTCATCCGGACGGCGCGGCTCGAGAACTTCCTCGGCGTTTTCGGCGCCCATCCCGTGGGCGTTGCCGCCCAACGGGCCCTGGTCGACACGCTCCGGGAGCGGCTCGCCGCGCCGGGCACGGGAGGGGCCGGCGGCACCGGAGACACGGCGCGCGGATTGGCGCTGCGGGCGGAATTGGTGTCGCCGTCGTCGGCCTCCGTGGGGCTGCCGCCGATCGACAGCCGTCGTGCCTGGCCGTTGGGGAAGGTCGTCGAGCAGCGCTCGGCGGTCCGCGGCGGCGAGCAGGTGCGGCAGGTGCGGTTGATGGCGTTGCCGGTGAACGATTCGGGCGCCGGCGCGTTTCCGGGCCTCCGCCTCTGGTACGACATGAACCAGCCGCGGCTGTTCGCCGTCGACGGCGCCGGTCGCCAACTCGGCGATCTCCTCGAACGCTCGACGCGGCAGATCGGGATGCAGATCAATCCGTTGATCTTCGAGGCCGCCACGGTCGGCAGGATCGTGGTGATCCGCACCGGCCCGGTGGCGACGGCCTTCGAGCTGTCGGGCGATCCGGCGATCGCCAACCGCCGGTTGTGGTCGCTCGCGGAACGCTCCGCGCTGGCCGCGGAACTGCCGCTGATCAACGTCGGGCGGACGATCGGCCGGGTCGTCCGCGCCGGGGCGGTGCCGCTCGGGCTGCAGGTCGTCGAGCCCGACATGGCAGCTGCCCGGGAGGAGGTGCAACTCGGCCCGGTCTCGCCGCGGGGGATCGCCGTGCGGATCGGCACGACCGTCGAACTCCACGACCCGATTTCGGGCGCGGTGGTGTGGGAGCGGCGTCGCCTGCCCGCCGGGGTCGAGCTGTTCGGCGACGACGAGGTCATCGTCGCGGTTCCACCGACCGGCGCCGGTGCCCAGGTGCTGGCGGTGGCCGACGGCCGCCTCCTCCACGAACTCGATCTCCCGCCGCGTCACCAGCGGATGGCGACACGCGGCCGGCGGGTGGTGGCGATCGAGCCGCTGCCCGGGGGAGCGCAGCCGGCCCCCGGCGCGCTGCATGCTCACGTGCGCCTCGTCGCCATCGATCCGCTTTCACGCCAGCGGACGACGCTCGGCGAGTTTTCCGGGTCCGCGCTGGCGGTCCAGGTCGGCGGCGACGTGCTCGTGCTCGACCGCGACGGCACGCTCGACCTTCTCGACGTGGCCGCGGGCACGGCACGGTGGCGGAAACGGCTGCCGCTGGGCAGCACCGCCGCGCGCTCGCTCCAGGCGCAGCGCTGGGAAGACCGGTTCCTCGTGATCGTCGGGCGCGATCCGTCGGCCGAGGAGCAGGCGACCGTCCAACGCGCCGGGATGGTGATGCCGCTTCCCCAGGCGTCGCTCCTCGGCGACGCCCCCCAGCCCACGACCGGCACCGTCTGGGCGGTGGCCGCCGAGGATGGCACGCCGCTCTGGCCGGCCCCGGCCTCGATCCTCCAGCACGCGCTCCATCCGCAGCAGCCGGCCGCGCTGCCGATCCTCGTGTTCGCCCGGCAGATCCAGAGCCAGCGCGGTGCCGGCTCGATGCGGCTCAGCCTCCTGGCGCTCGACAAGCGCACCGGATCCGCCGTCTGCAACGACGACGGGATCGAGGTCCAGCAACCGCATCTGCTGATGGGCTGCGACGTCACCGCCGACCCGGAAGCCCATTCGATCATCCTCGGCCACGGCTCTGGCGACATGGCCGACCGGGTGCTCGAATTCACCGGGCTGCCGATCGCGCCGCGTCCGCCGTACCAGGCGCTGGGCGTGCAGCCTCCACCGCTCGACCTGCGCGGGAGCCTGCAACGGTTGTTGGAACGGGCCCTCATCCCCGACGGTGGACCATGAACCGAGCGATCCGATCCCCGTCCCTGTCGGCCGTCATGCGGGCCGTCGGCGTCGGTCTCCTCCTCCGGCTCGCCGCACCGGAGGCGTTCGCCGCCGATGCAGTCGCCGACCAGTCGTCGAAGGTCGACCGGGTGGTGACCAGGGCGCTGGATTGGCTCGTCGCCAAGCAGTCACGGCGCGGAAGTTGGGCAGCCAACGAGGGGCGCTACCCGACGGCGATGACGGCGCTGGCCGGGACGGCGATGCTGATGGAGGGCTCGACGAGCACCCAGGGGCGCTACGCCGAGCCGATCCGCAACGCCGTCGACTACCTCGTCAGCCGGTCACGGACCAACGGCCTGATCGGCGATCCCAAGACCGACGATCGCTACACGTACGGTCACGGCTTCTCGATGCTGTTCCTCTCCCAGGTCCTCGGCGAGGAGGAGGACGAGCGGCGCCGCGAGGAGCTGGTGCGCGTCCTCGAGAAGGCGGTCGAGTTTTCCGGGCGCGCCCAGACGCCCGACGGTGGCTGGGGCTACGTCAGCGCCAAGGACGGCAACAACTTCGACGAGGGGTCGACGACGATCACGCAGGTCCAGGGGCTGCGCGGGTGCCGCAACGCCGGGATCCCGGTGCCGCGCGAGATCATCGAGAAGGCGATCGGCTACATCCACAAGTGCACGATGGCCGACGGCGGCGTGCAGTACAGTTCCAAAGGCGGGGGCGGGCGTCCGGCGATCTCGGCGGCCGCGATCGCCTGCCTGTTCAATGCCGGCGAGGAGGACGACACGCATGTCCCCCGGATGCTCGACTACGCCGAGAAGCACCTCGGCAACATCGCCAACAACGGCTTCGGCCACTGGCACTACGCCCACTTCTACTACGCCCAGGTGATGTACCGTGAAGGGGGGCAGAAGTGGGAGGGCTACCGTGATCAGATCGTCAAGCGCATCATCGGCGAGGCCCAGGAGGACCGCGACGGACTCCACTGGCCGCAGGGATTCATCGGTCCGGTCTACACCACCGCCTCGAACCTGACGATCCTCCAGCTCGACAAGGGCACGCTGCCGATTTACCAACGCTGATCGGACGGACCGGCACCAGGGCCCGCGCGGGGGCTCCCCGCCGCCGTCGCCCGGCCGTTTTCCCCGTGGAGACACCATGTCGACGCACCCCGATGCCGCAGCGGTCGAGCGGCTGCACCTCGCCCACGACCGGATCCTCGAGCAGCTCTCGCGGGTGATCGTCGGTCAGCACCAGGTCGTCGAGGAGCTGCTGATCAGCCTGTTCAGCCGCGGCCATTGCCTCCTCGAGGGGGTTCCGGGCCTGGCCAAGACGCTCCTCATCAGCACGCTCGCGCGGAGCCTCGACCTGTCCTTCAGCCGGATCCAGTTCACCCCCGACCTGATGCCTGCCGACATCATCGGCACCGACGTCCTCGAGGAGGACCGGGCGAGCGGCACCCGGCAGCTGCGCTTCCTCGAAGGGCCGCTGTTCGCCAACGTCGTCCTCGCCGACGAGATCAACCGGACGCCGCCGAAGACGCAGGCGGCACTGCTCGAAGCGATGCAGGAGCGCCAGGTCAGCGTCGGGCGCACGCGTCACCGTCTCGCCGATCCGTTCTTCGTGCTCGCCACCCAGAATCCGATCGAGCAGGAGGGCACCTATCCGCTCCCCGAGGCGCAGCAGGACCGGTTCATGTTCAAGGTGCAGGTCCGCTACCCGAGCTTCAGCGAGGAGCTCGAGATCGCGCGGCGGACGACCGGCCAGCCGCTCGACGAGGCCCGCCCCGTGCTCAGTGCCGACGACATCGTCAGCCTGCAGCGGAGCGTGCGCGACGTCCCCGTCAGCGACCACCTGCTGCGCTACGCCCTGTCGCTGGTGCGCCAGACCCGCCCCGGCGAGAAGGGCGTGCCCGACTTCGTGTCCGACCAGTTGACCTGGGGGGCCGGTCCACGCGCCGTGCAGTTCCTCGTGATCGGCGCCAAGGCGCGGGCCCTGCTCCAGGGGCGCGATCACGTCGCGGTCGAGGACGTCCAGGCGCTGGCAGCGCCGGTGCTCCGCCACCGCATCGTGGTCGGCTTCGCGGCCGAGAGCGAGGGCGTCACCCCCGACGCGATCATCGGCCGGATCATCGAGAACACCCCGACCCGCGAGAACGAACTGACCCGCGATGCCCGCTTCCAGACGATCTTTGCATCCTGAGGCGATCGCCCGGATCGCCCGTCTCGAACTGCGCGCCCGCGCGGTCGTCGAGGGGGTTCTCACCGGTCTCCACAAGAGCCCCTACAAGGGGCAGTCGGTGGAGTTCCTCCAGCACCGTGAGTACGTCCGCGGCGACGATCTGCGCCGGGTCGACTGGAAGGTCTGGGGCCGGCAGGACCGGCTGTACGTCAAGGAGTTCGAGGAGGAGACCAACCTCCGGCTGGCGCTGGTCGTCGACGGCTCGTCGAGCATGGACTACCGCTCCGCCGCCGGTCGGGAGCGGATGTCGAAATACGACTACGCCGCCACCCTCGCCGCCAGCCTGGCCTGGCTGGCGCTGTCGCACGGCGACGCCGCCGGCTGCGTGCTGTTCGACGAGCAGGTCCGGGCGAGCGTTCCGGCGCGGACGCGCCGCTCCCAGCTCACCGGCATCTGCGACATCCTCGAGGCTCCCCGGCAGGGCACGCGGACCTCGTTTCAGCCGGTACTCCGCAGCCTCGCCGAGACGTTGCCGCCGCGCGGGATGGTGGTGATCGTCAGCGACCTGCTCGGCGACCGCGACGGGCTGTTCCGCGGCCTCCAGGTCCTCAAGCGCCGCGGCCATGACCTCGTCGTGCTCCACGTCCTCGACGACGACGAGATCGAGTTTCCCTTCGACGGACCGACGCGCTTCGAGGGGCTCGAGCTCCCCGAACACGTCACCTGCAATCCCCGTGGTCTCCGCGACGGCTACCTCGAGGCCCTCGAAGCGTTTCTCACCGAGGTCCGCCGGCGGTCGGCCGCGGCGGCGGCCGACTACACGCTGATCCGCACCGGCGAACCGGTCGACGGCGCGCTGGTGCGGTTCCTCGCCCGGCGTGCGAGCATGGCGGTCTGACGGCTGCGGAAGACCGCGAGAGGGGGATCGGTCCGGTGCCGACGTTCGACTTCACGTCTCTGCTGTGGTGGGGCCTGCCGCTGGCGGCCGCGCCGATCGTCATCCATCTGATCAACCTCCTCCGCCACCGGCGCGTGGAGTGGGCGGCGATGGAGTTCCTCCTCGCCAGCCAGCGGAAGTACCGGACGCGCGTCCTCCTCAAGCAGCTCCTCCTCCTCGCGCTGCGGGTCGCGGCGGTGCTCGGCCTGGTGCTGGCGCTGGCGCAGCCGCGGTGGACGGCGCTGGCCGGGTGGCTCGCCGGGGCGCGGACCGTCCACCTGGTGCTCCTCGACGACAGCTACTCGATGGGGGAGCGCGGCGGTCCCGGCGGCGCCGACGGGGCCGTCGGCACCTGCTTCGATCGCGCCCGCGACGTGGCGGAGCGGGTCCTCGACGAATTGGCCGCCCGCGGCGGCGGGCAGGAGATCGCCATCGGCCGGTTTTCGCGACTCGTCGGGCCCGCACCGCCCGGCCCGGGAGCCGGCGGGGCCGCCGCGCCGGTGGATGCAGCGGCGCCGGTGGCGGCAGGCCTCGACGGGCGGCTCGATCAACCGGCCCAGCGCGTCACCCCGGCGGTGGTGCAGCGGCTCCGTGAGCGGCTGGCGCGGCTGGTGCCGTCCGCGACGGCGATCGGCCCGGCCCGGGCGCTGGCCTTCGCCCAGGAATGGCTCGGCGGACGGGCCGGTGCCGGCGAAGACCGGGTGCTGTGGCTGGTCAGCGACTTCCGCGCCCGCGACTGGCGCTCGGCCGAAGAGTCGACCGGTCTGCTCGAGTCCCTGACGGCGGCGGGCGTGCAGCTCCGGCTCGTCGATTGCGCGACGGCCGCCGACGAGCCGGGGGGGCCGGTCGCACGGGCCGACACCTCCGCCAACCTGTCGATCGAACGGATCGAGTCGGTCGGCGGGGTGCCGGCCGCCGGGGTGCTGCTGCCGCTGGAAATCACCGTCGCCAACCGCTCCCCGCAGGCGGTCCGCGACGTCCTCGTCGACCTCCGTGAGGACGACGTCGCCCGCCCCGGACTCAGGCTCCCCGAGATTCCCGCCGGCGCCAGCGCCACGCAGCGCTTCGAGGCCCGATTCGAGCGCCCCGGGGCGCACGTCATCACGGCCCGCCTGCCCCCCGACCGGCTGCCGGGGGACGACGCGCGGACGGCCGTGATCGACGTCGTCGAACGGGTCGACGTGCTGCTCGTCGACGGCCGGCTGGCCGCGGCGGGGAGCGCTGCCACGGGGCGCGTCGGCGATGCCTTCTACCTGGCCGCCGCCCTGGCGCCGGGGGCCGGCGCCCCGACGGGACTGCGCCCGCGGATCGAGCCCCCGGCGGCGCTCGCGACCCTCGACCTCGCCGGATTCGACTGCGTCTGGCTGCTCGACGTCGAGCGGCTCGACCGCCCCGAGCGCGAGGCCCTCGAGGCCTACGTCCGCGCCGGCGGCGGCGTCGTGTTCTTCACCGGGCCGCGGACGCGGGCCGACATCGTCAACGAGACGCTGTACCGCGACGGCGAGGGGCCGTTCCCGGTGCCGCTCGCCGGCGCCGTCGACCTCCTCCCCGATCCCGCCTCCCCCGACAGCCCCGACCTGGTCGTCGAGGAGCATCCGGTGGTCGGGGTGCTCGCCGGGCAGCGCAATCCGTTTCTCGGCGCGGTCCGCGTCGGGCGCTACGTGGCGGTGCAGCGCGGCCACGAGCCGCCGGCCGGCTCCGGGCTGCGGCGGCTGCTGTCGCTGCGCAACGGCGCGGCGCTGGTGGTCGAGCGCCCGTTCGGCGACGGGCTGGCCGTCGCCGTCCTGACCACCGCCGCCCCGGAGTGGAACACCTGGGCGCGGGGCAACCCGAGCTGGGTGGTGGTGATGCTGGAATTGGAGAGCCACCTCGCCCGCGCGCGGCGTGCGGGCACGGCGCTGGCGGTCGGTGATCCGGTGACCGTCGACCTGCAGCCCGGGGTCGACGGCGTCGAGGTGGACTTTCTCGTGCCCCCCGACGGCGTGGTCGTGCGGCAGGCGGCGACGCCGGTCGCCGACGGACGCCTCGCGGCCCGTCTCGAGCGGACCGAGACGCCGGGTGCCTACCGGATGCGCTGGCAGCGTGCCGACGGCAGCGAACGCGAGCGTGCCGTCGCCGTCAACGTCGATCCCGACGAAGGACGCCTGGAGCGCGTCGGCCGGGAGCGGCTGGCCACGGCGCTGACCGGGATCCCCCACCGCTACGAGTCGGCGGCGACGTTCCGCGGCGAGGAACAGTCCGCTTCCGGGGCATCGCTGGTCGGCCCGTTGCTCCAGGGCCTCGCCGTGGTGATGCTGCTCGAGCAGCTCCTCGCCTGGTCGGCCAGTTACCATCCCACCGCCGCGCGCCGCCGTTCACCCACCGCCTGACGGCGGCCCCGGAAACGCCTCGATGCCCATCACCCCCCTGGTCGCCGTGACCGAGAGCGTGCAGCACCGCATCACCAGCGCCGTGGTCGAGGGGTTCTCGCAGTGGTGGCAGCTCCCCCTCCTCGTCGTCGTCGTGCTGGCGCTGGCGCTGGTCTCGCTGGCGATCTACCGGCGCGATGCCGCCGAGCTGCCGCGCGGGCTGGCCCTGCTGCTGGTGACGCTGCGGCTGGGAGCGCTGGCGGCGCTCGTCGCCGCCTACCTCGACCTCCGCCGGACCGCCGAGCACGAGATCGCGTTTCCCTCGCGCGTCGCCGTCCTCGTCGACTCCAGCGCCAGCATGACGCTCGAAGACGCGCCGGCCGACGGCGCCGAGGGCGTCGCCCCCGTGCGTTCGCGGGCCGAGGAGGCGGTCGAGGTCCTCGACGGCGGCGGCCTGCTGGCGGCGCTCGGGCGGCGGCACGAGGTGTCGCTGTGGCGGTTCGACGCCGATGCCGAGCAGGTCACGCTGCTGCCCGCCCCCGGGGCCGATGCGGCGCCGGCGATCCCCGCGGCGACCGCGGACGGCGCCGAGACGACCCCGCCGGCGGCAGGCTGGCGCGAGCGGATCAGACCGCTGGGGTTCGAGACCCGGCTCGGCGAGGCGCTCGGCGCCGTGCTCGACCAGGAGCCCGGCGAGTCGCTGGCCGGCGTGGTGGTGGTGACCGACGGGGCGAGTAACGGCGGCCTCGACGCGGCGGCCGCAGCCGCCGCGCTGGCCCGTGCCGGGGTCGCCGTCCACGCCGTCGGGGTCGGTGCCGAGCGCCTCCCCGCCAACGTGCGCGTCGCCGACGTCCTCGCCCCGGCCCGGGTCTTTCCCGGCGACCGCTTCGGCGTGTCGGCCTTCCTCCAGGCGCAGGGGCTCGAGGGAACGACGGCGCGGGTCGAGCTCCTCGAAGCGGAGGCCGACGACGCCGACGGCGCGGCCGCCGACGCGGGGCGCGTGATCGACACGGTCGAGACCCGGCTCGCCGCCGACGGCGAGCTGGCCGGGGTCCGCTTCGAGCTGCCGGGCCTCGGCAGTGCCGGCCGGCGCCGGCTCACGGTGCGCGTCGTGCCACCGGCCGGTGAGCGGAACCGTGCCGACGACGCGCAGTCGGCCGAGGTCGAGGTCGTCGACCGCGTCACCGAGGTGCTGCTGGTCGCCGGCGGGCCGACGCGCGATTACCAGTTCATGCGCAACGTCCTCCAGCGCGACAAGAGCTTCGCCGTCGACGTCCTCCTCGCCACGGCCCGTGCCGGTGCCTCGCAGGACGCGCGGCGGATCCTCGACGCCTTCCCCCCCACGCCCGAGGCGCTGTCGGCCTACGACGCCGTCGTCGCCTTCGACGTCGACTGGCGGCAGATCGACCCGGCGGCGCAGGCGCGGCTGGAGCGCTGGGTGGCGCGCGAGAGCGGAGGGTTGTGCCTGGTCGCCGGTGGCGTGTCGATGGACGCCTGGCTCGGCCACCCCGACTGCGCCACGTTGCGGACGCTGCTGCCGGTGGAGCCGGCACACTCGGGGCAGTTGATCACCGAAGCCCCCGCCGGGTTCACCGATCCGCACCCGCTCGCGTTCACGCGCGAGGGGCAGGACGCCGAGTTTCTCTGGCTCGCGGGCAGCCGGGCCGCCAGCGAGGCGGCCTGGAGCGGCTTTCCCGGGGTCTACGCCTGCTTCGACGCCCGTGAAGCCAAGCCCGGTGCCACCGTCTACGCGCGCGTGCCGCCGCTCGGCGACGGCCCGGCCGTCGGCGACGCCCGGCGCGAGGGACCGATCTTCATGGCGGGGCAGCTGTACGGCGCGGGCACTGTGTTCCACCTCGGGAGCGGCGAACTGTGGCGGCTGCGCGGCCTCGACGACAGCTTCTACGAGCGGCTGGTGACGCAGCTGGTGCGCCACGTCTCGCAGGGACGGCTGCTGGCCGGGTCGCGCCGGGCCCGGCTGCTCGTCGACCGCGACCGCTACGCCGTCGGGGCCGCGGTCGTGGTTCGCGTGGTGATGGCCGACGGCGATGCCGTGGCGGGGCGGGCGCTTCCCGATTGCCGGGCTGTCGGCCCCGACGGGGCGGCGGTGCGCGTGCCGCTGGCGGCCGAGCCGGGGCGGCCGGGCGTGCTCCAGGGGACGTTCGTCGCCGGTCGCGAGGGGAGTTGGCGGATCGACGTCGGCCTGCCCGACGGCGGCGAGCCGGGGGAGACGCTGTCACGGCGGATCCAGGCGCGTCTTCCCGACCGCGAATTGGAGCGGCCGCGCCTCGACCGTGGCGCGCTCGAGCAGGTGGCGGCGGCGACCGGCGGCACCGTGACGTTCCTCGCCGACGGGCCTTGGACCCCCGGGCGCGCCGGCGAACTCGCCGCCCGGCTTCCGGACAGGTCGCGCCGGGAGTACGAGCCCGGCGTCACCGACACCAGCTTCAAGCAACGGCTCAACACGGTCCTCCTCGGAGTCGGGGTCGGGCTGTTGTGCACCGAATGGATCCTCCGCCGCCTCGTGCGGTTGGCCTGAACGAAACACCCCTCTCCGACAGCCGTTCACGATGGCGACCGTTTCCCACTCCCCGTCCGACGGTCTCGCGATCCTCCGGGGCCTGCTCGCGACCGTGCGCCGCGCCGCACGCCGCTGGGTGTGGATCGAAGCGCTGGCCTGGGTCGGCCTGTGCGGCGGCGCGGTGTTCTGGGCGCTGCTCGCCTTCGACTGGGCGGTCGAGCCGCCTCCGGCGGTGCGCGGGATCCTGCTCGTGGCGGCCCTGGCGGGACTGGCCTGGCTGCTGTGGAGCAAGCTCGCCGTCCGCCTCGCCGCTCCCCTCGACGACGGGCAGTTGGCGATGATCGTCGAGCGCGGCCACCCGGCGTTTCGCGACAGCCTCGCGACCGCGATCGACCTCGGCCCGCGCCCCCACCCGGAATGCGATCCGCTGCTCCTCGGCCGAACGATCGACGAGGCGGCCGCCGTCGCCCCCCAGGTCGACGTCGCCCGGTTGTTCCGCGGCGGAAGCATCAGGGCACTGGCGCTGGCCGGGGTGGCGGCCACCGCGACGATCGCCGGGCTGGCGGTGGCGCGGCCGGCCGTCGCCGACGTCTTCGTGCGTCGCGTGCTCCTCCTCCGCGACGATCCCTGGCCGCGGCGCACCCAGCTCGCGGTCGAGGGGTTCACCGACGGCGTCCTCAAGGTCGCCCGTGGGGCCGACGTCGACATCGTCGTCCGCGCCGACGCGACCCGCGCGGTGCCGCGCGTCGTCGATCTGCGCACGCGCGGCGCCGGCCGGTGGCAGACGGAGCGGATGGGGATGCGCGGCGGGGTCGCCGATGGGACGCAGGCCTTCGGGCACATGCTCCGGGGCGTGACGGAGAACCTCGACCTCGAGATCCGCGGCGGCGACGCCCGGATCCGCGGTCTCGCGATCCGCGTCCTCGACGCCCCGGCCGTGGCCGACCTGCGGATCACCTACACGCTCCCCGAGTACCTCGGCGGCGGACGGCGCGAGGCGCCGCCGGCGCGGCTCGTGCAGGTGCCGCGCGGTTCCCGGCTCGAGATCGCCGCCACTTCGACCAAGCCACTGCGCACCGCGCGGATCGTGGCCACCTCGACCGCCGGTGAGCGGCAGGTGGCGGCGCTCGAGGCGTCGGCTGGGAACGCCCCCGCCTCCACCGTGGCCGGCGACGCGGGGGTGATCGACGAGGACCTCGCGGTCGCGATCACGCTCGAGGACACCGATGGCCTCGGCAATCGCGAGCCGATCGGCTTCCTCGTCACGGCCGTGCCCGACGCGGCGCCGACGCTCGCCCTCCGGCTGCGCGGGATCTCGACCGCCGTCACCCCCCGGGCACGGCTCCCCGTGGTCGGCGCGATCAGCGACGACCACGGCCTCGTCGCCGGCGCGGTGGTCGTGGAGCGGGTCGCGACGGCGGACGCGCAGGCCGCCGCAGCGCCTCCCCCGGGGGCGGCGACCGAGTTTCCCATCGCCCGGGTCGGCGGCGGGGCGGCGCTGGTCGACATTCCCGCGGAGAACGCGGAGACGGTGGCCCTCGAACCGCTCGGGCTGTCGACCGGCGGGCGGATCGCCGTGGCCGTCCGGGCCACCGACGGCTGCGGCCTGCCCCCCGGGCCCAATACCGCGACGAGCGACGTCTGGACGCTGGCCGTGGTGTCGGCCGACGAGTTGATGGCGATGCTCGAGGCCCGCGAAATCCTCCTCCGCCGCCGGTTCGAGAGCGTCGTCGCCGATCTCGCCCAGGCCCGCGACCGCGTGGCGGCCGAGCCGGCCGTGGCCGCTCCGGGCGACGACGAGGAGGGGTTCGCCGTCGGCCGCCTCGGGGAGTCAGCCGCGCGGGCGGCCGGGGAGACGGGGGAGATCGCCGCCGCGTTCCGCGACATCCGCCTCGAACTCGACAACAACGCGCTGCTCACCCCCGAGCTCGAGTCGCGACTCGTCGCCCGGATCGCCGATCCGCTCGCCGCGGTCGCCGCCACCGACCTGCCCGCCCTCGCCGCGGCCTGCCGGGAACGCGACGCGGCTCCCGCGGCGATCGTCGAACGGGCCGACGCGGTGCTGGCGCGGCTGCGGGCGATCCTCGATACGATGATCGAATTGGAGTCGTACAACGAGGTGCTCGAGCTGCTGCGCGGGGTGATCAAGACGCAGGAGGAGATCCGCGCCGAGACGCTCGAATGGCAGAAGCGCCGTGCCCGCGAGGCCCTGGAGCGACCCTGACATGAGTTTCCCCCCGGGAGTGGATCGGGCGGGGCCGGCGCGACCGTCACCCCGCCCGGCAGGGCGGCCGGCGGCCGCGTTCGCCGTCGTGCTCGTCGCGGCCGCGACCGTCGCCTGCGGCCAGGAGACGCGTCCCGCCGCCGATGCCGGCGAGGCGCTCGTCGCCCGGGAGCAGGGGCTGCGCGACCAGTTCCGCGAGCTCGAGCGGACGTTCCTCCGCCTCGCTGACCTGCTCGCCGCCAGCGACCCGCGCCGCGCCGCCCTGTTGCGCTCGGCGTTCGAACAGTCGCGCGACGGCGAGGTCACCGAGCGCCTCGACGCGATCGTCGCCATGCTCGAAAAGGGGCAGCTCCTCAAGGCGGGCACGAGCCAGGCCGGCGCGATCGACAAGCTCCGCGAACTGCTCGTCCTTCTCGAGGCCGGCGACACCGACCGGCGCTTGAGCAACACCAAGGAAGAGGTCCGGCAGTTCCTCGCCCGCCTGGGAAAGGTGATCGCCCGGCAGCGCGACGTCGAGGGATCGACGGAGGCCGGAGCCGACGCCGAGAAGCTCGCCGAGCGGCAGGACGCGCTGGCGCGCGACACCGAGGCCCTGGCGCGCGACATCGGTGGCTTCGCCAAGCGGCTTGCCCCGGCGACGCCGGGCGGGGCAGGGGAGGGGGCCGAGGCGAAGCAGCCTGGTGGGCAGAAGTCGGGGAAGCCCGGTGCCGGCGACGAGAACAAGCGCGACGACGCGGAGGGGGAGAAGAAAGACGCCGACGGCAGCGACGACGAGACTCCCGACATGCCGGCGGTCGACGAGCCGAAGGCCGATGCCGGGGCCGACGAGCAGGCTGAGGGGAAGTCGGACGGCAAGGGGGGGAAGCCCGAGGCCGGCAAGGGAAAACCGGCGGGCAAAGGCAAGCCGCAGCCGGGGGGCGAGCCGGGCGAAGGGGAAGGGGAGGAGCAGGAGGGAGAGCCGGGGGCGGACGAGCCGGCGGCCGAAGGGGACGACGAAGCCTCCCGCGCCGAACGCACGCGGCAGCGCCTCGGCGCGGCGGGACGACGCATGGAGCAGGCCCGCAAGCGCCTCGACGAGGCCAACCGGCGCGGTGCCCGCGAGGATCAGGAGAAGGCGGTCGAGGAACTGGAAAGCGCCCGCGCCGAATTGGAGGAGATCCTCCGCCAGCTCCGCGAGGAGGAGGTCGAGCGCGTCCTCGTCCAGCTCGGTGCGCGGTTGCGGTCGATGCTGCGGATCGAGAAGGGGGTCCTGTCGGGCGCCGAAAAGCTCGCCGCCACGGCGGGCGACGGCGGCGCGCCGGCCGACCGCGAGCGCCAGGTCGAGGCGACGCGATTGGCCCGCGACCAGGGCCAGGTGGCCGCCGAGGCGACCCGCGCCCTGGCGCTCGTCCGCGATGACGGGTCCGCGGTCGCGATTCCCGAGGCGCTCGTGCAGCTCCACGACGACGCGGTCCAGGCAGCGGGCCGGCTCGGCCGCGGCGACGCCGGCACCACGACCCGCGGGATCATGCAGGACATCGTCGCCAACCTCGAAGAGATGATCGCCGCCCTCGAGAAAGCGCAGCGTGAGCAGCAGGCCCGGCAGAAGGGGGAGTCCGGGGGGAGGCCGGCCCAGCCCGGCGAGCAACCGCTCGTCGACAAGCTGGCGGAGCTGAAGATGATCCGCTCCCTGCAGATGCGGGTGAACACGCGCACCGGGAGGTTTTCGCAACTGCTCACCGACGGCACCGAGCAGGCCGAGGAGCCGGAACTGTTCGACGCGGTGCGGCGGCTCGCCGAGCGGCAGCGCACGATCGAGCGGGCGGCGCACGACATCGTCAGCGGCCGGACCGAATGACGGCCGCCGGACCCGCGGCCGACGGAGGATGCGTGGGCCGGCGCGGGGTGACGACGGTATGATTGATCCAGATCCGGTGACGCGTCGCCATCTTCCGGCTCCGAGGAATCGTGCGATGAGAGCATCGATGCAATCGGCCGGGACGGCGGCCCATGCCGCGGCCGGCGCGCGCCGCTGGTTGGTGGCGCTGGTCGCCGGGCTGGCGAGCGTCCCGGCTGGCGCGGCCGGGCCGGTCGCCCCCGGGGGAGCGGCCGCCGACGACACGCAGGAAGTCCGTCGCCAGCCGAGTTGGCCGGCGGCGACCCGGCAGCGGGCCGACGAATTGGTGGCGGCCTGGCTGGGCTCGATCGCCGATCCCGCGGCACGGGCCCGCGGCGCGGAGGCGTGGACCGCATCGTCTCCGGCCACCGACATCCTCGACGCGGCGATGGCGGCGACCGGTGCCGTCGATCCGCGGGCGGCGGCGGCGGCGGCGTCGGTCGACGACCGACGTGGGCTGGCCGATCTGGCCTGGCTCGGCGAGTCGTCCGTCGCCCCCTTCGAACGCGACACGCTGCGGGCCTGGATCGGTCGCGAGCTGGTGCGCCGCGACCGGTTCGACGAAGCCCTGCCGGTGCTGGCGTCGGTCGATCCGGTCGCCGCGGTCGACCCCGCGGCCGTGCTGTTCCACAGCGCCGCTTGCCAGCACTGGCTGCTCGACTCCCAGGTCGCGATCACCACGCTCGACCGGCTCCTCGAGCGGGCGGGGGAGATCCCGCTGCGCTACGAACGGGTCGCCCGGCTGCTCCGCGCCGACATGGCAGGGCTCGAGGACGAGTCGCTCGATCACATCGCGCGGCGGATGCGCGACGTGACCCGGCGCCTCGGTCTCGGCCGCGCCGGCGCCCGGACGCGGGCCGTCCAGGACGGTGTCATCGAGTCGCTCGACAAGTTGATCGCGCGGCTCGAGCAGGAGCAGCAGTCGCAGTCAGGCGGCGGCGGGGGTGCGGGGTCGGGGTCGGGATCGGGGCAGGGGGGCCAGCCGATGGACGACAGCCGCCCGGCCGGCGGCAAGGGGCCCGGCGAGGTGACACGGAAAGACCTCGAAGCGGGCGAGGGCTGGGGGCAACTACCGCCGCACAAGCGTGAAGAAGCGCTGCAGCAGATCGGCCGTGAGTACCCGGCCCACTACCGCGAGGCGATCGAGCAGTATTTCAAGCGGCTCGCGGCGGGCGAGGAACAGCCGCCGTCACGGTAGCCGTCCGGCGGGCCCGGTGGGGCCAGGGATCCAGCGACATGCATGCGGCACTTCCTCGCAGTGGTGGCGGCGCGGTGGCGCCGTGCCCCGGGCTCTGGCCGACGCTGGCGCTTCTCGCCGCGGTCTGTGTGCCCCTGTCGGGCGCCGCGGCCGAGCCCCGGGTCGCGCTCACGCTCGTCGGCGGTGAACGCGCCGGCGGCCGCCTCCGGGCGCTGACCGCGACGGAGGTGGTGATCGACGACGGCACCGAGCGGCGCCTCCCGGTCGAGGGCGTTCGCCGTCTCGACATCGTCCGCGACGACGGCGCCACCGCCGCCGCTCCAGCCGGCAGCGCCCGTGTGTGGTTCACCGACGGCGGCTGGATCCGCGGCGACGACTTCGCGTGGCGTGCCGACAAGGACCGGGCGGGGGATCGGGTGGTCGCGGCGCTGGTCCGCGGGGGGCGCGAGTGGCAGCTGCCCGCCGACCGGGTGCTGCGGGTGGCATGGGACGCCGCCGCGCCGGCGGCCGATCCGCCCGAGCCGCCGTCGTGGCAGGCCGATCTCCCCGAAGACGCCGATGGCGATCTTCTCGTCGTGTCCGGCTCGGGCGAACCGACGTTCGTGCCCTGTGCGATCCAGACGGTGTCGGCGGAGGCGGTCACCGTGGTCGTCGACGGGGAGACGATCCCCGTCAAGCGCGGCAAGGTGATCGGGCTGGCGCTGTTCCGCCCGGCATCCGAGGCGGCCGGGCCACCCGCCGGCGCCATCGCCGTGGTCGTGCGCGGCGGCCGGCTGCTGGCGCGCCGCGCGGAATGGTCTGCCGACGGCCTCGTCGTCGACGGCAGCCTGACCGTGCCGGAGGAGGATCTGGTCGCCGTCGACTATGCCGTCGGCCGGACCGTCGACGTGGCGACGCTGACACCGGACCGCGTCGCGGTCGAACCGTTTTTCGGAAACCTCGCGGCGCTCGAGGGGCTGGGGCCGTTCTTCGCCCCGCGGGCGCTGGCCGACGGGGCGCTGTTGGTGCGACCGCGTAGCGAACTGGAGTACCGCATCCCCACCGGTGGACGGCGCTTCCGGGCGACCGCCGTGCCGGCGATCGCCCGCGCGGTCCAGGGGGGAGTCGCGGTCGTCGTCCGGACCGACGACCGCGAAGTGTTTCGGGGCGTGGTCTCCGCTGCCGATTCGGCCACTGCCGCGCTGCCGATCGACGTCGATCTGACCGGCGCCCGCCGGATGGTGATCCTCGTCGAATTCACGTCGCCCGCCGATCAGGGATTTCCGTTGCGGCTCGAGTCCGCCGTCATCGACAGGTAGCCGACCGCCGCGCCGTGCCGAGAGGGACCATGCAACCAGCGACAGCCTCACGGAGACGGTGCGACCGGCGCTCGGCGCGGGCGCTGCCCTGGCCGGCCCTTGTGGCCGTCGTCGTGGCGACGGCGACGGCCAGCCGTCCGGCGGCGGGCGCCGAAGCCGGACCGGCGCCCCCCGACTCGGTACTCGCCGCGGAACGCGGCCGCGTCGCGGTCATGGCCCGGGCCAGCGCCGCGGCGGTGGCGATCTTCGCCGGCGAGGCGGGGGGCGGTTCGGGGGTGCTCGTCAGCCCCGACGGCTACGCGCTCACCAATTTCCACGTCGTCCAGCCCGCCGGCGTGGCGATGAAGTGCGGGCTCTCCGATGGCCGGCTGTACGACGCCGTCCTCGTCGGTCTCGACCCCACCGGCGACCTGGCGCTGGTCAAGCTCGTCGGCCGCGACGATTTCCCCTGGGCCGAACTGGCCGACAGCGACACCGTCGCCGTCGGTGATCCCTGCTTCGCCGCCGGGAATCCGTTCCTCCTGGCGACCGACTTCCAGCCGTCGGTGAGCGCGGGGATCGTCTCGGGCGTCCACCGCTACCAGGGCCCGGCGGGCACGATCCTCGAGTACGCCGACTGCATCCAGGTCGACGCCGCGATCAACCCCGGCAACTCGGGCGGGGCGCTGTTCGACGCCCGGGGGGCGGTGATCGGGATCAACGGCCGGGCGTCGTTCGAGAAGCGTGGGCGCGTCAACGTCGGGGTCGGCTACGCCATCTCGTCGAACCAGGCGCGGCACTTCCTCGGCGCGCTCAAGGGGGGGCGGATCGTCGACCATGCGACCCTCGGGGCGACGGTCGCCACCGCGTCCGACGGGCGCGTGGTCGTCTCCGACATCCTCGAGAGCTCCGACGCCTACCGGCGTGGGCTGCGCTACGACGACGAGGTCGTGGCCCTGGCCGGCCGACCGGTGCGCACCGTCAACGCCTTCAAGAACGTCCTCGGGACGCTGCCGTCCGGGTGGCGCGTGCCGCTGGTCTACCGGCGCGGGGGGCAACGCCACGAGATCCTCGTCCGGCTCGCGGCCGTGCACGCCCCGGCGGAACTCGAGGCGATCGTCTCCGGCGAGGGGGGCCCGCGGCAGCGCCGGCGGGCGCCCGGCTCGCGGCGGCCGCCGGCCCCGGGCGACGAGCCGCCACCCGGTGAGGCACCGGCCGCTCCCGCCGCCCGCGAACCGCCCCCGCTCCCCGACGCGCTCCGCGGGCTCCACGAGGCCCGGCCGGGATTCGCCAATTTCCACTTCAACCTCGTCGAACGGGACCGTGTCGCGGCGGCGATCGCCGCCCGCCACCCGGTCGAGCGGCCGGCCGGGACGTGGCGCGTCGTCGGCCGCCTGGCCGACAAGGAGGCGTTCCGGATCGAGCTGGCGCCGGCACGCGCGAGCATCGATCTGCCGACGGGAACGAGCACGATCGACGCCGCCAGCGAGCTCGACGCCAATCCCTCACCGCCGGGGAGCGGCGGGCTGCTGGCGGCACTGGTGCTGTGGCGGCGTCTGATCCTCGACGGCCCCCGGTCGCTCGGGCGCACCACCTACCTCGGCACGGTGCCGGCCGCGACGCCGGCTGCCGCGGAGCCGGCGGGCACGGCGATCCCGGTCTACGACGACGTCCTCGATGCGGCGGTCGCGGGGGTCGAGGCCCGATTCATCGTCGCCGCCGACGGCGCCGTGACCGGCATCGACCTGTGGACCGCCCCCGATGCCGAGCCGTGCGAAGTGCGGTTTGCCTACGCCGCCGACGGGGGCGTGGGCGATGCCGTCGGCCTGCCGCGGAGTTTCACCGTCCGCCACGCCGATACCGCGTTCGGCACGTTCACGATCGACGAGGTGGTGGTCGAGCCGGCCACCGAGAACGCCGACTCGACCGGCCCGGCGGCGACCGCCGGAGACGGCGCGGGAGCGGAGCGATGAGCGACACCATGCGGGCACGGCCGGCACGGGCAAGGGGAGCGCGTCTCGCGCTGGCCCTCGCGCTGGCGCTGGCCGGTCCGGTGTCGCGCGCGGCGACGCCTGGGGAAACCATCGCCGGTGCGGCGCGGGGCGTCGTCAAGGTCTACGGTGCCGGCGGCGTGCGCGGCCTCGAGGCGTACCAGACCGGGATCCTCGTCACCCCGGCGGGCCACGTCGTCACCGTTCTCAGCACGGTCCTCGACTCCGACACGATCGACTGTGTTCTCGACGACGGTCGGCGCTACCCGGCCCGGCTCGTGGGGGCCGACCCGGCCCGCGAGCTGGCTGTCCTGGCGATCGAGGGGGAGGATCTGCCGGCCCTGCCGCTGGTGGCCGATCTCCCCCGTGTCGCCCCCGGCACGCGCGTGCTCGCGCTCTCCAACCTGTTCGGCGTCGCGGTCGGAGACGAGCGCGTCAGCGCCCAGCACGGCGTCATCTCGGCGGTCGTGCCCCTCGAGGCGCGGCGCGGAAGCTACGAGGCCCCGTACCGCGGCACCGTCTACCTGCTCGACTGCACGACGAACAACCCCGGCTCTCCCGGCGGGGCCTTGATCGATTTCCGCGGCCGCCTGGTCGGCGTCCTCGGCAAGGAGCTCCGCGCCAGTGCCAGCGGCGTGTGGCTCAACTACGCCCTGCCGATCGACGAGGTCGCCAAGGCCTACGACGACATCGTCGCCGGCCGCGCCAGTGCTCCGGTGGCCGGCGGCGGAACACGCTTCGACCCGGCACTCCTCGGGGTGCTGCTCGTGCCCGATCTCCTCGACCGCACGCCGCCGTTCCTCGAGGCCACGCGCGCCGGTTCGGCCGCGGCCGCCGCCGGGCTCCGTGCCGACGACCTGCTGGTCGCCGTCAACGGGCGCACGGTGCCGTCGCGCCGGGCGGTCGAAGAGGCACTCGGCGCCCTCGCCACCGGCGATCCGGTGCGGCTCACCGTGGTCCGCGGCGGGGCGATCGTGGAATGCGACCTGGGACCGCGCCCGGCCGCGGGGGAGGCGCCGTGAAGGGACACTGGCTCGCGTTGTTGGCGCTGCTGCTGGCGACCGTCGTGCGGTCGGCGACGGGACAGGATCCGGCCGACGCCGGCAGCCTGGCGCTGGCGGAGGAGGAGGCGTTCCGGGCGGCTGCAGCCACGGTCGCGCCGGCGGTCGTGCGCATCGAGCCGGGGGTCGCGACGGCCGCGGTCGGCGCCGGCGCCGAGGCGGCACCGGCGACGAGCTTCTCGACCGGCGTCGTCGTCGGTGCCGAAGGCTGGATCGTGACCACCGCCTTCGCCGTCCCGGACGACGTCGCCGAGACGGTCGTCCGCTTCCCCGACGGCAGCCGGGCGGTCGGCCGGGTCGTCAGCCGCGATGAGGCACGGTCGCTCGTCCTGCTCCGCGTCGAAGCCCTCCCCGCGGGCTGTGCGCCGCCGACGGAGTGGGTGCGCCGCGCCGACCTGGCGGTCGGGCAGTGGACGATCGCGCTGGGGCGCGGCTGGGACAGCGCGACGCCGGGGGTCGCGGTCGGCATCCTCTCGGCGCTCGATCGCTCCTGGGGGCGCAGCGTGCAGACCGACGCCTCGGTGTCGCCGGCCAACTACGGCGGGGCACTGGTCGACATTCGCGGCCGGATGATCGGGATCCTCGCCCCGCTGCCGGCCGACACCGCCGGGATGAACTCGGGCACCGAGCTGTACGACGCCGGGATCGGGTTCGCCGTTCCCTACGAGGATCTCGTCCGCGTCCTGCCGCGGCTCCAGGCGGGGGAGACGCTCCGTCCCGGGATCATCGGCATCGGCTACGCGTCGCGCGACGCTGTCAACGGGCCGGCACGCGTCGCCGTGTGCCGTGCCGGCTCCCCGGCCGCGAAGGCGGGGATCCGCGCCGGCGACCGGATCGTCTCGGCCAACGGCCGGGCGGTGACGCGCGTCGCCGACCTCCGCCACGTGGTCGCTCCGCTCTACGCCGGCGATCGGCTGGAACTGGAACTGGAGCGCGGCACGGGCGACACGGCGACCGAGCGGATCGGCGCCAGCGTCGAGCTGGTGGCGCGATTGCCCCCGTGGCGCCGCACCGTCCTCGGGATCGTGCCCACCCGCGAAGCGCCGCCGGCTGCGGCCGCCGGCGCCGCGGAACCGGCCGCCGCCGGGATTCGCGTCGGCTGGGTATGGCCCGATGGGCCGGCGGCCGCGGCCGGTGTGCTTCCCGGCGATGTCGTCGTGGCGGTCCGTCCCGCCGAGGCCGAGCGTGCCGGCGAGCGGCTGGCCCTCGCGGCGCCCGCGCAGTTGGCCGGCTTCGTCGGCGGGCTCGAGCCGGGGAGCAGCGTGATCCTCGAACTGAAGCGCGACGCCGCGCCGGTCGACGTCACGGTCGTGACGACCGTCGCCCAGGCCGGCGTGCCCGCGGACGTCCCGGTCACGGAGTCCGATCCGGCGGCCGTGCGCGTCGTCCGCCTCGAGGCGCCGGAGCTGCCCGAGCCCGTCCTCGCCGTCGTACCCGACGGCGCGGCCACCGAACCGCTCGGGGCGCTGGTCTGGTTCGATCCACCGCGCGGTGCCGTCGACGCCGAAGGGGCGTTGCGAACGTGGCGGACGGCGGCCGCGCGGCACCGCGTCGCCGTGCTCGTGCCCGGATCGTCCGATCCGCAGCGCTGGGGCCGGGCCGACATCGGCGCCGTCGCCCGGGCCCTCGACAGCCTGCGGAGCCGGCGCGCGATCGACCCCAGCCGGGTGGCCGTGGCCGGGAGCGGAGCCGGAGGGCAGTTCGCCTGGCTCGTGGCGGAGCGGCTCGGGCCGGCGGTGCGCGGCGTGGCCCTCGTCGGCGCGTCGCTGCCACGGCAGGCGACGATCGAGCCGGCCGAGCCGGGGCGCAGCCGCGTCGTCTTGTTCGGCGGCAGTGCGACCGAACCCCACCTTCGCGACGCCGACCGCGAACGGCTCACGGCCGCCGGCTACCCCGTCGGCACGCTGCCCGGCGGCGAGGGCGGTGACGCCCCCGCCGAGAATCTCTGTGCGTGGGTCGAGGCACTGGGCGTCCTGTGAGCGGCGACGGGGACGAGCGGGACGGCCTCCCGCGGATCCTCTGGGCCGACGGCCACCTGCTGGCAATCGACAAGCCGGCGGGGATGCCGAGCGTGCCGGCACGCAACCCCTGCGATCCCCCCGCCGCCGCCACCGTCCTGGCCCCGGCCTGGGGCCCGCTGGAGGCCGTCCACCGCCTCGACCGCGACACCTCCGGCATCCTCCTCCTGGCGCGGACGGCGGCGGCCCGCCGCCGGCTCGGCGCGGCGTTTGCCGAGCGGACGGTTCGCAAGGAGTACGTGGCCGTGGTCGACGGCCGGCCGCCGACGCCGTCGGGCACGCTCCACCTGCCGCTCGGTCCCGATCCCGACCGCCCGCCGCGGCAGCGTTGCGACCCGGTCGTCGGACGGCCGTCGACGACGCGCTGGCGCTCGCTGGCCACGTCAGCGGAGCAGACGCTGCTCCTGCTCGAGCCGCTCACCGGGCGCTCGCACCAGCTCCGCTGCCACCTCGCCTGGCTCGGCGTTCCGATCGTCGGAGATCCGCTCTACGGCCGTGGCCGGCCCGTCGGCCGCCTTCTCCTCCACGCGGCACGGATCAGCTTTCCCCATCCGGTCGACGGCACGACGCACACGTTGTTCCTGCCGGCGTGCTTTCCCCCAGACGGCGCGGCGTGGCACGTGGCCGACACGCTCACCCCCGCGCCGTCGGCCGCAACGCCGAGGCGCTGACCTGCTGCCAGTAACGCGAAAACCGCCCCAGGTCGCGTACGCCCGCGGCGTCGACGAGCTGTGGCCGGTCGACCACCTCGACCGGGAGCACCGCGGCGATCGCCCCGGCTTGGCGGCGCAGCCGCGGGCAGGGGGTGTCGGTGAGGGCGACGCCGTCGCAGCCGTGGGCACGGGCGTGCCGGGGCACCTCGACGGTCGGATCACCGCGCACGACGTCGATCGACCCGAAGTCGGCGAGGCATTCGAAGAGGAACCGCAACCGCGCCGGCGACGGCCGCTCGGCGGCGAGCCACTCCGGATCGATGACGAACAGCCGCGGCGAGTCGGAGTGGCGCCGCGGCGCCGGGGCCGTCTCCGCCGCGGCATCGAGCGTGACCCACACCAGCGGTCGCCGCGGGGCCGTCGGCAGCGCGGGGCGCCACGGCCCGCCGGGAGGGATCCGCAGCGCCGGGCGCTGTGTCGGCGCGCCGTCGAACAGCCGGCCGGCGAGGTCTTCGTAGCTTGCCTCGAGGTCGCAGGCGCCGGCCACCGGGCAGCCGCGGCAATGGCGACCGGCGGTGAACGACTCGAGGTTTTCCCGATTGAAGAGGTAGGGCTTGGCGGCGAACGTGCCCGCCACCCACTGCCACGAGAGGTGATTGGAGGCCGGATCGCCGTCGAGGAGGTGCGACAGGAACCAGTCGGCTCCCGCCCGCCAGTCGATCCCGCGGACGTGCACCAGCCAGCTCGCCAGCCACATCCGCTCGTGGTTGTGCAGCCAGCCGTCGCCGCGGAGCCGCCGGGAGAAATCGTCGATGCAGGCCAGACCGGTGGCGGCGTCGCGGACGTCGTCGGGAAGCCGCGCCGCCGGCTGCCGGCGCGGCACCGCGGCCGGGGCCTCGATCGCCATGCCGATCCGCTCGCCGAGGGCACCCTGGACCCGCAGCCAGTAGTCGCGCCACGCCAGTTCGCGCACCAGCACCAGGGCGTCGTCGGCGCGGGTCACTCGGGCCAGCGCCGCGTCGCGAACCTCCGCCAGCCCGAGGACCCCGTGGCGGATCCAGGGCGACAGGGAGGTCACCGCGCCGTCGACGTGATTGCGCGTGGCGGCATAGCGGGGCGGATCGATCGCCGCGAGGCGCTCGAGCGCCGCCGCCCGGCCGCCGCGGAAACGCCGCGTGCCGGCCTCGCCGGTGTCGGGGCCGACGTCGGAAACCAGCGCGAGCCACGAGTCGATCGGCGCTGAAGACATGTCAGGGAGCCCACGAGTGTCGGAGTCGGACGTGCATCGTTCCCGGGCAGCGGGCTGCCGTCAAAGTGGGCGGCGGTATCGCGTGCGGTGCCGATCGGTCGTCCGGGCCAGGGATGATCCCTCGGTGTGAAGCCAATTCTCCGGCCGTGCCGGCGCACGTCAGCCCGGAATGATCGATGGCCGCCGATCGTGGCACGACGTTTGCTTTCTCGTTGGAAAGATGGCCGGTGCTCCTTCGGCGCCCTGCCGTCGCGATCCATTAGGATGCCCCAACGGCTTGGGTGGGCAAACCGCCTAGCTCACCCAGGCCGGGGCATGCCCTGCGGGATGGACCCCGTCGCTCCGGGCATGCCCTTCGAGGCTTGGAGCGTCCGCACCGTGAAACTGATCATCGCGATCATCCAGCCCGATCGCCTCGAGTCGGTCAAGGAAGCGTTGTCCCAGGTCGAGGTCTTCCGCCTCACGGTCCTCGATGTCCAGGGATTCGGCCGGCAGCGCGGCCATGCCGAGACCTACCGGGGCCACGAGATCGCCGTCAACCTGCTCCGCAAGGTCCAACTGCAGATCGCCGTCAACGACGCCTTCGTGGAACCGACGATCGCGGCGATCATCAAGGGGGGACGCACCGGCGAGCACGGGCAGATCGGCGACGGCAAGATCTTCGTCCTGCCGCTCGAGGAATGCGTCCGAATCCGCACCGGCGAGCGCGGCGGCGAAGCGATATAGCTTTCGCGCGGAACGAGCCCTCCGGGCCTCGTTCCGCTTGGCCGTCCGGTGGCGACGCCAAGGGTCGCCACGGCCGGCGGCCGCCGCATCCGGCGGCGGCAACGTGCGGTCGGAGGCGTGAGGGAGTTTCGGGAACGAGCCCTCACTTACCTCGTTCCGCTTGGCCGTCCGGTGGCGACGGCGACCCGGTCGGCGTCACACGCGCTGCGGGTGGATCCGCGGGCTCGGGCCGAGGGCGATGCGGTTGACGGCCGCGAGAAAGGCCTTCGCCGAGGCCTCGAGCGAATCGGTCGAGACACCACGGCCGCGGTGCAATTCACCCCCGTGCTCGAGCTCGACGGTCACCTCGGCCTGGGCGTCCTTGCCGACGGTCACCGCCTGGACGCGGAAGTCGCGGCAGGTCGTGACGATCCCCGTGAGCTTCTCGATCGCCAGGAAGATGCCGTCCACCGGGCCGTCGCCGGCAGTGATCGTGACCGCCTCGGCCACGCCGTCGTGGAGCACGCGCAGCTCGACGGTCGGGATCGCGCCACTGGCGCAGGAGAGCGTGTAGCCCGCGAAGCTGAACTGCTCGGGAAGGGCCGCGAACTGCGTCTCGCACAGCGCCGCGATGTCGCCGTCGTAGATCTCCTTCTTCCGGTCGGCGAGCGCCTTGAACCGATCGAACAGCGTCTGGAGCTGCTCGGGGCTGAGCTGGTAGCCGAGCGACCGCGCCCGGTCGGCAAGCGCCGCCCGGCCGCTGTGCTTGCCGAGGACGAGGTCGGTCTTCTCGAGGCCGACGTCCTCCGGCCGCATGATCTCGTAGGTCCGGCGCTCCTTGAGCATCCCGTCCTGGTGGATGCCCGCTTCGTGCGCGAAGGCGTTGCGGCCGACGATCGCCTTGTTGCGCGGGACGCGGATCCCGGTGATCGTCGCCACCAGGCGGCTGGTCGGCACCAGCCTCCGGGTGTTGATCCCGGTGGCGCAGCCGTAGGTGTCGCAGCGCGTCCGCAGCGCCATCACGACCTCCTCGAGCGAGCAGTTGCCCGCCCGCTCGCCGATGCCGTTGATCGTGCATTCCACCTGCCCGGCCCCCGCCTCGACGGCCGCCAGGCTGTTGGCCACCGCGAGGCCGAGGTCGTCGTGGCAGTGGACGCTGATCACCGCCCGATCGATGTTCGGCACGCGGGCCCGGAGGGCGGCGATCACGCCGTGCATCTGCGTCGGCGTCGCGTAGCCGACGGTGTCGGGGATGTTGACGGTGGTGGCGCCGGCGTCGATCACCGCCTCGACCACACGGCAGAGGAAGTCGATCTCGGTCCGGGCCGCATCCTCGGGGGAAAACTCGACGTCGGCGCACAGCCCGCGCGCCCGGCGCACACCCGCGACGGCCCTGGCGACGACCTCGTCCTCGGTCATCCGCAGCTTGAATTCGCGGTGGATGGCGCTGGTCGCGAGGAACACGTGGATCCGCGGCTGGTCGGCGGCCCGGAGCGCCTCCCAGGCGCGGTCGATGTCGCCGTCGTTGCACCGCGCCAGGCCGCAGACGGTCGTGCCACGGACCTCGCGGGCGATCGCCGCGACGCTCTCGAAGTCCCCCGGCGAGGCGATCGGGAATCCCGCCTCGATGATGTCGACACCGAGTTGCACCAGCGCCTGCGCGATCTCGAGCTTCTCCGTGAGGTTCATGCTCGCGCCGGGCGACTGTTCGCCGTCGCGGAGGGTCGTGTCGAAGATGCGGACGGGACGGAGTTGGCTCATGGCGGCCACGGCACTGCGGGGGGCGGGAATACCGTGCAATGTAGCAGCCGCCGCGGCGACGACGCAGGCCGGCGCGATCCCGGTGGTGGTGCGGCACCGACGCGGCCGAAGGTAAACTGGTGATTCCGGTTCCAGCTCCGTCGTCACGCGTCACGCAGCCGCCGATGTCCACCGTGCCCTCGTCGCCTTCAGCAGCAGGTGCCCCGCACGCCGCCACCGCAGGCGGCCGGAGGCCGGGCCGCGCCGCCCTCGGGCGGCAGGCCGCGTTCGCCGCCACGATCGGCGCCTGTGGGCTGGCCTGGTGGTGGCTGGCGACACACCATGTGGTTCCCCCGGAGCATGGCGAGCCGACCGCCGGCGCGGCGACGGCCGTCGCTGCGGGCGACGTCGTCGTCCTGCCGGCCGCCACCACCGGCATCGAGGTCGCGACGGTCGGCCTGCGGTCGCTCCGCGGCCACCTCACCGTCCCCGGCCGTCTCGACTACGACGCCCGCTACCGCCTCGATTACGGCGCACCGGTCGACGGCATCGTGTCGCGCGTGCTGGTGCAGGTCCGCCAACGCGTCGCGCGTGGCGATTCGCTCGCCGAGATCTCCAGCCCCGACGTCGGCACCGCGCGTGACGACATCCGCCGCCGCGAGGCCGACCAGGAAATCGCGCGCCATGCCGCCGAGTGGACCGAGACGATCGCCGGCAACGTCGATGCCCTGCTGGCCTATCTGGCACGGCGGCCGTCGCTGGCCGACGTCGAAGCGGCCTTCGAGGGGCGCCTGCTCGGTGCCTACCGCGAGGCGATTCTCGGCGCCTATTCACGCCTCGTGTTCGTCGAGAAGGTCAGCGACAGCACCGCGCAGCTCGGTGCCGGCGGCGTGCTCTCGGGGCGGATCGTCGAGGAGCGGACCAGCAACCTCGAGGTCGCCCGCGCCAATTACCTGGCCGCCTGCGAGGAAGCGCAATTCGCCGTCCGGCAGAAGCGCGACCAGGCCCGGGCCGAGCTGGCCCAGGCCGACCGCCTCGTCCAGATCGCCCGCGAGAACCTCCGCACGCTCGTCGGCAGCCGGCTCGATACCGACGTCGGGGGTCGCGGGTCGGGGACGGTGACGATCGAGGAGGAAGGAGAGGTGGGGACGGGCGCCACGGGGGCCACGACCGGCCTCAGCACCCTCGTGCTGCGCACGCCCTTCGACGGACTGGTGGAAGACGTGTTCGTCGCCCGCGGCGAGCGCGTCAAGGCGGGGGACAGGATGTTCGTCGTCGCCGACACCGGCACGCTGTGGGTCCGGGCGCAGATTCACGAGCGCCAGTGGACCACCGTCGAGGTCGCCGAGGGGCAGGAGGTGCGCGTCAAGGTTCCGGGGGCCGGCGACCACGACACCACGGCCCGGGTCAGCCACGTCGGCGCGACGGTCGAAGCCGATTCGCGGAGCGTGCCCCTCGTCGCCGAGCTCGAGAACGACGACGCCCACTACAAACCGGGAATGTTCGTCTGGGTCGATCTCCCGCAGGGGGAGGCACGCGAGGCGCTCGCCATGCCGGCGGCCGGGGTGATGCGCCACCAGGGCAAGGCCTTCGTGTTCGTCCCGTCGGGGCGCGACGAAGAGGGGCGGCCGCGCTACCGGCGCGTCGGGATCACGACCGGGACCGAGCAGGGGGGCTACGTCGAGGTCACCCGCGGGCTCGCCGCGGGGGACGAGGTGGTGACCACCGGGGCGTTCACGCTCAAGAGCGAACTGCTCCTCGAGGACGAATCCGCGCCCGGTGCCGAGGGCGGCGGTGGCTGACATATCGGGGAGCGGCGCCGCGTGCTGACCGGCATCATCGAGTGGTCGTTGGCCAACCGGGCGCTGGTCATCGCCCTGTTCGTGCTGATGGCCTGCGCGGGGCTGTTCGCGGCGACCCGGATACCGGTCGATGCCGTCCCCGACCTGGTCAACATCCAGGTCCAGGTGGTCACCGAGGCGGGCACGCTGCCGCCGGTGGAAGTCGAGCGCGCGATCACCTACCCGGTGGAACGTGCGGTGAGCGGGCTGCCCGGGATCGAGGAGATCCGCAGCGTCTCGCGTCTGGGGATCTCTGCGGTGACGGTCGTGTTCCGCGAGGGGACCGACATCCTCCGCGCCCGCCAGCTCGTCGCCGAACGACTCCCCGAGGCTGCGGCCGGCATCGCCGTCCCCGGGGCCGAGCCGAAGCTCGGCACCCTGAGCACGGCGCTCGGCGAGATCCTCCAGTTCGAGGTCCGGGGAACCGGTCACGACCTGATGGAGCTGCGCGGCATCCTCGAGTGGGACATCGCCCCGGCGCTCCGCGAGGTGCCAGGAGTGACCGACGTCAACAGCCATGGCGGATTCGCCAAGTCGTACGAGGTCGAGGTCGATCCCGACCGGATCTCCTCCCACGGCATCGCCCTGGCCGAGGTGCTCGCGGCGCTGGAACGCAACAACGCCAGCACCGGCGGCGGGTATGTCGTCAAGCATGGCGAGCAGCGCTTCATCCGTGGCCAGGCGTTGCTCGGCGGCGTCGCCGACATCGAGCAGGTCGTCGTCCGCAGCCCCCCGGGGGGCGTTCCCGTGCTGGTCCGTGACGTCGGCAAGGTGACGGTGGCGCCGCTGCCGCGCCAGGGAGCGGCGAGTCGTGACGGGCGCGGCGAGGTCGTCACCGGGATGGTGATGATGGTCCGCGGCGAGAACAGCCGCCGGGTCGTCGCCGCGGCCAAGGAACGGCTCGTCGAGATCGGCCGGACGCTCCCCGCCGGTGTCACGCTGGAGACGATCTACGACCGCTCCGACCTCATCGCCCGGACGCTCGACACCGTCCTCCACAACCTCGCCGAGGGGGGGCTGCTGGTGGTGGTCGTGCTCCTCGTCCTCCTCGGCAATCTCCGCGCCGGGCTGATCGTCGCCTTGGCGATCCCGCTGTCGATGCTGTTCGCCGCCAACTGCATGTGGGCGGCGGGGATCCCGGCGAGCCTGATGAGCCTCGGGGCCATCGACTTCGGGCTGGTCGTCGACAGTTCGGTGATCATGGTGGAGAACTGCGTCCGCCGCCTCGGCCACGCTCCGTCGGGTTCGTCGCGGCTGGCCGTCGTCCGCGATGCCGCGGTCGAGGTCCGCGGTCCGACGATGTTCGGCGAGTTGATCATCGCCATCGTCTACCTCCCGATCCTGTTCCTCCAGGGGACCGAGGGGAAGCTGTTCCGGCCGATGGCCCTCACGGTCCTGTTCGCGCTGGCCGGGTCGCTGGTGATCTCGCTGACGCTGATGCCGGTCCTCGCCGCGACCGTCCTCGGGCGCGAGGAGGAGCGCGAGCCGTGGCTGATGCGCGTCTTCCACCGCTGCTACCAGCCGCTGGCGCGGCTCGCCGTCGGGTATCCGGTGCTGATCACCGTGGCGGCGGCGCTGCTGGTGGCGGCCACGGTCCCGGTCGCGCTGCGCCTCGGGGCGGAGTTCATGCCCCGCCTCGACGAGGGCGACATCCTCATCGAGGCGACCCGGCTCCCCAGTGCCACGCTCGAGGACGCGGCGCCGATGACGGCCCGGATCGAAGCGCTCCTCGGCGCCTACCCCGAGGTCCGGACGGTGTTCTGCAAGACCGGTCGGCCCGAGATCGCCAACGACATCATGGGGGTCCAGCAGACCGACATCTGGGTGATGCTCCGGCCCCACGGTGCGTGGCCACCGGGCGTGACCCGCGAATCGCTCGTCGAGCGGATGGCGGCCGACCTCGCCGCCGCGGTCCCAGGGGCGACCTTCGGTTTCAGCCAGCCGATCGAGATGCGTGTCGACGAGCTGGTGGCGGGCGTCAAGGCGGACGTCGCGGTCCTCGTCTACGGCGACGACCTCGCCGCCCTCGGCCGCATCGGCCAGCGGATCGAGGGGCTGCTGCGCGGCATCAAGGGTGCCGCCGACGTCCGGGCCGACTGGCAGGCCGACGTGCCGACCCTCCGCGTCGACGCGCGCCGTGATCAACTCGCCCGCCACGCCATCGACGGCGTCGAGGTGATGGAGGCCGTGTCGGCGCTGGGGGGGATCCCCGTCGGCGTGATCTACGAGGGACGGCCGCGCTATCCGCTCGTCGTCCGCTACCCGCGCGCCTGGCGCGAGGACGAGACGCTGCTCCCGCAGATCCCGGTGGGGACGGCCAAGGGGCGCCCGGTGCCGCTCGGCGAGCTCGCCGACGTGCGCATCGAGGAGAATCCGCCGAGCGTCGAGCACGAGAATTCGCGGCGGCGGACGTTTGTGTCGGCCAACGTCCGCGGGCGCGACGTCGCCAGCTTCGTCGCCGAGGCGCGGCAGCGCGTGGCGGAAGGGGTCGCGCTGCCCCCGGGGTACACGATCCGCTGGGGGGGTGATTTCGAGAACCTCCTCTCCGCCAGCCGCCGGCTGGCGCTGATCACGCCGCTGGTGCTCGGCCTGATCGCGCTGCTGCTGTACACGAGCTTCAAATCGCTGCGGCTGGCGGCCCTGATCTTCGTCGCCGTGCCGGTGGCGGCCTGCGGTGGCGTCGTCGCTCTGGCGCTGCGGGGGATGCCGTTCTCGATCTCGGCCGGCGTCGGGTTCATCGCGCTGTTCGGCGTGGCCGTCCTCAACGGCCTGGTGTGGGTGGCGGGGGCGGAACACGCCCGGGCCGACGGGCTCACGCCCCGTGCCGCAGCCCTCGCCACGGCCGAGGCCCGGATCCGGCCCGTCCTGATGACGGCGCTGGTGGCCAGCCTCGGGTTCCTGCCGATGGCCCTGGCGACCTCGGCCGGGGCGGAGATCCAGCGGCCGTTGGCGACGGTCGTGATCGGCGGGATCGTGACCTCGACGCTGTTGACGGCTCTGGTGATCCCGGCGATCTATCCCTGGTTCGCCCCGCCGCGCCCGGCCGAGCTTCCGGGATGAGGCGAGCGCGGCCGCCGCGCGGTACAACTGCCGGGCGATCGGGGGCTGCATGACGCTGCGCGAGTTTCAGGCACTGATCCGCCGCATGTATCACGACAAGGACGCCGCGCGCGGTGTCGAGGGGACCTTCATGTGGCTCTCCGAGGAGATCGGCGAGCTGGCCGGAGCGCTGCGCTCGGGCACCAAGGAGGAGTTGGCGCTGGAGTTCGCCGACGTGCTCGCCTGGCTGGCGACGATCGCCAATGTCGCCGACGTCGATCTCGAGGCGGCGATCGAGCGCAAGTACGGTTCGGGCTGTCCGGGGTGCGGGCAGCTGGCATGCGTCTGCCCCGATGCGGAGAAGCCATGAGGGGGAGCCGTCGGGCCGGGTCGCCCGCGACGGCGCCCGGGCGTGCAGCGGCGCGGGGGAGACGCTCTCCCCAGCCCGCCGGCGCGCGGGGCCTTGCCGTGGCCGTCGGTGTGGCCGTCACCGCGTTCCTCACCGCGGGCTTGGCAGCGTGCGGCGCCGAGGGCACCGATCGGGTCACGGTCGGTCTCGCCGGCGCCTACCGCACCGGGAACTGGACCCCGGTCGTCGTCGAAGTCGCCGCCGGGCCGGCGGACGAATCGATCGCCGTGTGGGCCGAGGACCCAGACGGTCAGGCTGTCCGCTCTCCGCCACGGGCGCTCGAGCCGACTGCGGCCGGCACCCGCCGGGCGCGCGTGCGGATCCGGCCCGGTCGCCCTGCCGCGCCGCTCCGCGTCGACCGGATCGCCGCCGACGGGCGCCCGGTCGCCGGCACGACAATCGATCCGCCGCGGGCGCTCGATCCGGCCGAGCGGCTGATCGTCGTCGTCGGCGACCTGCCGATGGCGAACCGCGCGGCGCGGCTCAGCGTCCGCGAGGGGCGCCCGCGGGTCGTGTCGGTCGCCGATCCCAGTTCCCTGGGGACCGAAGGTCTCGATTTTTCCGCTGCCGACCTGATCGTCGTCTGCGGGCGCGCCGTCGCGGCCGTGGGCGAGGCCGGCGTACCGGGCCTGGCGGCGATCGACGAGTGGGTTCGCCAGGGGGGGCAGCTCGTGCTCGTCGCCGGCAAGAGTGCCGGCGAGCCGTCGTTCCGCACGTCGCCGGCGGCGGCCTGGCTCCCGGGGCCTCGTGGACGGCCGGGAACGGTGGACCGCTTCGTGCCCCTCCGCCGCGCCGGGGCGATCGAGACGTATTCCCATTCCGCCCGGCCGCTCGACCGGGCGCTGCTCGACGGCGTCGAGGTGCCGTTGCTGGCCGACTCGCGGTCGCTCGACGGTGTGATCGAGGCCTACGAGGGATCGGCGCCGGGCGACCTGCCGCTGGTTGTCCGCAGCCCGCGCGGTTTCGGCACCGTGACCTGGGCCGGGATCGACATCGATGCCGGCGGGATGCGCGAATGGCCGGGGACCGAGCTGTTCCTGCTCGAACTGCTCGGCGGCCCGCCACCCTCGCGGACCGCCGGTCGGACCGGCGAGTCGGCCGTGCAGGGGCAGGATCTCACCGGCCAGCTGAGGGTCGCGATCGACCGCTTCGCCGCGGTCACTCCCGTGCCGTTCGAGATCATCGCCGGGCTGTCGATCCTGTACATCGCGTTTCTCTACCCGTTTGATTGGTGGCTGGCCTCGGGTGGACGCCGCGATGGCCCGGCGGGTCGCGCGCGGGGCTGGGTGGCGTGGCTCTCGCTGCCCGTCGGCGTGGCCCTGTTCGCCGCTGCCGCCTGGGGCATCGGGCAGCGGTGGAAGGGAACGTCGTGGCGGTCGTCGCAGACCGATCTGGTCGATGTCGACACCGTGACCGGAGCGTTTCGCGCGCTGTCGCTGGCGGGGATCTGGTCGCCGTCCAACGACACGCTCACCGTGACGGCGGCACCGTCCGCGGCGCTCCCCGCCGGCCATCCGCGGCTGGCGGTGTCGTGGCTGGCGGCGTCGGGGCGCGGGATCGGCGCCACCGATGCCACGACGAGCCACCCGGGGCTGGCGACCGGCGACTATTCGGCCACGGCGGCACTCGACGGCCTCGACGGCGTGCCGGTCGCCGCCCACTCCAGTCGGTTGTTCGAGGCCACCTGGAACGCCGTGACGACCGCCCCGGTGGTCGTGGCGACGCTGCGCCGCGCCGGCCCCGGCGCCCTCCGCGGGTCGGTCGAGAACCGGCTGCCGTTCCCCCTCGGCGGGTGCTACCTGGTGCACGCCGGGTGGATGTGGGACGTCGGCGACCTCGCTCCCGGCGGCCGCTTCGAAGCCTTCTCCGGCCGCAGCCCGCGGTCGTTCGTCGCCGGCCTCACGCGCCGGACGACGGTCAAGGATCGCGAGGTCAACGAGCGCTGGGACATCACCAACCGCGACCCGCTCCGGATCCTCGAGATCGCCGGCTTCCACGCGAAGGTCGGGGGCAGCGGCTACACCGCGCTCGAAGCCGGTCGGCTCGGCCGCTACGACCTCTCGCCGCTCCTCGACGTCGACCGGGCGGTGCTCGTGGGGCGGGGCCCGGTGGGCACCGCCTGGCGCGAGCTGGCGGCGGAATCGGGGGCGATCGGCGACCGCGGAGCGGACGGCGCGGCCCTGTGGCGGATCGTGATCCCGGTCGATGGAGGGGCGCCATGATCGAGACGGTCGACCTGACGAAGAAATACGGCGACTTCGCCGCGCTCGAGGCCCTGACCCTCAAGCTCGAGGAGGGGGACCTGTTCGGGTTCATCGGCCCCAACGGCGCCGGGAAGACGACCACGATCCGGATCCTGGCGACGCTGCTGGCGCCGACGTGGGGCGAAGCCTACGTCTGCGGGCACTCGATCTACACCCACCCCCGCGAGATCCGCCGCGCCATCGGCTACATGCCCGACATCTTCGGGGTGTACGACGACATGCGCGTGATCGAGTACCTCGAGTTCTTCGCGGCCGCGTACCGGATCGAGGGAGCGGAGCGGAGGCGCGTCGCCGAGCGTTCGCTGGAACTGGTCGACCTGACCGTCAAGCGCGACGAACTGGTGACGAGCCTGTCGCGCGGGATGACGCAGCGGCTCGGCCTCGCCCGGGTGCTGCTCCACGATCCGCAGGTGCTGCTCCTCGACGAGCCGGCCAGCGGCCTCGATCCGCGCGCCCGGATCGAGATGCGCGGTCTCCTCAAACGGCTCCAGGGGATGGGGAAGACGATCCTCGTCAGCAGCCACATCCTTCCCGAGCTGGCCGACATCTGCAATCGCGTCGGGATCATCGAGTACGGCCGGCTGCTGGCGTTCGGCGACGTGCAGGATCTCCTCGCTCAGGTCCGGGGCCGTCCGGTGATCCGGTTCCGCGTCGCCGGTCCTCCGGCGGCGGCGGCCGCGATCCTCGAGCGCTGCCCGGAGGCGGCCGCGGTGACGGTCCGCGACGGCGAGGTGCTGGCGACGCTGGCCGAAGGGGTCGGCGAGCCGTCGGCGCTGGCGGCCCGTCTGGTGGCCGACGGCCAGCAACTGCTCTCGATGCGGGAGACCGACGTCAACCTCGAGACGGCGTTTCTCGAGATCACCCGCGGCCGTCTCGGCAGGCCTTCGGAGGAGGCGCGGGCCGAGGAGCGACGGGCCCGGGGGTGAGCCGGCGGACGGCGGGGGTGTAGACTCCCGGCGGCGGCCCGGAGGAGGGGCGCCTCGGGGACGTGCCATCAGGGAGGATCGACCATGCCGCCTACCGTTCGTCGTCGCGCTTCCTCGCCGTGGTGTGGCCGGCCAACGCTGGGGACATGCCTGATGGCGCTGGCGGGCGTCGCGGTCGGGGCCGGCCTGGCCCGTCCGGCGAACGCTTGGCAGGGGCCGCGGCCGGAGCAGGGCAGGGGAGCGCCTCCGCGTCCGGCGGGCGACGGGCCCGCCCTTCCCGACACCCCCGAGGTGACCCTCGGCTACGCCCTCGGCCTACAGATCGGCGGCCAGATGGCGGATGACTTCCGCCGCCCCGAAGCCGGCATCGACATCGCCGCGCTGGTCGCGGGATTGAGCGACGCGCTCCTCGGTCGTCCTCCGCGGATCGGCGAGGAGAAGGCATTTGCCGCGCTGACCGCCTACGAGCAGAAGTTGCTCGCCCAGCGGCAGGCGTTCGAGAAGCGCATGGCCGAGGCGGCGGTCGCCAACAAGGCCAAGGGCGCCGAGTACCTCGCCGCCAACGCCGCCAAGCGCGGGGTGGTACGGCTCCCCAGCGGATTGCAGTACGAGGTCCTCGTCGAGGGCAAGGGGCCGAAGCCGACCCCCGACGACGTCGTCTCCACCCGCTACCGCGGGACCCATGTCGACGGCACGGTGTTCGACCAGACCGAGGCTGCCGATCCCCCGGCGACGGTCGCCATCAAGGGCGTCGTACCCGGCTGGCAGGAAGCGCTGCCGCTGATGAAGGTCGGTTCGAAGTGGCGGCTCACGATCCCCGCCGAGTTGGCCTACGGCGAGCGCGGTTCGCCACCGGTCATCGAGCCCAACGAGGTTCTCGTGTTCGAGATCGAACTCCTCGCGATCGAAACGCCAAGTGCGATCCCGCGCCCGTAGCAGCCCGTGGAAAGTCCGGAACCCGCACGATGCCCCGTTTCCCGTCGATCGTGTGCGCCGGCGCCCTCGTGGCCGTGGCCCTGGCGTGGGGGCACGCGGTCGGCCACGCGCAGCCCCCGGCCGGCGGCACCCGCGCCGACGGGGCCGGCGGCGACCGGATGCGGCAGGTCCGGGAGCGGATGGTGCGCGACGACCTCGTCGCCGGCGGGATCACCGACCAGCGCGTGCTGGCGGCGATGCGCGACACGCCGCGCCACGAATTCGTGCCGGTCCCGCAGCGCCAGCTGGCCTACGTCGACATGGCCCTGCCGATCGGGGAGAAGCAGACGATCTCCGGGATCTTCGTCGTCGCCTACATGACCGAGCAGCTGGCGCCGAAGGCCACCGACAAGGTGCTCGAGATCGGCACCGGGAGCGGGTACCAGGCGGCGGTGCTCTCGCCCCTGGTCGACACCGTCTACTCGATCGAGATCAACAAGACGCTCGGTGAACGGGCGGCGCGGACGCTCGAACGGCTCGGCTACGCCAACGTCGTCACCCGCGTCGGCGACGGGTTCGCCGGTTGGCCGGAGCACGCGCCGTTCGACAAGATCATCGTCACCTGTTCGCCGGAGGACGTGCCGGCGCCGCTGGTGGAGCAGCTCGCCGACGGCGGCCGGATGGTGATCCCGGTCGGGGAACGCTACGAGCAGACGCTCGTCCTCCTCACCAAACGCGACGGGCAGCTGGTGCGCGAGGCCCTGGTGCCGAGCCTGTTCGTGCCGATGACGGGGGCCGCCGAGGAAGCGCGGAAGGTCCAGCCCGACGGCGCCCACCCGGCGCTCGAGAACGGCGGGTTCGAGACGGTGCTTCCCGGGACCGACGTCCCGACCGCCTGGTACTACGGCCGGCAGGCGAGCCTGCAGCAGGGGGACGATGCTCCCCAGGGAGATCGCTACCTGCGGATCACCAACGCCGAGCCGGGGCGCCCCGCGCAGATCTTCCAGGGATTCGCGGTCGACGGGCGGGAGGTCGCGCGGCTCTCGCTCGTGGCCCGGTTGCAGGGGGAGGCGCTGCGCGACGGCATGTCGGCCGACGAGGCGCCGGCGCTGGCGGTGCAGTTCTTCGACGAGAAACGCTCACGCACCGGGCGGGCGCTGGTCGGCCCGTGGCGCGGCACATTCGGGTGGCGCGAGGTGAGCGGGTCGGTCCCGGTGCCGGGGTGGGCGCGCGAGGCGATCCTCCAGGTCGGGCTGCTCGGGGCGACGGGGCAGCTCGACGTCGACGACGTCCGGATCGACGCCGTCCCGCGGTGAGCGGGAAGTGCACCGGCATCCGCGGCGGGCGCCCGGTCGGACACCGGGAAAACCCCGGTGAACGCGGCCGGTGGCGACGCTCGTCGTCGGCGTTCGCGGCCGGGCGTCGCGGTGCCGGTCGCAGCGATCGTGACGGTGATCCGGCCTCCGGTGCCGCCCTACCTGACGCGTTGGGCTCGCCGGCCACCGGTGGGGTGTCGACAAAGTTGACCCAGTCCGGACAAACTTCTTGATTTACCCGGATTGCGAATTATGGTTGAGCCGCGAGTGGCACCGGCAGCACGATCGGCAGAGACGCCGGCCCCGTGGTTCCTGTCGCCGCCCATCGCAGTCGCCCGGTTGCACGTCGCCCTCGTCCTTCGTTCTCCCCTCCTCATCCCCCTCTTTCGCGGAGATTGTCTCTGATGGTCATGCGTCACTGCTTCCGTCATGCGGGAGTCATCACTTTTCTGGCGGTCGCGGCCATGGCCTGCGACGCACACGCCGGGTGGCACCACCGCTACCGTGCGGCCTATGGGTCGGCCGGCAGCTCCGGTGGTTCGTCGGGCGGCAGCTCGGGCGGTAGCTATGGCGGCTCGTCGGGCGGCAGCTCGGGAGGCAGCTACGGCTCGTCGGGCGGTAGCTACGGCTCGCACGGTTCCTACGGCAGCGTCGGCGGTCACTTCGCCGCCAAGCGCGCGTGGCGCTCCTACCGTCACTCGCTGCACCACGGCTCGTACGGCTCGTCGGGCGGCAGCTCGGGGGGCGGTTACGGCGGCAGCTCCGGCGGCAGCTACGGCGGGTCGTCGGGCGGCGGTTCGGGCGGCGGCTCGTACGGGTCGTATGGCTCGTACGGTGGCTACGGCCCGGCGCCGGCCTACACCTCGGGCTATTCCAGCTATCCGTCCGGGACGGTGATCGGCGGCGAGCAGATCATCAGCGAGGGTGCGGTGTACGGCAGCCCGGTGTACGACGGTGGTTCGGCGATCGAGTCGGTCCCCAGCTCCGCCCCGATCATCGACAGCTCCTCGGTCGAGCCGACGGTTCCGGCCGACGGCGCGATGCTCGTCGTCCGTCTCCCGGCCGACGCCGAGGTGTTCGTCAACGGCTCGAAGACTGCGGCCACCGGGTCCCTGCGGCGCTACATGTCGCGCGGTCTGGAGTCGGGTCGTGAGTACGACTTCGTCGTCAAGGTCGTGACCAAGCGTGACGGAGAGCCCCGCGAGGAGACGAAGGTCGCCTCCCTCACGGCCGGTGGCCGCGAGCAGCTCGACTTCACCGCGCCGGTCGCGGCCCGGGCCGCCCGGAAGACCAGCCTCACGCTCCGCGTTCCCGCCGAGGCCAAAGTGTGGCTCGCCGGAAATGCCACCGTGTCGCAGGGCGAGGTCCGCGTGTTCGAGACCAGCCAGCTGACCGACGGGCAGGCCTGGCGGAACTACGAGATCCGCGTCGCCACGGTCGTCGACGGCCGCGAGCAGGTGGTCTCGAAGACGATCGACCTGATCGGCGGCAGCACCGTCGAGCTGGAGCTTGATCCGGCGCTGCGGACCGCCTCTGCCGAGGCCACCGCCGCGGTGCGCTGAGGCTCCGGTCGGCCAATCGCGTCCCATCCGACTCCCGCGCGGCCCGCGCCGCGCGGGAGTCTTTTTTTGCGCCGTCGGGGCCCGGGAGACGGTTGTCCGGTTTCTGCGGCGTGCCGGTGCGGATTACAGTCGCGTCGGCCCGCGCGTCGATGGTCCCTCCAGAGTGCCCCGATGGTCTCCGCGCCTGCCGCCGCCGCGCCCTGGAGCCGACCCGCCCGCGTCGCGGCGTCGGCGGCGATCCTCGTGTACCTCGCGGCGGTCGTGGTGCCTCCGCTCGCCGGCCCGCCCCCTGCCAGCGACCTCGCCCGCGTGCTGATCCAGCCGCTGCGTCCGCTGGTCGGGACGCTGGCCCTCGGCCACGGCTACCGGTTCTTCGCCCCCAACCCGGGCCCCGGGCACTCGCTGCGCTATCGGGTTTCGCGGCCGGACGGGTCGTCGCTCGCCGGCAGCCTCCCCGACGCCACGGCCGACCGGCCGCGACTCCTCTACCACCGCCGCTTCATGGTCGCCGAGAAGATCGCGGCGCTCGTGCCCCAGGCCGACGCGCCCGACGACGTCCGCCAACGCGCGCGGGGCGACTGGCTGCCGCTGGTGCGGGGCGTCGCCGGCCAGGTGCTCGAGCGCCATCGCGGCGTGGTCGTCGAGATCGAGCTCGTCGAGCACCATCTTCCCGGCCCGGAGGAGTTCGGTGATCGGCCCGCGGGTGAATCCGCCGGGGCAGGGGAGGGGGAGGCGCCCGGTGGCGACGTCGTCGTGCCCTTGGGCACGTTCACCTGGCAGGATGCGCCCGGCGGCGCCGGGGTGGCGCGATGAAGAGGGGCCGTGTCGCGAGCCCCGACGTGATCCGCGGGCCGTGGAGCCCCGCCGACGCGGCCGTCGCCGAGCCGGGCTGGATCGGTGCCTGGCGCGACGCCTGGAACCGGTTCTGGTTCACTCCCGCCGATCCACTCCCGTTGGTCGTGGTGCGGATCTGCACCGGATGCCTGCTGGCCTGGGCGAACCTCGTGTGGCTCGCCGACGCGCCGGCGTTTTTCGGTGACCAGGCTTGGTTGCCGCCGGCCGACGTGTGGCGCGTCAACGACCAGCCGTGGCAGTGGAGCTGGTTCTTCTCCGCCGGTGGCCCGTGGGGCGTGCGCGGCCTGGCAACGCTGGCGCTGGTGGCCGCGGTCTGCCTGGCGGTGGGGTTCCTCACGCCGCTGGCGGCACTGGTGTCGTTCGTCGGCCTGGTGAGCAGCGTCAATCGAGCGCCGCTCAACGTGTTCGGTCTCGACGACACGCTGGGGATGCTGCTGGTGCCCCTCGTCGTGGGGCCGGCCGGGGCGCTGGCGAGCGTCGATCGCCGCCTGTGGCCCGACCGGACGGCGGCAGCCCCCTCCGTCCGCGCCAACGTCGCCCTGCGGCTGCTGCAGGTCCACCTCTGCGTCGTCTACGGTTTCTCGGGGTGTGCCAAGCTGCTCGGCGCGAGCTGGTGGGAGGGGACGGCGCTGTGGGGGGCGGTCGCCAACGGCCAGTACCGGACGCTCGACCTGACGTGGCTGGCCCGCCATCCGCTCCTCGTCAACGCCCTCACGCTCGCCACGCTCTTCTGGGAGGTCTCCTATCCGGCGCTGGTCTGGCCGCGGTTGACGCGCCGACTCGCCCTCGGAATGGCGGTGGCCGTCCATCTTGGCATCGGGCTGGCGATGGGGATGATGGAGTTCGGCCTGGCGATGATCACCGCCAATCTGGCGTTCGTGCCGGCGGCGGTGTTTCGGCGTCGGTCGGCCAACCATGCCGCCCCGGAGCGGGTTCCCCAGCGTGTGAGGAGCGTCTCGTGATCGACACCATCGCCGTCGTCGGCGCCACCGGCGCCGTCGGGCGGATCATCGTCCGGCTGCTCGTGGAGCGGGCCTTTCCCGCCCGGCGGATCAAGCTGCTGGCCTCGAAGCGTTCGGCGGGGGCCACGCTGTCGGTGGCCGGCACGAGCCTGCCGATCGAGGAGCTGACGCCGGAGTCGTTCGCCGGCGTCGAGATCGCGATCGGCAGCACCCCCGACGAGGTCGCCGCCGAGTTCGTGCCCTGGGCACTGGAGCGCGGCACCGTCGTCGTCGACGAGAGCGGGCAGTTCCGCATGCGTCCCGACGTGCCGCTGGTGATCCCCGAGGTCAACGCCGCGGCGCTCGACGGCCACCACGGGCTGATATCGAGCCCCAACTGCTCGACGACGCAGATGGTGATGGTGATGAAGCCGCTCCACGACGCCGCCCGCGTCCGCCGGGTCGTGGTCAGCACCTACCAGGCGGTCAGTGGGGCGGGGCTGGCGGCCACTGACGAGCTCCGCGGGGCCACTGCCGCCTGGCTCGAGGGGCGGGCCGAGCCGCGCGCCGTGTTTCCCCATCCGATCGCCGCCAACCTCATCCCGCAGATCGGCTCGCCGAAGGGGGGCGGGTCGACGAGCGAGGAACTGAAGATGGTCCTCGAGACGCGGAAGATCCTCGGCGACGAGTCGATCGGCGTCTGTGCGACCTGCGTCCGGGTGCCGGTCGGCAACTGCCACAGCGAATCGATCCTCATCGAGACGGAACGCAAGCTGTCGGCCGCCGAGGCACGGCGGCTGCTCGCCGCCGCGCCGGGGATCGTCGTCGTCGACGATCTCGAGGCGCGCAGCTACCCGCAGCCGCGCAGCTGCGACGGGCGCGACGAGGTGTTCGTGGGGCGGATCCGCGAGGACGAGTCGTGCCCCGCGGGGATCGCGCTGTGGTGCGTGTCCGACAACCTCCGCAAGGGGGCCGCCACCAACGCCGTGCAGATCGCCGAGCTGCTGGCGACGAAACGGCCGAGGCGGGCAGGGGGGGTCGCGGTGGGCGCATGAGCCGCGCCATCGGCCTGCGCCTCGCCTACGAGGGCACGCGCTACCACGGCTGGCAGGTGCAGCCGGGACGGACGACGGTGCAGGGGACGCTCGCTGCGGCGATCCACGCCGTGAGCGGCGAGACGGTGCTGCCGCGCGGGTCGAGCCGGACCGACGCCGGCGTCCACGCCCTCGACCAGATCGTCTCGTTCACCAGCTCGAGCGCCCTTGATGCCGCCACCTGGGCCCGGGCCCTCGACGCCAACCTCCCGGCCGACGTGACGGTGGTGGCCGCGGCGGAAGTCGACGCCGATTTCGATCCCGTCGCCGCCGCGGTCGCCAAGACCTACCGCTACCGGATCCACGACGCCCCCTGGAAACCGGTGCTCGACCGGGCGCTGGTGTGGCGCTGGCGGTCGCGGCTCGACACCGACGCGATGGCGCTGGCGGCGGCGTCGCTTCTCGGGGAGCACGACTTCACCAGTTTCGAGAAGACCCCCTCGTCACGGGTATCGAAAACGCGCACAATCCACCGCCTCGACGTCGGACGCCGGGCCAGCCCGGCGGGGAAGGCCGATGCCGAGGTGTGGGTGGAGGTCGCCGGCAACGGCTTCCTCCACAACATGGTGCGTATCATCGTCGGGTCGCTGGTGCTGGTCGGCGCCGGCCGCCGGCCGCCGTCGTGGCTGGCGGAGGTGGTCGCGGCCCGCGACCGTGTCCGCGCCGGGCCGACCGCGCCGCCGCAGGGTCTCGTGCTCCTCTCGACGCAACTCCTTCCCGGGACCCCTCTCGCCGCGCCCGCCGTCCGCCGGTGATCGTCGGTGTCCCCCCGGCTCCCCCATGGCCAGACTCCCCGACAGACTCGGTCCCCTCGTGCTGTCCCAGCAGCTCGGCCTGGGGCGCCAGTGCCAGGTGTGGAGCTGCAAGGACGACTCGCTCGGCCGGCAGGTGGCGGTCAAGATCCTCCAGACCGGCTACGACGACGACCGCCTCCAGCGCCGGCAGCTCGAGCACGAGTTGGCGGTGGGCCGCAGCCTCGACCACCCGGGGGTGATCCGCCTCGATCGGCTCACGGTCTACGAGGGTTTTCCCTGCCTGGTGATGGAGCTGTTTCCCCACCCCAACCTCCGTCGCTTCGTGACCGGGTCGCGTGATCGGCTCCTCTCCCGGCTGCCGAAGATCCTCCTCGGGGTCAGCGAGGCGCTGGCGCACATGCACGCCCGCGGCTGGGTCCACCGCGACATCAAGCCCGCCAACGTGCTGGCCAACCGGGCCGGCGAGATCAAGGTGATCGATTTCGCGATCGCGGCGCGTCCGCCAGGAGCCCTCGGCAGGTTGCTGTGGCGGCGGCAGCAGCCGCAGGGCACGCCCAGCTACATGGCCCCCGAGCAGATCCGCGGGCAGCCCCCCGACCCGCGTTCCGACGTCTACTCGCTGGGCTGCATGGCGTTCGAACTGCTCGGCGGCCATCCGCCGTTCACCGGATCCAACACCCACGAGCTCCTCTCCCGGCATCTGTACAACGCCCCGCCGGGAGTCGAGGCCTCCAATGCCAACGTCTCCGCGGCCGCGTCGAAGCTGCTGCGCGAGATGATGGCCAAGCGCGCCGCCGACCGCCCCGCCGCCGGCGACGTCGCCCGGCAGCTCCACCAGCTGCGCCTCTACGACCGCGAGCCGACGCCCCCCGCGGCGGCCGACGGGGGCGACGGCTCGAATTGACGCCGGCAGCCGCGGCGCGGGACACTCCGGGACCTTCCGGAACGCCCCGCCATGAGCCGCGGACTCCACCGCCTCCCGCTCGAAAAGCCGATCTACGAGCTCGAGGACCGGATCGCGGCCCTCGAGGCGGCCCCGCTCGGGTCGCAGCACGCCGGGTCGTCGCCGGAGGAGGAATTGCGGCGGCTGCGCCGCGAGGTCGTCGAGCTGCAGCGGCAGGTGTTCGGCAACCTCGACCCCTGGCAGACCGTCGAGGTTGCCCGCCACCCCGACCGGCCGAAGACGAGCGACTACCTGAACCTCGTCTGCGACGAATTCGTCGAACTCCACGGCGACAAGGCGTTCGGCGACGATCCCGCCCTCGTGGCCGGCTTCGCCAAGCTCGAGCGCTACAAGGTCCTGATGATCGGCCACCAGAAGGGCAAGACGCTCGCCGAGCGCCAGGCCTGCCATTTCGGCTGCGCCCATCCCGAGGGCTACCGCAAGGCGATGGGCAAGATGCGGCTGGCGGCCAAGTTCGGCCTGCCGGTGATCGCCCTGATCGACACGCCGGGGGCCTATCCCGGGGTCGGCGCCGAGGAGCGCGGCCAGGCCCAGGTGATCGCCGAGAGCATGTTCCTGATGGCGTCGTTGCCGGTGCCGATCGTCTGCGTGGTGATCGGCGAGGGAGGCTCGGGCGGGGCGCTGGGGATCGGGGTCGGCGACCGGGTCGCGATCCTCGAGCACGCCTACTACAGCGTGATCAGCCCCGAGGGCTGCGCCGGCATCCTC
>JAGWVR010000095.1 GCA_018970785.1 Planctomycetota bacterium
CGCCACTCACCGTCTCGTCGCCACTCACCGTCTCGTCGCCACTCACCGTCTCGTCGCCACTCACCGTCTCGTCGCCACGAGGGCATCAGCGGTGAATGCCCGCCCGTCGAGTGTCACCAACGAGACGATCACACGGACGTGGTCGGCGACCGGAGCGCGGCTGCGCCACGGCAGCGAGAAGTGCAGCCCGCGCGCCCGTGACGTCGCGCGGAAGTGACCGTTGACTTCCGCTTCGGGGATCGTGACCTGCACCAGGCACGCCTCGGCCGGGGGCGGTGGCGATGCATCACCGCCGCCGGGCGTGACCGGCAGCACCGGCGGGGCGACCGATTCGTCGAAGACGGCGATCTTCACGTCGCCGCCGGCGGCCACCAACCGGCCGGAGGCGTCGCGCGGTTCGACGACCAGCGCGAGAGCGTCGCTGGTGCCGTCGCCATCGGCGTCGATGCAGGCGGTGTGCGTTGCATTGACAACCAGGCCCGCGATCGCCGGCTGGGCCGCGACCGTCTCCTCGTGCGACAGCCGGCGCACCGGAGGGAGGCCGGCACGGGGCCCGGCGGCCGGCGAGGCGGGGGGAGCCGGAAAGACCGGGAGCGGAGGCACGCCGTCGAGCACCGGCGGTGCGATCGTGCCCGGACCGAGGCCCGGAGGAGCGGTGCCCGGCGGCGACGACGGGGGGCCGAATCGCAAGCCGCCTCCGGCCGGGGGCGAGGGAGCCGCCCCGGGCGTGGCGGACGCCGGTGGGATCACGACCGGCGGCACGAGCACCGGCCGGTCGGGCTCGACGGTCGAAAGCACGGGCGCCCGCGCCGGCGCCGCGACGCCGGAGGGGAGCTCGAGGCGCCCGGCGCCCGGACCGGCACCGTCGGCGATCCCCAGCTGCTTCCGCAGGCTGGCGTTTTCGACTTCACGGCGCTCCAGCTGCGACTGCCGCGAGACCAACTCGTCCTGGAGTTGGTAGATCTGATCCTCCTGGAGGCGCAGTTCGCGCTCGAGGAGCTGCTGGTCGATGTTGCTCTTGCAGCCCACCGCGGCCAGCGACGCCGTGGCCGCCAGCGCGACGAGACAAACCCTGCGGCCCGCGCCTCCGGCGGCCGGTGGCGGACACGTCGTCCACGGACAGGTCGGATTCATAGCGCCTCCTGCGCCGTCGGGCCGTCCTTGGCCTCGGCTTCCCTGCCGCCTCCGCGCGGGCCGGGGCGGTGACCGTCCCGCGCGTCAGCCCGCGGGTCGGCCGTCCGGCATCCGTTCGATCACCTCGTCGATGAGCTTGTAGTCGAGCGCCTCGTGCGCCGACATGAACCGATCGCGGTCGGTGTCCTGCTCGATCTTCTCCAGGGGATGGCCGGTGTGCTTGAGCAGGATCGCGTTGAGCTTGTGCTTGATGTTCCGGAACTCCTTGGCGTGGATCATGATCTCCTCCGCCGTTCCCTCCATCCCGGCCAGCGGCTGGTGGATCATGATCCGCGAATTGGGAAGCGCCCGGCGCTTGCCCCGGGCACCGGCCGTGAGCAGCACCGCCCCCATCGACGCGCACTGGCCGATGCAGTAGGTGGCGACGTCGCAGGTCACGAACTGCATCGTGTCGTAGATCGCCAGCCCCGCGGTGACGCTTCCCCCCGGGGAGTTGATGTACAGGTGGATGTCGGCCTTGGGATCGTCCGACTGGAGGAACAGCATCTGCGCCACGATCGCGTTGGCGACCTCGTCGTTCACCTGGCTGCCGAGAAAGATGATGCGATCCTTGAGCAGGCGACTGTAGATGTCCATCGCCCGCTCTTCGCGGCCGCTCTTCTCGATCACGTAGGGGATCAGCGGCATCGGTCAGTCCTTGTCCTTGTCTTCTTCGGCGGTCACGGGGGGCTTGGTGAGGATGTCGTCGACCAGACCGTAGTCCTTCGCCTCGGTGGCGGACAGGTACCGGTCGCGGTCGGTGTCACGGGCGATCCGCTCGAGCGGCTGGCCGGTGTGATGGGCGAGGATCTCGTTGAGGATCGAGCGGGTCTTGAGGATCTCCTCGGCCTGGATCTCGATGTCGCTGACCTGCCCACCGACCTGGCCGTAGGGCTGGTGGATCATCACCTTGGCGTGCGGCAGGGCGAAGCGCTTCCCCTTGGTGCCTCCCGCGAGCAGCACCGCGCCGCCGCTGGCAGCGAGGCCGACGCAGTAGGTCGCGACGGGGCAGGAGAGGATCTGCATCGTGTCGTAGACCGCCATCGTGGCGGTGACGCTGCCGCCGGGGGAGTTGATGTAGAAGTGGATGTCCTTCCGCCGGTTCTCGCTCTGCAGATAGAGCAGCTTCATCACCAGTTCGTTGGCATTGCCGTCGTAGATCTCGCCCTGGAGGAGGATGATCCGATTCTCGAGCAGCAGGTCGCCGAGGGTCATCTGGCGCTGGCGCTGGTAGTTGCTGTAGGCGCTCGACGCCTCCGCGGCGCGCGGTGCGGAGGGACCGGCGGAGGCGGAGCGGGACGGTCCGGTCGTCTGGTGGTCGTGCATGGCGGGTCCGCGGGGTGGACAGGGGACATGATGGCGGGGGAAGCGGGCGGAGGCGACGGCAGGCCTCCGTTCGGGGCCACCGGGGTGCCGACCCCGGTGGACACCTGGTCGGAGCGGCCGGTTCAGCGGCGCGCGGAACCGCGGGCCGGTGCCGATTCCGAATGCTTGGCGGTGGGGATCTCCTCCTCGCCGACGATCGCGCCGCAGACGGCATGATCGACGGCGTCGGCGTCGGCCTTGCGGAACTCGAAGGGCACGTCGGTGAACTCCGCCGCCGCGGTGATCAAGTCGAGCGTCTTGCGCTCGATGATCTGGTTGCGGAGCACGTCCATCAGCCCGCGCTTCTCGAGGCTCGCCCGCACGCGCCGCGGCGACTCACCCGACTGCGTGGCGATCGCACGGATCTCGTCGTCGTAATCGGCGCCGGTATCCTCGATCGACTCCGCTTCGGCGATCTTCTCGAGGATGAAGTGCTCCTTGAGGGCCCGCGCGGTGCTCGCCAGGGTCGTTTGCCGCAGCTCGTTGACGTGACGGCGGATGGCGTCGTCGTCGAAGCCGCTCCGCCGCAGCTCGAGGATCGCCCGCTCCAGCTCGCGCTGGCTCTGGCGCTTGAGCAGGTCCGGGGGCAGGTCCCAGTCGGCCGAGGCGGTGAGTGCCGCGGCCACCTGCTGGCGCACCTGCCGTCGCCGGTGCCAGGACAGCTGGTTCTCCAGCTGCGCCTTGAGCGCCGCGCGGAGGGCTTCGGGGGAGTCGAAGTCGCCGAGCTCGGCGAGCAGCTCCGGGGTGAGCTTCGGGAGCTCGAGCTTCTTGACCTCGAGGATCGTGATCTCGACGAGCACGGTGCGGCCGCGGAGCGCTTCGACCGCCGCCTCCGGCGAGATCGTGACCTCCGCCGAAACGGTGTCTCCGGCCTTGGCGCGGGACACGAGCGTCGCGAATCCGTCGAGGGCGGCGTCGGCGAACGACAGCCGCGGGCGGACCACGATCTCGACTTCATGGGCGCTCGACAGCTCGGTGTCGCCGTCTCGGCAGCGGATGTCGGCGACGATCAGGTCGCCCTCGACGGGGCTCGAGTCGGACGGGACCAGGCGACTGCGTTCGCGGAGCAGGTTGGCCAAGGCCTCGTCGATGTCGGCCTCGGAAATCTCCCGGGAGGGGCGTTTGATCGCCATCCCCTTCCACTGCGGCAGTTCGAACTCGGGGCGGACCTCGATCGAGAACTCGAACGTCATCGGCCCGTCGTCGGGGAGGATGACCGCGTCGAGGTCGATGTCGGGCTCGCTGATCGGCGACAGGCTCTGCTGCTCGGAGACCTGCGTCATCGCGTCGGTGAGCAGCTTCGAGCGGATCTGGTCGGACAGCTCCCTGCGGAAGCGGCTGCTGACGAGCGTCCGCGGCGCGCGGCCGGGACGAAACCCGGGGAGCAGGGCCGAGGGCATCAATTCGCCGATCGCCTCGTCGTGGTAGCGCCGGATGTCGTCACGCGGGATCGTGACACGGATCCGCCGCTCGCAGGTGCTCTTGCGGTCGATGGCGACGTCGAGCGCCAGCGGCGGCCGGCCGGTCGGCGTGTCGGCGGGGTTCTGCTCGTCAGTGGTGAGGGTGGGCGAATCGGCCATGGCTGGTTCCGGAAACTCGGGATCGTGGGCTGGCGTGACGGTGCCGTTGAACGACGGACAGTGTGGAGTCGGTACGCGGACCAAGCGGGGTGCGGAGACGGGATGTCAGGGGCGATGCGGTGTTCGGTGCTGGCCACCGGTCAGGATGTCGTTCACCGCGATCCGGTCCCCGGCCGTTTTCACCACGCTGCCGGGGGCCGGCCGCATCCGGGAGGTCGACACCACCCCGGACAAGGGCATGGCACCGCGGCCGGTTCGCCCACTCGACTCGCGAACCAGGCTGCATCCGGTGCCGATCGGTCCCGGAATGACTGTACGGCCCGGGGTTCGATCCGGCCCCCCGACGATTCGTGGGTGCGAGGATCCACCCCGTCCAACGCCGAAACAGTCCGAGACCAGGTTCACCGAGAGCGGGTGATGGGATTCGAACCCACGACAACCACGTTGGCAACGTGGTGCTCTACCAACTGAGCTACACCCGCGAACGTCGCACGGCAGTGCCGAGGGACGGCGTTGCCGCCGCCCACCGGACAACCCCCGGAACCCCGCGATTATAGGGCCGTAGGGGGTGACCGCAAGGTCAAGCGTTCGGGAAGGCTGGGCAGGTCGGGGTGGGGGGGCGGTGGGCGACCGGGGGCGGATCCAGAGACCGCCGAACGACGGTGGCACCACCCGCCGGTTCGGATGCAGGGCCCGGCATCGATCGATCGCCGCCGGTCAACGGCGGGATTTCACCTTGGATTCGGGAGGAGTGAGCGGCTTGGCGAGCGTGACCTTGAGGTCGGAGAACAGCACCTGCCCCTCCTGGACGTAGGTGCCTTCGATCTCGACCTCGTCGTCCTTGCCGACGACGGCCAGGGTGGGAGTGTCGACGAGCAACTCGGCGTCCTCCGGCACCGTGAACTCGAACCAGTCCTTGCCGACCGACAGGGCGACGGTCGTCCCCTCCACCTCACGGATGATGCCGTTGATCACATACAGCCCGGGTGACCGTTTGCCCCCCTGCGGTTTCTCGCCGGTGTCGAGCCCGGAGGCGATCACCGACGGGTTGCCGCCGCCCGGGAAGGTGACCTTCGTCACCGGCTCGGTGATCTTGCCCGTGCTGTCGAGCGTCGCCGAAAACCTGATGAATTGTTTCGGGGCGAGCATCGAGCGCTCGGCCGTGCCGACGACCTGGATGCGCGGGTTGGGGCCGGGCACCGCACGCCAGATCGTCGCGTTCTCGCGCGGCAGGCGCAGGGCCAACCAGCCCGGTCCCTTGTCGATGACCACGCCGCGGCGCTGGTTCTCCTTGAGCCGTTGGGGAATGCCGGGGCCCTGGCCGAACGCGGGCGCCGTGACGGCGCCGCAGGCGACGACGAGGGCGACGAGGAGCGGGAATCGCATGCAACGGCTCCAGAGAACGGGGCGGAAACGCAGCGGGCGGGGTGGCGCGATACAGTGGTGACGGTATGACCCCCACTCCACCGGGATGACCCGTTCCATCATGCCCGAAACCCCCCGCCGCGTCACGGTTCCCGACCTGATCGCCGCCAAGCGGCGGAAAGCGCCGATCACGATGGTCACCGCCTACGACTGGCCGACCGGCCGGTTGGCCGACGAAGCGGGCATCGACTGCGTGCTCGTCGGTGACAGCGTGGCGATGGTAGTCGCCGGCCGGCCGTCGACGATCCCCGCTACCCTCGGGCAGATGATCTACCACGGCGAGATCGTCGTCCGGGCGGTGCAGCGGGCCCTGGTGGTCGTCGACCTGCCGTTTCCGCTGCAGCACCTCGGTCCGCGCCGGGCGGTCGCCGCCTGCGCCCGATTGCTCAAGAAGACCGGCTGCCAGGCGGTGAAGCTCGAGGGCACCGCGGGGCAGGCCGACGTGATCGCGGCGATCGTTTCGGCCGGGATCCCGGTGATGGGGCACGTCGGGCTGCGCCCCCAGGCGGTCCACCAGCTCGGCGGGTACCGCGTCCAGCGCGATGCCGAGCCGGTGCTGGCCGATGCCCGGGCGGCGGCCGACGCCGGGGCGTTCGCCGTCGTGCTCGAGTGCATCCCGGCGGCGCTCGCCGCCGAGGTCACCGCGGCGCTCGCCGTCCCCACGATCGGGATCGGCGCCGGCCCCCACTGCGCCGGCCAGGTGCTGGTGTTCCACGACCTCGTCGGCCTGTCCCCCGGCCGTGTGCCGCGGTTCGTCCGCGGCTACGCCGATGCCCGCGGGGCGGTGGCAGCCGGCCTGGCCGCCTGGCGCGACGACGTCCGTGCCGGTCGGTTTCCGGGACCGGACGAGACGCTCGCCTGATTGCCGCCCCGCGCGTCCGGCATCGTCGCGCCGCCGTGCCATTGGGTAGGCTGCGCGGCGGTGGTGCCGATACCCGGTGGATCGTGGGACTGTCGCATGGACATGCAAACCGGCGGATTCGTCAACTGCGGCCTGTTCATGATCGGGGGGGTGGGCGGCGCGCTCGTTCTGGTGGCGATCACGCGGCTGCTGTTCAAGGGGGATGTCCTCCGTGACGCCCACGGCGTCACCGGCAACCTCCTGGCCGTCACGGGGACGCTGTACGCCGTGACGCTCGGCCTGATCGTCGTCGACGCGATGACCCGGTTCGAGCAAGCCGTCGACACGGTCCAGCAGGAATCGAACTGCCTGCTCGAGTCGTTTCATCTCGCCAACCGGCTGTCCGAGCCGGCCCGGAGCCGGGTCCAGCAGCGCTGCCGCGACTACGCCGTGGCTGTCGTCGAGCAGGAGTGGCCGGCGATGGCGGCCGGACGGACGAGCGCGGAGGCTCGGGCGGCGATGACGAGCATCACCCGCGCGCTCGACGGCTTCGAACCGGTCAGCGCCAGCGAGCAGGCGGTGTTCCCGCTGCTGGTCGAGCAGATCTCGTCGCTCTGGCACCACCGCCGCGAGCGTCTCGGCACCGCCGCCTTCGGGATTCCGGCGATCGAATGGGTGGCCCTGTTCGTCGGGGCGGTGGCGACGATCGTGTTCACCGGCCTGTTCGCCGTCGACAACTCCCGCCTGCACGTCCTGCTGACGGTGATGGTGGCCCTGATGATCGGGCTCAACCTGTACCTCGTGTCGTTGTTCGGCTATCCATTCGCCGGCGACTTGTCGGTGTCGGCCGCGACCTTCCGGCACGACCTGGCGATCTTCGACGAGATGCTCCCGGCACGGCCCGGCAGCGCCGGCGAGCCGGGCACGTGAGAGGGGCCTTGTGACCTGCGGACGGCGCCGCGCGGGACGTCAGGGCAGCACGACCTCGTCGGAGATCACCACCGGGCGACCGGCGGAGACCGGGGCCGGCATCGTGCCGGCCGGAGCGGGAAGCGGTGTCGGTGCACCGCCGGGGCCCGGCGGAAGGTCGGGGACGACGCGCGTGCCGGCCGGAAGCCCCCCTTCGACCACGCTCCCGTGGCACTGGTCGCATCCCTCGGCGGCCGGTGCCGCGGCACAGGGCGCTCCCTGGCCGCAGGGGCGCATCGGCTGGGCGCCGGCACCCGGCGGGACGAAGCCCGGGGGCAGGTGCCCGAAGCAGCGCTCGTACTTCCAGACCTCGAGCGCGATGTAGCGCTCGTTGAGCGTCTTGCAGCCGCTGGTGCCGGCGAGCGTGCCGAACACCGCCATGGCGACAGCCAGTCGCCGAGCAACCGGGATCCGCATCACATCCTCCGCGCGCCCGTTCCGCCGCGATCCATCAGGCAGATCTGACCTGGGCACCCCTTGGAGGGCGCCCCGGGGCATCGCCGGAGCGACGCCTGTCAAACCTACCCCCTGAATCGCGCGCGGCAAACGAAGCAGCGCGGCGATCAGCCCTTGCGGTGCCGGATCCGGGCGCGCATCCGCCGCTTCTTCTGTCCCAACTTGCGGCGCCCCTTGCCCGTCTTCTTCACACCCATGCCAGTCTCCCTGATGTCGCGACGGCGAATGCAGTGCCGGGAGTTGTAGAATGAGGGATGACGGCCGTGCAAGCGAGGCCACCGCTCCCGGGGTGCGACGGCAACGCCCGCTTCCGGAGGGCCGCGTCCACAGGCATCTCCTCCCGCCCCGCGGCACCGGCATGATCGTCCTCTTCCCCACCTACGCCCGACAGGCCGCCGGCGGCCGCAAATGGCGGATCACGGTCGCGGGCATGGCCATCCGGCCACTGCCGCGCACCAGCCGGCGGCGGGCGATGGCGGTGGCGGTGCTCAAGCGGGTGATGGGGCTCGACGACGAGCAGTGCGCCGCGCCGGTGTTCCAGCAACGCAGCGCCTCGTTCCTGTTCCAGCGGCTCGTCGGCCGCCACGTCCGTTGCGGCGTGGGGGGCCTGCAGTTCACCGCGGGTCAGACCGACCGGACCGGCCACTTCGCCACCACCTTCGACATCGATGCCGACCGGATCGCCGGACTCGGCGACCGGACGACGGGAACGTGGCTCACGACCTCGGCGTGGCTCGACGACGATGACGACGCCGAGCCGGAGGCCGGGGACGCGGCCGGCACCGGGATCGCCAGCGGCATCGTGCACCTGGTGCCCGAACGGGGCGCGTCGGTGATCTCCGACATCGACGACACCGTCAAGCTCTCCAACGTCGCCAACCGGCGCGAGCTGCTCGCCAACACGTTCCTCCGCGAGTTCGTCGCCGTCCCGGGGATCGGTCCGATCTACCGGCAGTGGGAGAAGGAGGGCGTGGCGTTCCACTACGTCTCGTCGAGCCCGTGGCAACTCGCCGACAGCCTGTCGGGATTCTTCCGCGACGTCGGCCTGCCGTCCGGATCGCTCCATCTCAAACTGTTCCGCCTCAAGGACTCGACGCCACTGGGATGGCTGCCGTCACGGAAGCGCTCCAAGCGCCGGGCGATCGAGCGGATCCTCGCCGACTTTCCTTCACGGAGATTCCTCCTCGTCGGTGATTCGGGGGAACGCGATCCCGAGGTCTACGCCCAGGTCGCCCGCCGCCATCCCGGCCGGATCGCCGGGGTGATGATCCGGCGCGTCGAGGGGCCGCGGCCCGCCACGGAGAAACGCTTCGCCCGGATCGAGCGCCGCCTGCCGGCGGGGTTGGTGCGGGTGTTCACCGATGCCGACGAGCTCGCCGCCCCGCCCGCCCATCGAGCCCCGGCGGCACCGGTCGTCCCCGGGGCCGGACCGTGGTGAACGGGACGGCGGCGTGCTCACAGCGGGCTTTCGAAGGCGTCGGGGAAATGTTCGACGCGCGGCGCCCCGGTGGGGTCGAACAGCACCGTCACGACGTCGATCCGCACCGGGCAATCCTCGAGCCGGTGGCGGCGGATGTAGGCCGTGGCCAACTCGGCGATCCGCCGCCGCTTGCGGGCGTCGATCGACTCGGCAGGATGGCCGTGGTCGAGGTCGCTGCGTGCCCGGACCTCGACGAACACCACCGTCCGGCCGTCGAGCGCCACCAGATCGATGTCACCGCGCAGGACACGCGCACGCCGTTCGACGATCCGGTAGCCGAGGCCGGCGAGGTGCCGGGCAGCCTCCGCCTCGCCCGTCCGGCCCAGCGCGTCCCTGCCGTCGGCCATCGCACCCACCAACGCACCGGCCGGGGAACCCGGCCCCGGGCCGCCGGTCGGCCCGGCCACCGGAGGGCCGATGACTTCCGCTCAGGCGTCGGAGGCCGAACCCTTCTTCGAGCCGGCCACCTGGTCGTCGCGCTTCTCACGGAGGCGCACCGCCTTGCCGACGCGATCACGGAGGTAGTAGAGCTTCGCCCGGCGCGAGACACCGGAGCGCTTCACTTCGACGCGGGCGATCTTCGGCGAGTGGAGGGGAAACTTCCGCTCCACGCCCTCCCCGGCGACGATCCGGCGGACGGTGAACGTCTCGCGGCTGCCGGACCCGGCGCGGGCGATGACGACGCCGTTGAAGATCTGGATCCGCTCCTTCTCCCCCTCGAGGATCCGGGTGTGGACGTCGACGGTGTCGCCGATCGAAAACTGGGGAACTTCGGTCTTCAGGCTCGCGGCCTCGACCTTGGCGAGAATCTGCTGGCTCACGGCGGGATTCCTTGCGGGACGGGGGTCAACGGGTGTTCGGGGAGCATTCGGCCCGGCGCCGGGTCGCCTCGCGGGCCTGCTCGTGCCGCCAGGTGGCGATCCGGGCATGGTCGCCGCTGAGAAGGATTTCGGGCACGGGCAGGCCGCGGAACTCCCGCGGCCGCGTGTACTGGGGTCCCTCGACGAGGCGATCGGCGCCCGAGAAGGAGTCCTGCCGGGCGCTCTCGGCATCGCCGATCACGCCGGGCACGAGCCGGGAGACGGCGTCGATGATCACCATCGCCGCGACCTCGCCGCCGGAGAGCACGTAGTCGCCGATCGAGAACTCCTCGGCGTCCAACGCCGGCGCGATCCGGGCGTCGAACCCCTCGTAGCGGCCGCAGACGAGGACGAGCCGCTCACGCCGCGCGAGCGACTCAACGAGCTCCTGATCAAGGCGCCGCCCGCCGGGGGAAAGGAGGATCACCTGGCCGGGCCGGGGATCACAACGTTGCACCGCTTCGACGCACTCGACGACGGGGCCGGGCATGAGGAGCATTCCCGGCCCGCCGCCGAACGGCCGATCGTCGACCTGACGGTGGATACCACTGGCATGGTCGCGGATGTCGGTGACCGAGACCTCGATCAGGCCGGCTGCACGCGCCGCCCCGAGCAGGCTTCCGGAGAGGAAGCCCGGAAACAGTTCCGGGAACAGCGTGACGATGTCGAAGCGCATGGCAGGGCTCGGCCCGGATCAGCCTCCGGGCGACCGACGGAGAGACTAGCCGGCCGCGGGCTCGCCACCGGCCGCGTCGGCAGCCGGTGCTGCCTCGGCTGCGGCCGGCGCCGCGGGGGCCGCCGTCGCCACCGGCTTGGCCTCGGGGGTGAACACGGGGGCCCCGGCGTCGGGGATCACCTTGGGGAGCTTGAGCCGGGCGCGGGCCTGGTCCATTTCCTTGAGGTGCGTCCCCTTGGGGCCGTACTTCTTGATCAGCACCCGCACGGCGTCGCTGGGCTGGGCGCCGACGGAGAGCCAGTACTCGACCCGTGCACCGTCGATGGTGCAGCGGGCATCGGTCTCGGGGATGCTGGGGTCGTAGGTGCCCAGTTCCTCGATCACGCGGCCGTCCCGTGGGCTGCGCCGATCGGTGGCGCAGATCCGGAAATAGGACCTGTGCTTCCGCCCCATCCGTTTCATGCGAATCGCCACCGCCACGTCCCGACCTCCCTCAAGGGTATTTCGACAGGAACCCCACAG
>JAGWVR010000014.1 GCA_018970785.1 Planctomycetota bacterium
GCGCCCAGCGGCCGTTGCCGTCCATGATGATGGCGACGTGCCGCGGCACGACTCCGGCCGCCGCGGCCGCCGGTGCGGGGGTCACGCCCGCACCGGTGCCGGCTGTCGAGGCCATGGCAATCCGCCCCCTTCCGCCGGACCACGTGCGTCGCCGTCCCCATCGCGGAAAACCGTCTGTGCCCGGTCGGGACCGACCGAGACGATCCGCACCGGTCGACCGAGAAGCGCAGCGATCCGCTCGACGTAGCGTTGGGCCGCCCCGGGGAGCCCGACCTGTTCGCGGATCACAGACAGGTCTTCGTGCCAGCCGGGGAGCGTCTCGTAGACCGGGCGGGCACGACGGAGATCGTCGACGTGGCTGGGGAAATCGGTCGTCCGCCGGCCGTCGATCTCGTAGGCGGTGCAGATCGAGATCTGGTCGAGCCCCCCGAGGACGTCGAGGAGCATCACCGCCAGCTCGTCGACGCCGGAGAGCCGGGCGGCGTAGCGGGCGGCGACGGCGTCGAACCATCCGCAGCGGCGTGGCCGGCGCGTGACGGTGCCGTATTCGTTGCCGCGCTCGCGGAGATGGATGCCGATCGCATTGTCCTGCTCGGTCGGCAGCGGCCCGCCACCGACCCGGGTCGAGTAGGCCTTGACGACGCCGATGGACCGGTCGATCCACCGGGCCGGCACACCCGATCCGGGACCGACTCCCAACCCCGAGGAGTTGCTGCTGGTGACGAACGGGTAGGTGCCGTGGTCGACGTCGAGGAGGGTTCCCTGGGCGCCCTCGAACAGCACCCGCCTCCCGGCCTCGACCGCGTCGAGCAGGTAGGCAGTCGTGTCGCGGACATGTGGCCCGAGGCGCGCGGCCATGCGGCGCATGTCGGCGAGGATCGCGTCGGCGTCGAGCGGCACGGCGGCCGGCCCACCCCCGGCGAGGAAGCGCTGCTTGAGGGCGACGACGTGCCGCAGCGTGGCGGGGAAATCGGCCCGGTACAGATCGCCGAGCCGGATCGCCATCGCCCGCCCCACCTTGTCGCGGTAGCAGGGGCCGATGCCCCTGCCGGTGGTGCCGATCGGCTCTCCACCCGACAGGCTGGCGTCGAGGAGGCGGTCCTCGGCGACGTGCCACGGGAAGACGACGTGCGCCCGGTCGGAGAGCAGAAGTTTCGAGCCGACCGTGACACCACGCCCCTCGAGCATGTCGATCTCGCGGAGCACCGCCGCCGGGTCGAGCACGACCCCGCCGGTGACCACGCAGGTGACCCCGTCGCGGAGGATGCCGCTGGGGATCAACGACAACTTCCACGTCTCGCCGCCGGAGACGACGGTATGGCCGGCGTTGGCGCCCCCCTGGTAGCGGACGACGATGTCGTGGTGCTCGGTGAGGATGTCGACGAGCTTGCCCTTCGCCTCGTCACCCCATTGCAGACCGATGACGCAGGTGCCGGGCACGACAGGAGAACCTCGCCGAATAATCCGAGCGGGCAGCGCGGGCTGCGATGAGGAAGCTTTCCCCGGGATTCTAGCACACGCCACCGTGCCGGCCGCCGCGCCGGCGGGGGCGATCCAGACCGCGGGGTACGGAAGCAGGGTCACCCCCGCGGCAGCTCCCGGAAGGCCCCGCCGCCGCCCGGTCCGGGCGGGTGGTATCGTCTGGCGGGAGGCCTCTGCCGATGAAACCCGCGCCCGGTACGATCCATCATGTCGCCGCCGCGGGTGCCGGGCAAACGCTGGCCGCGTTCCTGCGCGGAGCCGAGCAGGCGAGCTGGTCGCAGGTCCAGCGGCTGATCCACACGCGCCGCGTGCAGATCCACGGCAACGTCTGCACCGATGCCGGCCGCCGGCTGCGTGACGGCGACGTCGTCAAGATCCTCCCCACCTCAGCGCCGGCGCCACCGCGCGCCGACCAGCTGCGGATCGTCCATCTCGACGCGGCGGTGGTCGTGGTCGACAAACCGACGGGGATCACCACCGTCCGCCACGCCGAGGAGCGGTCGTGGCCGGCCCGGCGCCGGCAGGTCCAACCGACGCTCGACGAACTCCTCCCCGCGGCGATCGCCGCCCACGGCGGACGGCGGCGCGGCGGCGGGCGGCTGGTGCCGGTGCGCGCCGTCCACCGCATCGACCGGGAAACCAGCGGGTTGGTGGTGTTCGCGCGGACGGTGCCGGCGGAGCGGATCCTCGCCGAACAGTTCCGTGCCCACACCACGCGGCGCCGCTACCTCGCGTTGTGCGTCGGCCGGGTCGGCGCCGGCACGATCGTCTCGACGCTGGTTCGTGACCGCGGCGACGGCAGGCGCGGGTCGTCCGACGAGGGCGAGGGGAAGCGGGCGGTGACCCACGTCCACCCCGTCGAGCACTTCGGCGACGACGCCACGCTCGTCGAATGCGTCCTCGAGACGGGGCGGACGCACCAGATCCGCATCCATCTCGCCGAGAGCGGTCATCCGCTGTGCGGCGAGCGCGTCTACTCGGCGCCCCGGGGGAGCGGCGGAGTCGATCGCTCCGGGGCGCGGCGGGTGATGCTCCACGCGGCCCGGTTGGGGTTCGTCCATCCCGAGTCGGGCGCCGACCTCGATTTCGAGTCGCCGCTCCCCGCCGACATCCGTGCGGTCATCGCCCGGCTGCGCGGCTCCGCCGGCCCCCGGCCACCGGCACCACGCCCCGATGCCGGCCTCACTCGGCCGCGACCACCTCGCCCCCCGAGCGCGTCGCCACGGCCTGCCAAACGGCGGCCTCGACCCCGTCGGCCATGAACCGGCTCGAGCCGTCGGCCCACAGGACGTTGACACCGCCGGGATGGCGGCTGCGCGCCCCCCGCCAGCCGTAGCCGGCGTACATCAGACGGGGATCGGCAGTCGCCATGTTGACGCCGAGGCAGTCGATCTCGGGATCGTTGGGAAGGCGGCGGTGGTTGTAGAGGCAGGTCCGGTACTCGCCGTTGGCCCAGGAAAACCCGCGCAGGTCGGTGAAGTTCCAATAGAACGCCCCGCGGCAACCGGCATCGGTGAGGGGGAACGCGAACGTGAAGGCGTAGCCCGTCGCGGCGGTGACGGCACTGCGGTTGGTGGTCGCGACCGGACCGTCGCCGAGGTTGCTCTCCGAGAACGCCACCGTCTTGGAGAGGCCGTCGCTGACATCGCGCGGCCGGGTCCGCGAATTGACGTGGTAGACGCCGTCGGTGTCGAACGGCGTACCCCCCGCGCCCCCGGTCCCGGTGCAGGCGGCGTAGTTGGTCGGCCCGAACAACGTCGACACCGGCGCGTTGCGATCCGAGGGACAGAGAAACAGCGGGATCGTGAGGGCGACGATCGGCTTGTTCTGCGGGGCGATGTCGCCCGGGGTCAGGCCGACGTACAGCGGCACCGACAGATCGAGGCTCCGCAGCAGCGCCTCCTGCTCGTAGTAGGGCGCGAGGTGGGCGAGCACCGACCAGCGGAAGAACTGGTGGGGCCAATTGGGCTTCGCCGCCCAGGCGCGGGCCTCGGCCCCCACCGGATACCGTCCCCTCGCTCCCTCGTGATTGGCCGCGGCGATGCCGATCTGGCGCAGGTTGTTGACGCACTGCGCCCGCCGGGCGGCCTCGCGGGCTGCCTGCACGGCCGGCAGGAGCAGCGCCACGAGGCCGCCGACGATCGCGACGACGACCAGCAGTTCGACGAGCGTGAATCCGCGCCTGGGGTTCATGACCGGCGGAGTCTACTCCCCGCCCTGCGCCGTCGCCACGCACACCAGGCGGCGAGCCCGGCACCGGTCACGGCCAGCGTGACGCTCCCCGGTTCCGGCACGGCGACGATGCCGCCGATCTGCCCCAGACCGCTGGAAAACGTCGGACCCGCCGTGCCATCGGCGTAGAACTGGTAGATCGCCCCGTCGCCGGCAGGACTGCCCGCCAGCACTCGATCGGCCGTCATCATCGCCAGCGGCCCCGCGCCGAACGGAGCGCCCGTCGAGCCGAACGGAGAGGTCACCTGCGTCGTCAGATCGGTCTTCAGGACCGCACCGGACATGATGCTGGCGGTGTACAGCGTGCTGCCGCTGATCAGCAACCCGGTCGGACCGAACAGCCCGCTGGACCCGCTGCCGATCACCTCGCCGACGTAGTTCCCAGCGGCGTCGAACTTCTTCACGGGCCCGGTGGCGATCCCGGTCGAGACGTTGTAGGTCTGGTCGCTGACATACAGGCTGCCGTCGGCACCGAGCGCCAATCCCGGACTGCCCGCCAGGTCGCTCCCGGAGGTGTAGTTCGTGATCGTGGCCGTGCCCGACGACACACCGCTGACCTTCACGACCGGTCCCGTGAACGGGAAGAACGGGTTCCGCCCGACCAGCAGGTCGTTCCCCTTGAACACCAGGCTCGCCGGGTAGACGTTGACCGCCTGGAGCGACACGGCCTGCGGCCCGAGCACGCCGGTGGTGACGTCGAAGCGCCTGATCTGCGGCCCGATCGTGCTGAAGTTGCCGCTCTCGCCGATGTACAGCGCGCCGTCGGGGCCGACGGCCAATGCGGAGGGATTGGACAGCGTGCCCGGAGCCAGCAATGGAGAGAGGGTGCCGGCAGGGTCGGCGGAGTCGTAGCGGTACAGCCCCCCCGTGGAATAACTGACGACATACACCGTGTCGGCCACCGCGAGCCCGGCGATGGCGAGCACCGCCGCCCCGGCGAGGAGCAGACCGAACGCCGCCAGCGCCCGGCCGGCGCCCGTCTTCGCGCCCCGGCTCGCGTTGCCGTCGTGCCGCCCACACCGATCGATCCCGGCCACGCTGTTCATCGAACGCTTCATCGAATTCTCCAGTTTTCGACACGGCCATCGGCATGCCACGCGCGCGCGGCACCCCGGCATCCCGACGACGAGATGCCGGATCGTCCAGACCCGGTTGACCGCCTGACACTCCACGGACGACGCGACGGCGCCGCCCACACCGCCCCATGGGCAGACCCCGAGCGCGGCGGACAGGCAGCGCCCGGAATGAGAAGAAACGTCGAACGCAAATCGCGGGCCAATCGCGCCGCACCGCGGCAGACCGCGGGGCGCGGCCTCCATCGAAAGGGCCTCACGGCCAGCGAATCGGGTGGAAAGCGGCGTCTTCGAACGCCTCTGGGTTCCACCTGTCGCGACGGCAAGGCAGCAGCCAGGGGTGGACGACGTGGGGCGATTCGCCCCACGGTCGGCATCGGTTGGAGCCGCCGACGCCACGTTGCCCGCGGGGATGGGGCGAAACGTCTCAGGGGCCGCCGCTGACGTCGCTGCCGCCCGAGCGCGGCGACGGCAGTGCCGCGCGGCGCGGTGTCGCCGTGGCGAGCCGATCCGCAGTTGCCCGGCTAGGATTCGAACCTAGACAAAGGGAACCAAAATCCCTTGTGCTACCGTTACACTACCGGGCAGTCGTCGTCACGAGGCATGATACCCGCAGGCGCGGCGGTCGGACTGGGCGGCGAACGGTTTGGCCACGCGAGCCGTCGCTCATCGCGGTGACGACTCGCCGCCTGACGCGGTCCGCAGCTCTCCGGGCGTCGATCCGTCGCCGGCTTCGGTGGTCGCGGGCGCGTCGCTGGCACCGCCGGCAGACGCCGTCTCACCCGGCTTCACCAGGCGGTTGGTGACCGCGAACGAGAGTTGCTCCAACTCGATCGCCAGATCGACCGAAACGACCTGGACCTGCGGTGGCAGGGCGAGCGTCACCGGGGCGAAGTTGACGACCCCTTCGACCCCCGCGGCGACGAGACGGTCGGCGACCTGCTGGGCCTGGTCGGCAGGCACGACGATCATCCCCAGGCGGATGCCGTGCTCGCGGACGATCCGCGACAACTCCGCCAGCGGGAGGATCGGCAGGCCCTGGACGACCTGCCCGACCTTGGCCGGATCGGCGTCGAACACCGCCTGGATCGAGAAGTTCTGCCGGCCGAAGCCGCGGTAGCCGAGCAGCGCCTGCCCGAGGTTGCCGGCGCCGACCATCACCACCGGCCAGAAATGGTTGGTGCCGAGGATGTCGCGCATCGCCCGGATCAGCTCGTCGCAGCGGTAGCCGACGCCCGGGTAGCCGAACTGCCCGAAGAAGCCGAGGTCCTTCCGCACCTGGGCATCGCTGAACCCCAGGAGCGTGCCGAGTTGCCCCGACGAAATCGTCTGCTGACCGGCAGCCTGGAGCCGCTGGAGTTCGCGGAGGTAGAGGCTCAACCGGCTGACCACCACCTTCGGCACCGAGACGTCCGAAGGGGGCTCGCCGGCTGGGGGTCGCGTGTCGCTCATGTCGGCCATGCGGTGCGCGTGTCATCCCCCCGAATCGGCACGACTCTACCGACCCGCCCCCGTCACCCGCAACGAACGCCGGTCCGGGATGTCAGTCTGTGCCGAATGTACGGCCACTGGCGCCCTGGAAAAACGGTGTCGGCTGCGTGTTCTGGTCAATCTGCGTGGTTTTTGTGGCCGATGGTTTCCTAGGCGTGCCGGCGGACCGCGCCGGCCCCACTCCCCATCGTTTCCACCCGAACCACTCTTTGCTCAGGAGCACCTCCTCGCCAGAGGAAGCAGCCATGAAGACCAAGTGGACAGCCTGTCTGCTGCTTGTCGCCGGCATCGGATGGGCGGCCGCCGCCCGCGCCGATCTCGCCGACATGCCGGCCGACGGTGCCGGGACCGCGGCGCTTTCCGCCGCCGATCCCTGCATCGAGGGCGAACCGACGCCCGCCGACGCCCCCATCATCGACGCCCCGTGCAGCCCGACGCGGCTGGTCCGGGACGTGGTGTTCGAGAACCGTGAATTCACCTGCTGGAAGACCGTCTGCGAGCGGCAGGTGGAGCAGCGCGACATCGACTGCATCCGCTACGAGAAGGAAACATCCTTCAAGGAACAGGAATACACGGTCTGCACGCCGGTGTGGGAGTCGCGCACCCGGACGGTGAACTACACCCTCACCAAGCCGGTGTGGGAGACGATCACCAAGGAGATCCCCTACACCGTCTGCACGCCGGTGTGGGAGACGCGGCAGCGCGAAATCCGCACCACGGTCTGCAAGCCGGTGTGGGAGACGCTCACCAAGGAGATCCCCTACACCGTCTGCACGCCGGTCTACGAGACACGCCAGCAGACCTACACCGTCTGCAAGCCGGTGTGGGAGACGGTCACCAAGGAGATCCCCTACACCGTCTGCAAGCCGGTCTACGAGACGATGAGCCGTGAGATCCCCTACACGGTCTGCAAGCCCGTCTACGAGACCCGCCAGCAGGTCTACACGGTCAACAAGCCGGTCTACGAGACCATGTCCCGTGAGATCCCCTACACGGTCAACAAGCCCGTCTATGAGACCCGCCAGCAGGTGTACACGGTCAACAAGCCGGTCTACGAGACCATGTCCCGCGAGGTTCCCTACACGGTCAACAAGCCCGTCTACGAGACCCGCCAGCAGGTCTACACGGTCAACAAGCCGGTCTACGAGACCATGTCCCGCGAGGTTCCTTACACGGTCTGCCGGCCGGTGTACGAAACCCGCGAGCAGGTCTACACGGTCAGCAAGCCGGTCTACGAGACGATGACCCGCGAGATCCCCTACACGGTCTGCCGGCCGGTGTACGAAACCCGCGAGCAGACCTACACCGTCTGCAGGCCGGTCCAGGAGACCCGCACCAAGGAAATCCCCTACACCGTCTGCAAGCCGGTGTACGAAACCCGCGAGCAGACCTACACCGTCTGCAAGCCGGTCCAGGAGACCCGCACCAAGGAGATCCCCTACACCGTCTGCAAGCCGGTGTGGGAGACCCGTGAGCGCGACGTCTGCAAGACGATCTGCAAGCCGGTCCACTACACCAAGACCGTGCAGGTCCACTGCGGCCGCTGGGAGACCGAGGTCTGCGAGATCCCCGGACCGGTGATCACCCGCTGCATCCGCGAGCCGGGCTGCTGGGTGTGGGACGAGTGCCAGTGCAAGTGCGTCTACCAGCCCGGCGAGGTCCGCCGCGTCGAGGAGCAGTGCCCGCCGCGCCAGGTCACCAAGAAGCGGTGGGTGACCGAGATCCGCGAAAAGGAGGTGCAGTGCGTCCGCTACGAGCGTGAGACCGTCGTCGAGAAGCGTTGCGAGAAGGTCTGCCGGATGGTCCCCGAGCAGCGGATCAAGACCTGCACCTACACCGTCTGCCGGATGGTGCCGGAGCAGCGCTGCCGCACCTACCAGGTCTGCCGGATGGTTTCCGAGCAGCGCGTCCGCACCTGCACCTACACCGTCTGCCGGATGGTGCCGGAGCAGCGCTGCCGCACCTACCAGGTCTGCCGGATGGTCCCCGAGCAGCGGGTCAAGACCTGTGCCTACCAGGTCTGCCGGATGGTGCCCGAGCAGCGCGTCCGCACCTACCAGGTGTGCCGCATGGTCCCCGAGCAGCGCGTCCGGACCTGCACCTACCAGGTCTGCCGCATGGTGCCCGAGCAGCGCGTCCGCACCTACCAGGTGTGCCGCATGGTCCCCGAGCAGCATGTCCGGACCTGCACCTACCAGGTCTGCCGCATGGTGCCCGAGCAGCGCGTCAAGACCTGCTGCTACAAGGTCTGCCGGATGGTGCCCGAGCAGCGCGTGCGCACCTACCAGGTGTGCCGCATGGTCCCCGAGCAGCGCGTGAAGACCTGCTGCTACAAGGTCTGCCGGCTGGTCCCCGAGGAGCAGGTCCGCACCTGCACCTACAAGGTCTGCCGGATCGAGAAGGAGCAGCGTGTCAAGACGTGCACCCAACGGGTCTGCCGGATGGTCACCGAGCAGTGCTCGAAGGAAGTGCCCTACAAGGTGTGCACGATGGTCCGCGAAACCCGCACCCGCCAGGTGCCGGTGACGACGGTCCGGCCGGTGCACGAGACGAAGACCATCGACGTGGTGCGGATGGTGCCCAAGCGCGTGCCCTACACCGTGACGCGGCGCGTCCCGATGACGGTCTACCGCGAGGAACCCGTCTGCCAGTGACCCTTCGATGCTGACGCCCCTGCCCCCGGCATGCGCCTGCGGGCCGGCCGGTGGGGACGGGCGGGACGATTGGGAGTGGAGCGGCCCGGTCCGGCAGGACCGGGCCGCTTCTTTTTTTCCCTCAGCCCGTTCACTGCCGCGGAGGCGCCGGTGCGGCGCTTCCGGCACCGGCGGCCTGCTGGCCCGGGATGACCGGCGCCACGCCGTTGGCCTCACGGGCCGCCGGCCGGGCGATCGACTCCGTGTCGCCACCGGACTCGCGGGCGGTCGGCAACGTCGCCTGCTTGCGCATCACGTTCACCGGCGCCGCGCCACGGGCGATCTCGGTGATCGGTTTGAACGTCATCACGCCGTTCTCGAACACCAGCCCGTAGAGCTCCTGCCCGCCGGTGTGGCAGTCGAATCCGTCGGGGCCGCCACAGCCCGACGTCGGGCAGGTGGCAAACGGCATGAAGCCGACGTAGCGGAACCCGTACAGCTGCTTGCCGCATGGCCCCTCGCCGAGGACCGCCTCGTAGAAGCCGAGGGGCACGTTGGTGGCGTTGACGACGAAACCCTCTCCGCCCGCAGCCATCCGCGCGCCCGCCGCGCCCGCAGGGAGACTGCTGATCAGCGACCCCAGCGCCGTCAGGTTCTCGTCGGTCTGGCTGTCGAGCTGGACGTCGAGACCGGTCAGGTTCCACCCTTGGTCGAGCGTGATCGACGTGTTGTTGATGCCGAAGCCGCTCCGGGCGTGGATCGCGTATTCCTCGCTGAAGTCGGGGAGGTAGACCAGATCGATCGCCACCTGGGTTGTCGAGGCTTCACCGGTCACCGTGTTCACGAACGGTGCCAACTTGAGGTACGGCTTGGGACGGTAGTAGCGGATCCCCTTGTCGGTCGGCAGCGGGTTCTTGCGCACGAACGTCCGCGGAACACAGCCGGCCGCGACGAGCGCCACCACCAGAGCGGTCACACACCCCATCCATTGGACCCGCATGGCTTTTCCCTCCGTATCTGGCGGGTTGTGCACGCCGTCACGACCGGAAGAATCGGAACCGTCGGCACCACGACCCCACCCGAACGGGCGGCGGCGCCATCTTTTCGGCACCTTGCCCAGGTTTCCCGGTGCTCCTGCCGGTTTCGTCGGAGGTCCACCGCGGCCGATGGGCGGCGGGGCGTATATTCCGCCGATGCCGTCTCCCGACCGACCCCCCGCCCGCCGCGACTTCCTCACCACCACTGCCGCGGGCGTCGCGGTGCTGGGAAGGGCTCCGGCCCGAGCCAGCGCCGCAGACTCCTCGATGCCGACGTTCCGCGACCACTTGCTCCGTTGCCTCGGCGGGCCCTGGCCCGAGCCCTGCCCGCTGGAACCGCGGGTCAGGCAGACGACCCGCGCCGACGGCTACCGGATCGAGCGGATCGACTATCAGGTCGAACCCGGCGACCGCGTGCCGGCGCTCGTGCTGGTGCCCGACGGCGTCGACGCCGGCCGGCCGGCCGCCGCCGTCTGCGTCTGGCACCAGCACAACGGCGAGTGGCATCTCGGCAAGAGCGAGCCGGCCGGCCTCGCCGGCGATCCCGCGCAGCACGTCGGCGTGAAGCTGGTGCGCGAGGGCTACGTCGTCCTCTGCCCCGACGCTCTGTGCTTCGAGGAGCGCCGCGACGCGACGCTCGCGAACGGCGACTTCGAGCGCTTCGAGTTCCTCCGCCTCACCGTGGCGGGAACGTGCATGGCCTGGAAGAACATCCTCGACATGCGCCGGGCGGTGGACTACCTCTGCGGCCGCCCCGACGTCCGCGCCGACAGGATCGGCTGCTTCGGCCACTCGATGGGTTCGACGCACACCTGGCTGGTGGGGCCGTGGGAGGATCGCCTGGTGTGCCTCGTGGGCAACTGCTGCCTCCCGACCTACGCCGCGATCGAGCGGACGAAGATCCTCCACTGCTTTCCCAACTTCATCCCCGGGATCCATGCCCACGGCGACACGCCCGACATCGCCGCGCTCGTCGCCCCCCGCGCCCTGCTCCTCAACCTCGGCGAGACCGACCCGGGCAGCCCGATCGCCGAGGCGCGCCGCGGCGTCGACGCGATCGCGGCCGCGTACCGCGCTGCCGGAGCCGCCGACCGCTTCGAGTCGTTCGTCGAGCCGGGGGTCGGCCACGCCTTCACCCCGGCGATGTGGGAGCGGACGAGCGCCTGGTTCGGCCGGTTCCTCAGGGGGGCATGATGGCGGCGGTCAGCATCTTCAACGACGTCATCGGCCCGGTGATGCGCGGCCCGTCGAGCTCGCACTGCGCCGCGGCGCTGCGGATCGGACGCATCGCCCGCGATCTCCTCGGCGGCACCCCGGACACGGTGCGCGTCGAGTTCGACCGCGCCGGGTCGCTCCCCACGACGCATCAGTCGCAGGGCTCCGACATGGGCCTGTGCGGCGGGCTGCTCGGCTGGGAAGCGAGTGCCGACGGGCTCCCCGAGTCGCCCGCCGCCCTCGCGGCCGCGGGATGCCGTCTGGAGTTCGCCACGGTCGACGTCGGCGACCCCCACCCCGCCACCTACCGCCTCGCGCTGGCCGGCCACGGGCGCCACCACGCCCTCCGCGCGATCTCGACCGGCGGGGGCATGATCGAGGTCGTCGACATCGACGGCTTCGCGCTGGCGCTCGCCGGCGACGCCCACGAGACGCTGGTCTGGCACGCCGACGGCGCGGTCGCCGAGCGGATCCGCGCCCGGCTGGCCGCCGCAGCCGACGTCGACGCGGTTCGGCTCCACGCGCGCGGCGCCGCGGCGGGCGGCGGCTGGCTCGTCCAGGCCAGTGCGGCGGGGTTCGTCGCCGACGACGGCCTCGGGACCGCCCCCGGCGACGGCACCGTGGTGCGGCGCCTCGCACCGGTGCTCCCCGTGCCCACGCGCCGCTCGTCACGGGTCCCGTTCTCGACCGCCGCCGCCCTGCTGGCCGCCGACGCCGGCCGGGGCCTGCCGCTGTCGGACCATGCGATCGACTACGAATGCCAGCGTGGCACCCTGCCCGCCGGGCGCGTGCTGGAGATGATGGCCGAGATCGTCCGCATCCTCAGGCGTTCGATCGCCCAGGGGATCGCCGGCACGGACCACGCCGACCGCGTCCTCGGCCACCAGTCGGGGGAGTTCGCCCGGCTGCTCGCCGCCGGCCGGCTGCTCGACGGCGGCGCGCTCGACCGGACGGTGCTCTACGTCACGGCGCTGATGGAGGTGAAAAGCGCGCTGGGGGTGATCGTGGCGATGCCCACGGCCGGGGCCTGCGCGGCGTTGCCGGGCGTGGTGATCGCCGCCGCCGAGCGGATGGGGAAGAGCGACGAGGAGATCGCCCGCGCCCTCCTCGCCGCCGGCCTCGTCGGCGTGTTCATCGCCACCGCCTGGACGTTCGCCGCGGAGGTCGGCGGTTGCCAGGCCGAGGGGGGGGCCGCGGCGGCGATGGCGGCGGCTGCCCTGGTGACCCTCGCCGGCGGGCCGACGCCGCGGGCGTTGGCGGCGGCGTCGATGGCGCTGCAGAGCATGATCGGCCTGGTCTGCGATCCGGTCGCCAACCGCGTCGAGGCGCCGTGCCTGGGAAAGAACGTGATGGCGGCCGCCAACGCCCTGGCCTGTGCGAACATGGCGCTGGCCGGATTCGACGAGGTGATCCCGCTCGACGAGGTGATCGAGACGGCGCGGCGGGTCGGGAACCAGATGCCCCGCGAGCTGCGCTGCACGGCGCTGGGTGGCTTGTCGATCACGCCGACGTCGCTGGCGATCCAGGCCCGGCTCGAGGCGGCCCGCGCCGGCTGTGGCAAGGCGGGCTGCGGCTGCGGGTGAGACGCGGGCGCTTCCGGGGAGACCGACCGATGCGGATCGTGCACGCCGTGATGCTGCTGGCGATGCTCGTCGCCGCGTGGGGGAGCGCGGCCCGGGCCGCCGACCGCCTCCCCAACGTCGTCATCCTCTACGCCGACGACTTCGGATACGGGGACCTCGGGTGCCAGAATCCGGACTCGAAGATCCCCACCCCCCACCTCGACCGCCTCGCCGCGGCCGGAACGCGGTTCACCGACGCCCACAGTTCGTCGGGGGTCTGCACGCCGAGCCGCTACGCGCTCCTCCACGGCCGGGCCCACTGGCGCAAGTTCCACGGGATCGTCAACGCCTTCGACCCGCCGATCCTCGACGCCGAGCGGCTCACACTCGCCGAACTGTTCCGCGGCAAGGGCTACGCCACGGCGGCGATCGGCAAATGGCACCTCGGCTGGGACTGGGAGGCGATTCGCCGCCCCGGCGCCGAGCCGCGCGTCGAGAAGGGCAACCGCGTGTTCGGCCCGGGCGATTTCGACTGGTCGCGGCCGATCCCCGGCGGTCCGCTCGACCACGGGTTCGACACCTATTTCGGCGACGACGTCCCGAACTTTCCCCCCTACGCCTGGTTCGAGAACGACCGGCTGCCGTTTCCCCCCACCGTCGATCTCGCGATCACGGCCGAGACCGCCGAGGGGAACTGGGAATGCCGTGCCGGCCCGGCCGTCGCCGGCTGGGATTTCCACGCCGTCATGCCCCGGCTCACCGAGCGCGCCGTGGCGTGGATCGGGGAGCAGTCGGCCGCCCGGCCGTTCTTCCTCTATTTTCCGTTCACGTCGCCGCACGCCCCGATCGTGCCCACCGCGGAGTTCGCGGGGCGGTCCGGCGCCGGCGGCTACGGCGACTTCGTCGTCCAGACCGACGCCGCGGTCGGGGCGGTGCTCGGCGCCCTCGAGGCAGCCGGCCTCGCCGACGACACGATCATGATCTTCTCCTCCGACAACGGCCCCGAGCGCTACGCCTACGAGCGGATCCGCCGCTTCGGCCACCGGAGCATGGGGCCGCTCCGTGGCCTCAAGCGTGACCTCTGGGAGGGGGGCCACCGCGTGCCGCTGGTCATCCGCTGGCCGGGCAGGGTGCCGGCCGGCCGGGTGGAACCGGGGCTCGTCGCCCAGATGGACCTGTTCGCCTCGCTGGCGGCGCTGGTCGGTGCGGAGGTCCCGGCGGGGTCGGCCGAGGACAGCCTCGACCAACGGGCGTGCCTGCTCGGCACGGGCCCCTCGCGCCGCACCACGCTGATCCACAATACGGCCGCCGGTCGCTACGCGATCCGCGACGGCGACTGGGTGCTCATCGACGGTCCGAGCGGCGGCATCAGCCAGGTCCCCGACTGGTACGTTTCCGAGCGCGGCGACACGCCTCACGGCCAGCCGGGGGAACTGTTCGACCTCCGTGCCGACCTCGCCCAGAAACACAACCGCTACGCCGACGAGCCCGACCGCGTCGCCGACCTGAGGCGCCGGCTCCGTGAGATCGTCGGCGACCGGCTCACGGCCGGTGGCCGGTAGCCACCGCGGCCGGTCGGCAGTGGCCCGCACGGGGTCCGGCGGCGGTCCGCGGTTCGACTCCACGGCGCGTGGCGGAAACGCCGACGAACGTTGGCGGGCCCTCTCCCGCGGCACCGGGAAATGCGTTTTTCGCCCGGAAAATTGACTCCGGCCGAACCGCGGGGTAGGCCTGACCGTAGAGGAACTCACCTCCGGGGATCCCATGATGCGCTTTTCCCTCTCCTGGCCCCGCCGTGTCACGGGGCGCCGCCGCGGGCCGCTCCGCCGCCGTGACCGCCTCGGCTGCGGCGTCCACGCCGCCGGCCTCCACGGCCTGGAGCTGTTCGAGCGGCGCGTGGCCCTGGCCGCCGACCTGGCCGTGAGCGTGTTCGAGGCCGATGCCTGGTACGTGCCCGGGTCGCAGACGAGCATCACCTTCGACCTGGTGAACAAGGGCGACGCCGCCGCGACCGGCGCCCAGTTCACCTCGTCGCTGTCGGGTCAGATCACGTCGCCCAACTGGAAGGCGACCTACGCCGGCGGCGCCACCGGCCCGGCCAGCGGGTTCGGCGCGATCGGCGCCACTGTGACGATGCCGGCGGGCGGTTCGGCGCGGTTCACGATCACCGGCGCCATCGGCGCCAACGCCACCGGAGCGCTCGTCAACTCGGCCAACGCGTCGCTCGCCGGCGACGGCAACACGGCCGACAACACTGCCGTCGCCACGCTGCGGTTCGTCCCCAAGTCGGTCGTCGCCACCAACGACGCCGCCTACGCCAGCACCTCGATCGTCCGCCTTCTCGACCCGGCCACGGGCGGCACGCGGACGACCGCGTTCGCCTTCGAACCGGGTTTCAAGGGGGGCGTGCGGACCGCGATCGGGGACCTCGACGGCGACGGCAAGCCGGAGATCGTCGCCACCCCCGGCGTGGGGCGCGTCGCCGAGATCGTCGTCCTCCGACAGGACGTGAGCGACTCCGGCGCGGTCACGCTCGTCAAGGATCCGCGCTACTCCCTGGCACCGTTCGGCTCGGGCGAGCGGCGCGGCCTGGCGGTGGCGGTCGCCGATTTCAACGCCGACGGCCGCGACGACGTCGCCTTCGCCCGCTCGAGCGGCGCCGGCGAGGTCCGCGTCTACCATGCGACCGCCGCCGGCGGTCTGGCCTTCGCCAAGGCGTTCACGCCGTCGATCCCCGGCAACTTCACCGGCGTGTCGCTGTCGGCCGCCGACTTCGGCACGTTCGCCTCCGGCGCGGTCGTCGACGCCTCGCGCCCCGACGGCAAGGCCGAGCTGGTCGTCGCCAGCGGGGCGGGGGTCGCGCCCTTGGTGCAGGTCGTCGATCTGTCGGCGGCGACGCCCGCGGTCGTCGATTCGATCCGGCCGTTCACCGCGGCGTTCCGCGGCGGGTTGAGCGTCTCGACGGGGCGGGTCGATCCCGACGCCACCCCCGACATCATCGTGGCCCAGGGGCAAGGGGGGACGTCGCAGGTCGAGATCTACGACGGCCGCGTCGGCAGCGCCACCAACGCCCTGCTGGCACCGGCGTTCACTGCCTTCGCCGCGCAGCCGCTTTCCAGCCGCCGCGGTCCGGTGACGACCGCCGGCATCGACATCGACGGCGACGCGCGGATCGACTCGATCCAGCTGTCGCAGGCCTCCGCGGTCGGCACCGCCGTCCAGCAGGTCTCGGTCCTCGGGGCGCCGAAGGGGTCGACGACCTCCGGGGCCGGCGCGACGCGGGTCGCCAGCGCCGAGTCGCGGCTGGTCAACGATGTCCAGTCGGCGGTGTTCCAGGCGACCGCGTCCGGGCTCAAGTTCCGCGACGTGATCGTCGGCACCGGCGTCAGCCCGAGCTCGGCCTCGGCGACGGTCAAGGTCGACTACGAGGGCCGGCTGATCGACGGGACGAAGTTCGACGGCAACACCGGTGCGTCGTTCAACCTGTCCGGCGTCGTCGCCGGGTTCAGGGAAGGGATCCAGTCGATGAAGGTCGGCGGCCGGCGGATCCTCGTCATCCCGGCGAACCTCGCCTACGGTGCCAGCCCGCCCGCCGGAAGCTCGATCCCCGCCAACGCCACGCTGGTATTCGACGTGGCGCTGCTGGAGACGACCTGAGCCCCCGTCAGCTCCAGGCCGGCGGTGGTGTCTCGAGCGCCGCCGCGAGGCGCGTGAGGTACTCGCGCCGCGGGATCTCCACACAGCCCTGGCGCACGAGGTGTGGATTGGCGACCTGCACGTCGAACAGAGCGTAGCCGAGGGCCCGGAGCCGGTCGACGAGGAACGCGAAGGCGATCTTCGAGGCGTCGCGGCGCGTGTGGAACATCGACTCCCCGGCGAACAGGCCGCCGACCGCCACGCCGTAGATGCCGCCGACGAGCGAACGTCCCCCGTTCCCGGTCTCCCAGACCTCGACGCTGTGCGCCCACCCGAGCCGGTGGAGCTCGCCATAGCCGCGTTCGACCTCGGGGATGATCCAGGTGTCGCCGCGGCGCGTCTGGCCGCACATCCGCACCACGCCGGCGAAGTCCTCGTCGACGGTCACGGCGAACGGATGCCGCCGCAGCGTGCGGTCGAAACGGCGCGGGCGGTGGACCGTCTCGCCCAACGGGTAGATGCAGCGCGGGTCGGGGGAACACCAGATCACCAGCGGCTCCCCGTCGTCGTCGGCGACGCTGCCCTCGGGCCAGGGGAAGATCCCGCGCCGGTAGGCCGCCAACAGCGTGCCGGGGGAGAAGTCGCAGCCGACCGCCACGGCGCCGGCGTTCTCGCGCGAGCCGCGGCGCGGGTCGGGAAAGCGGACGGGCGAGCGCGGCGGCTCGACGGGGGGATGGGGGACGCGCGGCACCACGCGCGACAGCATACCGCCGCGGCGGTCGCCTACCAGCGCGCCTCGAGGCCGAGGTGCGCCCCCTGGAAGAACACGCTCCCCGTCGTGCCGATCGCGGTTCCGGCCTGGGGATCGACGTTGGCCGAGAGGTCGAACTGATCGGCAGCCAGTGCCACGCCGGTGAGCCAGAGCAGGTCGTACCCGAAGCGCAGCCCCCACACGTCGGTGATCCGCCACACCCCTCCCATCGTGATCTCGGCGATCATCCCCATGTCGCCGTCGGTCGAGGCGCGCGCCGTGCGAAACGGATCCGTGGGGGCGAGCTGGTCGAAGAACCGCTGCGACTGCCGCAGCGAGGTCCCCGCCGGGCCGACCTTGGCGGTGAAGTCGGCCGCCCAGCGCTGCCAGTTCCAGCGCCCGCGGGCGCCGATTTGGCCGGCGAACAGGTTCGACGACGCCTGGACGCCGTAGGTGCTCGGCGCCGGCGCCCCCGCCGGCACGATTCCCAGCGTCGCCGCGTCCTCGAGACCGGCCCAGCGGAAGCCGACGATCCAGTCCCACTGCCCACCGGCGTACCAGTCACAGCGCTGCCAGGGATAGCGCGACGAACGGTCGTAGCCGCCGTCGTACTCGTGGAACAGCAGGTTGAACTCGGCCGAATTGAGCTGCGTGGCGGTCGAGACGCTCGCCAGCGTGCCCCCCGAGAGGCCGGCGGAGGTGAAGCCCAGTTCGCCGGCCGCCTGGAGCGTGCCGGCGGCGCTGCCGATGGTCGAGTTGGCATCCATGCCCCAGGCACCGAGCCAGCCCGCTTCCCAGCCGAGGCCGTCGGCGGCGTACTCGCCGTAGGCCAGCCGGGCACCGGTGCCAATCACGCTCTGCGTGTCGCCGGCGGTGAGCAGCGGCGTGGCCGGCGCGGTCGCATCGACGACCAGCGGCCGATCGACGGCGGCGTTGTTCTTCTGGAGAAACAGCGCCTCGGCGACGACGTACTGGCGCGGGTCGGCTTCCGGCCACTGTGCGCTCGCCGCCGGAACGGCCAGCAGCGACAGCATCAGGACGACGAACCGTGGGCCGCCGGTCCGACCGCGCGGCTGACCGAGCCGGTCGGCTGACGTGAGCGTCATTCCAGTCGTCCCCCCGTCCGTTCCTGGCGGCACACCCGGCACACCCGGAATATTCGTCACCCTCGGCCTGAGGCATGAGGAACGAGGCACGAACGTGGAGCCGCGGCGGAAACGGCGAAACCTGGAGAAACCCTGCCGCCGCGGCCGGGTGGGCTGCGGAAGCGGGTGAGGGAGCGGTGGCGGTGCCGTTGCCCATAGGCCGCCTTGGCAGACCGTGGAAAACGTGATCGGCCGCCGAATGAGGCCGCTGGCGATCGCGGGACACCCTCGGCGTTTCCCGTGGTCGCCTGCGGGGACACTGGCCTCGGAGGGCGTTTGTCCACCGACAGTCAGGGGCCGACGCCGGCGGCAGGCGGGATCGTCGCCGGCCCGCGCGGCGGACCCGATGCGGGAGGTGCCGCGGCGGGGGCGATCCCCCCTTGGGGATACCCTGCCGGCGGACCACCCGGCCCGCCCGGCGACGGGATCGCCCCGGGTGGCAGTCCGGCCGCACCGGCGGCGAGCAACATTCCGATCGCCCGCAGTGCCCCGTCGTCGACCTCGAGGTCGAGTTGGATGCCCCGCTTGATCGGCTTCACCTGCAAGTCGACCAATCCGCCGGGCAGCGCGGCGCCGGCCGCGGGCGCTCCGGGTGTGATTCCGTTGGGATCAGACGGGAACCCGCCACCGACGGGATAGCCACTGCCCGCCGGCGGCACGGTGGGCGGAACACCGCCGCCTGACGGATAACCGCTGCCGGCCGGCGGCGTCCCGCCGGGATAGCCACCGCTGGGATAGCCGCCTCCTCCCGGCGGACCGCCCCCGCCCCCCGGGTAGCCCCCCGCGCCCTGCGCCGCCTGACCGACCGCGTCGGCACGGCCGCGCGGCGAATTGGAGTAGTTGTCGCCCCCCGCGCCGGTTCCCGCTGGCGCAGCGCCGGTGGGGCTCGGCAGCACGGCAGCCAACTGCGTGGCGGCCGGCATGAGCGGCGCAAGGCGCCCCGGATCGATCCGCAGCACGATCGGGGGGCGCTTCGCGGAACCAGCCTGCTGGGCCAGAGCCCACTCCCCCATCGCCAACGACTCCGGTCCCATCGTCAGCGCCAGCGCCTGCGAACCGCAGGCGAGGTGCATCGGTCCGCCTCCGGGCGCGACACCGGTCGGGCCCGGTGCCGGAGCGAGCGCATGGCTGCGAAACCCCGGCCCCTCCTTCACTCCCGGCGTGATCGTCATCCCCGGAACCTGCGGCAGCGCCCGGACCGCTGCTTCGAACGCGCTGCCGAACGCCGCCGCCTTCGCGCCATGGGCCACGACCAGCGTCTGCATCCCCCCTTGCTGCGCCGCGAACAACGACACGCGCTGATCGAGCCGGTCTCCGGACAGCACCTCGCGCGCCGCCGCCATCGCCGCCTCGACGGCGCGCACGGCCGTCTCCCCGCCGGGCTGGGCGGCGAGCGGGGCCATCAGTTCCCGGACCTTTCCGAACGCGGGCTGGACGGTGGTCGCGATCAGGTCGCGGGCCTTCTGGTTGAGCGGCACCGAGACGACGCAGTCGAGCACCTCCGCCCCCGACGGCGGGGCGAACGGGCTTTCGACCGCCGCGAAGCCGTCCATCATTTCGGCCAGCGACGAGCTGGGCTTGGCGAGCAGGGCCATGTCGAGGGCGAGCTTCCTGCCCTTCCTGTCGATCGTGAGGTCGAGACGGAACGAGTCGGCGTCGGTGGCCAGCGTACGCGACGCCTCCATGCCGGCGTCGAACGCCCAGCGCCCGCCGGCCAGCGCCTGCGCGGCCCCGGGCATCGAGCCGAGCTGGGCTTCGAGCTGCTTCCGCTGCTCCGCTTCGAGCGCCGCGGCCTGGTCGATCATCGTGGCGACGTACTCGGCGGACAGCGTCTGGTAGTTGACGCGCACGGAGATGTCGGCCGTGGGCGCGGTGCCGCCCGGTGCCGGTGCCGCGGCGAGCGCCGCGGCCGACGTCGACAGCACGGCGTGCTCCTCGTCGCAGCGGACGAGCACCGGCTGCGGCACCCCGGGAAGCGTCATCTCGAGGAGGCCGTCGACCTCGCGACCCCCGGCGAAGATCGACTTCAGCGTGTCGCGCGCCTGCTTGGCACTCTTGAACGGCAGGAAGACCACGATCTCCGTCGGCTTGCCGTCGACCACCGGCACCAGCGCCACCAACGGCCGCTTGACGTCGAACCCCGCCAGCGGCTTGCCGCCGGTCGCGGCCGCCATCGCCCCCGGCAGCGCCATCGCCACCAGCGGCTGCTGGAGGGCTTCGCCCAGATAGGTGCCGGCTTCGAGCAGCGCTGCATAGCTGCGGACGGTGATCCGCACGTACGGCTTGGCCTGTGCTTCGGCTGCCGCCGTCCCGATCGGCGGCTCGGAGGGCTTGGTGGCGTCGGGCTTCGGCTCGGCCGGCCGCGACGTGAGGTTCGCGACGTACGACCGGTCGGCCGCCGAGAGCTTCGCCAGCGGCACGCGGATCTCGCGCCCCTCCTCGAGGCGGAGCACGACCACGTCGCCGTCGAGCCGGACGAACTCGGCTTCGCGCGAGAAGCTCCCCGTCGCATCGCGCCAGGTGCGCAGTTCGCCGGCGCCGGCGACCGCCGCCACCGCTGCCACCAGCAGCGCCCCGAACAATCCCCGACCGCCGCGCCGTGCGTTCATCACCACCCCTCCCGCTGCCGGCGGGGCCGAACGACCCCGTCTCCCCCCACCTTGTCCGATTCCACGCCGCCGGGCAAGCCGAGCCGGGAGTGGCTTCCGAGGGCGAGCCGATCCCCCTCTCTCCGCCCCCCCGCTCCAGCTACAAAAGAGCCCGTCCGCCCGGAGGCCGCCGCATGCCACGTTTCACAAGCTCCCCGCCCGCGGTCGTCATCGCGCTGGTGGCCCTGCTCGCGGCCGCGTCCGCGCCGGCCTCCGACTGGCCGCAGTGGCGCGGCCCCGACGGCCAGGGGCACGGCGGCGCCGCGGCACTGCCGGTGCGGTGGAGCGAGACGGACAACGTCGCCTGGAAGACCGTCGTGCCGGGGCGCGGATGGTCGTCGCCGGTCGTCGCCGGCGGGCAGGTGTGGCTCACTGCCGCGGTCGAACGGGAGCCGACCGAGGAGCAGCGCCAGCGCCGCCTCGCGGGGCGGGCCCCCGGCGAGCCCCTGTCCGTCGCCGGCACCGTCACACTTCACGCGCTGTGCGTCGACGCGGCGACGGGGCGGATGCTCCACGACGTCGAGCTGTTCACCGTCGACGACCCGCAGCCGATCCACGCGCTCAATTCCTTCGCCTCGCCGTCGCCGGTCATCGCTGGCGGGCGGTTGTTCTGCCACTTCGGCGACTTCGGCACCGCCGCCGTCGACACGGAGACGGCGCGCGTCGCGTGGCGTTCGCGCGAGGTGCGCCTCGACCATGAGAACGGTCCTGGCAGCACACCGGTGGTGTGGAATGACCGGCTCGTCGTCCACTGCGACGGCAAGGACCGCCAGGAGGTCGTCGCCTTCGACACCGCCACCGGCGCGATCGCCTGGCGGACGCCCCGGTCGGGCGTGATGCGCGACGATCCGCAGCTCCGCAAGGCCTACGGCACGCCCCTGGTCGTGGACCTCGGTGGCCGCGACGTCGTCGTCTCACCCGGTGCCGACTGGCTGTATGGCTACGATCCGGCGACGGGGCGCGAGGACTGGAAGCTGGCCTACGGCGTCCTCGGGTTCTCGACGGTGCCGAGGCCGGTCACCGCTCACGGCCTGCTGTACGTGATCACCGGCTACATGCAGCCGGAACTGCTCGCGATCCGGCCCGCCGCCCCGGTGCCCGAGATCGCGTGGCGCGTCAAGAAAGGAGTGCCGACGATCCCCTCGCCGCTGGTCGTCGGCGACGAGCTGTTCATGGTCGCCGACAAGGGGATCGCCACCACGCTCGACGCGCACAGCGGCGAGATCCTCTGGAGTGAGCGGCTCGGCGGCAACTTCTGCGCCTCGCCGCTGGTCGCCGGCGGGCGGATCTACGCCTGCAACCGCGAGGGGGAATCGTTCGTCCTCGCCACGGGGCGCGCGTTCCGGCTCGAGGCGAAAAACGTCCTCGACGGCCGGATCTTCGCGACGCCGGCGGTCGCCGACGGTGCGCTGTTCATCCGCACCGACACGGCGCTGTACCGGATCGGTGAATCGGCGCGCGGGGCCACCGTTCCATGAGCCGGACCGCCACGGCGTCGGGCAGCGGGATCATGCCGGCGGTTTTCCCCGCGTTGGGCGACGGCTATGCTCGGCAAGGAAGCGGCGCCTCGCGGCGACGACCTGGGTCTGCGTCCGCGATCTGCCGCGCCGGCCCGACGCCCCCGTAGCTCAGTGGATAGAGCGACGGTTTCCTAAACCGTAGGTCGCAGGTTCGATCCCTGCCGGGGGTAGTCGTTCGCCGCGCCGTGCGTTCAGCGCGATTCACCGTCGTCGATCCGCCTGAAGCGCGGGACCGGTGCGCCGTCGACGACGACCGTCTCGGCGAACATCGCCGCCGGGCGCACCCACAGGCCGCGGTCGCCATACTCCTGGCGGTAGACGACCAGCTCCTCGAGCGACTCGCTGTGGCGGGCCACGCCGAGGACGGTGTAGTCGCGCCCCTTGTAGTGGCGGTAACGGCCCGGCTGAACGGCGGTCACGGGGTCGGTCTCCGGAACGGGTCTGGGTATGGTACCGGTCCGCGGCTCGGGCCATCATTGTCCAGCGGGCGACGGCCGGCCCGTCCGCCCCCTTGCTCGTCGACGCACGGAGCGTTCGCAGTCCATGACACCAAACCGTTGCTGGCTGGCTCTCGGCGCGGTGTGCGCCGGCCTCGCCGTCGGCCCCATCCGTGCCGACGAACCGGCGCCGCGGCCGATCCGGATCGTCTGTCTCGACGTCCACGGCACCGGCACCGCGGGCGTGGCTCCCAAGAACCTCCTCCGCTGCCTCGGTGAAGCGGCGGAGTTCTCGTTCCGCACGGCGGGACCGGCGGAGTTCCGCGGTCCCGTGCTCGGCGAGTGCGACGTCGTCGTCTGCCCGGGCGGGAGCGGGTCGGGGCAGAGCAAACTGCTCGGCGACGAAGGGCGCCGCTCGATCCAGGAGTTCGTCCGCCGCGGCGGCGGCTACGTCGGGATCTGCGCCGGAGCCTACCTGGCGACGGCGCACTACCCGTGGTCGCTGGCGATCCTCGACGCCGAGGTGCGCGACACCCGCCACTGGGCCCGTGGCACCGGGTCGGTCGTGCTCGAGCTCTCGCCGGCGGGGCGGCGTCTGCTCGGCACCGACGACGCCACGATCGACTGCTACTACGGCCAGGGGCCGCTGTTGGCGCCGGGAAACCGCAACGACCTCCCCGACTACGAGCGACTGGCCACGTACGGCACCGAGATCGCCAAGAACGGCGCTCCGGGCGGGGTGATGGTCGGCACCACGGCGATCGCGGCCGGCACGTTCGGACGGGGTCGGGTGATCTGCTTCAGCCCGCATCCGGAAAAGACCGCGGGGCTCGAAGACTTCATCCGCCGCGGCACGCGCTGGGCGGCGGGGCGCGGCGATCCTCCCGATCCGCCCCCCGCGCGGACCGCCACCCCCTGAAGCCGGCAGGTGGCCGTCGCGCATAATCGTCGGTCACCGCGCGACGGTGTGCGGTTGTCCCGATCGCCCCAGGAACCCCGACCATGCAGCGGCGCGACTTCCTCCGCAGCGGCGCCCACGCCGCGGCGCTCGGCACCCTCGCGGCAGCGGCCGACGGCGCCGAGCCGACCGCCGCCGCTCCGCTCCGCGTGGCACTCGTCGGCTGCGGCTGGTACGGCAAGACCGACCTGTTCCATCTCATCCAGGTGGCGCCGGTCGAGGTCGTCGGGCTGTGCGACGTCGACTCGACGATGCGCGAGGGGGCGGCGGAGCTCGTCGCCGCGCGGCAGCCGTCGGGGAAGAAGCCGCCGCTGTACGGCGACTACCGGAAGCTGCTCGCCGAGACCCGGCCGCAGATCGTCCTCGTCGCCACCCCCGACCACTGGCACTGCCTGCCCTTGATCGCCGCCTGCCAGGCGGGCTGCGACGTCTACGTGCAGAAGCCGATCAGCTTCGACGTGGTCGAAGGCCGGGCGATGGTGGCCGCGGCGCGGAAGCACGGCCGCACCGTTCAGGTTGGGCTCCAGCGGCGCAGCACCCCGCACCTCCTCGAGGCCCGCGACCGTTACGTCGCCAGCGGCAAGCTCGGGACGATCGCCGCCGTCGACATCCACAGCTACTACGGCTCGCGGGCCGCGTTTCCGCCGGCCGCCCCGCCGCCGGCCACGCTCGACTGGGAGACATATTGCGGCCCGGCGCCGCTGATCGACTTCCACCCCCAGCTTCACCCCCGGTCGTGGCGCGACTGCATCGAGTTCAGCAACGGCCAGACCGGCGACCTGTGCGTCCACTTCTACGACCTGGTGCGGTTCTTCCTCGGGCTGTCGTGGCCGAAGCGGATCGCCGCCAGCGGCGGCGCCCTGCTCAGGCCGGCCGATTCGACGATCAAGCTCCACGACACCCAGACGGCCCTCTTCGACCATGGCGCCGTCCAGGTGGTGTGGACGCAGCGGAATTGGGGCGAAAACCCCGACCCGGCCTATCCCTGGGGGGCGACGCTGTACGGCGACAAGGGCACGCTCAAAATCTCGGTCCAGTCCTACGACTTCCAGCCCAAGGGGGGCGGCGCGGCGGAGAAGGGGACGTTCCTCGACGAACGGGAGCTGTTCCCGGCCGACACCGCCCACAAGGAGACCGAGGCGTTCGCCGCCCCGGCGACCCGCCGCCACATGGAGGATTTCCTCGCCGCCCGGGCCGCGGGGCGCCGGCCGGTGGCCGACATCGAGGAAGGGCACGTCTCGTCGGCGGTCTGCATCCTCGCCAATCTGGCGATGCGTCTCGGCCGGACGATCCATCTCGATCCAGAGGGCAACGTCGTCGGCGACGCGGAGGCTGAGGCACTCCTCGCCCGCCCCTACCGCGCTCCCTGGCAGCACCCGACGCCGGATGCCGTCTGAGGCCTTCGATCGAGTGGAATGAGGACACTGGCCTCGTTCTCGTCCTCGAACGGATCGAAGTCGTCGTCGAAGGGCCCGAATCCGCCCGGCGCTCTCCGAGTCTTCGGTGGGCAGGTGTGGAAGGCAGGCTGGTGCATGGCTGGATCGGAGGTGGACGGGGAAAACCGACCTCCTCACTCCACCCCCGCGCCGCAGCGGAATCAATCAGGGCAAATCTCCGCGGGTTGGCCCCCTTTTTCCCCCGAACCCCCCTTGTGAGGACGACCACGGAATCCCCTCTTCTGGGGATGCCATCGACGGTGCCCCACGGCGGCCGTCGGCCCCGCGCCGCACGCCGGTGACGGCGGGCGCCGCGCGGGCGATCCGTATACTTTTTTCCTTGCGCAACGCCTTCCCGCACGCCGCGCTGCCCGACACGGAGTGTTTTCCGACGCATGGCCACGATCACCGCCCCCGCCGCCGACCCCTGGTTCCAAGACCGGTTCGCCGCCCGCATCGGCGGCGCCCAGTTCGGCAAGGGGAACGAGATCTACAAGTTCGAGCTCATCAAGCGCGCCAAGCGGAAGGCGATGGCCGACCACCCGGAGCGCCGGATGCTCGATTTCGGGATCGGCGAGAACGACGAGATGGCCCCGGCCGCGGTCCGCGAGGCGATGCACCGCGAGATCGACCGCCCCGAGAACCGCGGCTACGCCGACAACGGCATCGCCGCCTACAAGGAGGCGGCCGCGGCCTTCATGGCCCGCGAGTTCGGCGTCGTCCTCGACCCCGTCTCCGAGGTCAATCACTGCATCGGCTCGAAGACCGCCCTGTCGATGATCCCCGCGGCGTTCATCGACCCCGGCGACGTCACGCTGATGACGGTCCCCGGCTATCCCGTCGCCGGCACCGCCACGCGCTGGTTCGGCGGCACGGTGCACCGCCTGCCGCTCCTGCCGGAAAACGCCTTCTTCCCCGATCTCGACGGCATCCCCGCCGACATCCTCGCCCGGGCAAAGCTCCTCGTCCTCTGCTATCCCAACAGCCCGACCGGCCGGGCGGCGACGCGCGACTTCTATTCCCGGGTGGTCGAGTTCGCCCACCGCCACCGGATCGTGGTCGTCCAGGATGCCGCCCACATCATGCTCTCCTACGACGCCGAGCCGCTCTCCTTCCTCTCGATCGACGGGGCGAAGGAGGTCGGGGTGGAGGTCCACTCGATGTCGAAGGGCTTCCACATGATCGGCTGGCGGCTGGGGTGGGTGTGCGGCCACGAGCGGCTCGTCCGCGCCTTTGCCGACGTCAAGGACAACTGCGACTCCGGCCAGTTCATGGCGATCCAGAAGGCGGCGGTGACGGCGCTGGCCGACCCGGCGATCCCGCAGGCGGTGCGTGCCAAGTACCGCCGGCGCCTCGAGAAGCTGGTCGCCGTCCTCCGCCAGGTGGGCTTCGACTGCCGGATGCCCGGCGGCACCTACTTCCTCTATACGAAAAGCCCGGTCGGCGCCGGCGAGCGCTCGTTCGCCACGGCCCAGGACGCCAGCCAGTTCCTCATCCACGAGCTGTCGGTCTCGACCGTGCCGTGGGACGACTGTGGTGCCCACCTCCGCTTCTCGGTCACCTACGAGGCCGCCGACGAAGCCGCCGAAGACGAGCTGATGGCCGAGACGCGCGCCCGCCTCGCCGCGGCGCGGCTGCGGTTCTGAGACTTTCCATCCCTTCCCGAACGCCCGAGGATCCCGCCGCCATGCCCGCGCGCCGCCATCGGTCGAATGCCCTGTTCCTCGCGCTCGCGGCGGCCGTGGCCGCCGTCGGCTGTGGCACGAAACCGGCGAAGAAGGGGGGCACGCTCTCGATCGCGCAGCGTCTCGAGCGCGCTGAGAAGGAGGCGACTCCCGAGAAGCAGGCGGCGGCCCTGGTGAAAATCGCCCGGCAGCAGTTGTCGGCGGGCGATCTGTCGGGCGCCCGCGACACGGCCAACCGCGCCTTCGACCGCCTCAAGGCCGACGGCGACGCGGCGATCTTCGCCCCCCGGCTCGTCGACGTCGCGGCGGCGCTCGGCGAGGTGGGCGACAAGAAGAAGGCCCGCGAGGCGGCGGCGCTGGCGGGCACGCGCGGCGCGGCGATCGAAGACCCCGTCCGCCGCGCCCAAGCCCTCGCCGGGGCGGGGGGAATCGCCGGCGACAAGGATGCGGGGGGCGACGCGTCGCTGGCCCGCGATCTCCTCGACAAGGCGACCGCCGCGGCCGATGCCGCCGACGACCGGTTCCGCGCCGAGGCGCTGGCGGCCGTGGCCCTCGGCTACACGCGCGCCGGCATCGCCGATGCCGCCGCCGACATGGTCAGCCGGTTGGAGGAGAGCGCCCGTGGCGTGGGTGAACCGCGTGCCAAGGCGGAGGCCCTCGCGGCCGCGGCCGACGTCCGCGCCCGGAGCGGCCAAAAGGACGAGGCGGGGAAGCTCGTCGAGGAGGCGGCCGCCGCGGCGAAGAGCGTGGAGCGGGCCGAGAGCCGCGCCTATGCCCTGCTGGCCGTGGCCAACGCCGCCGTCGCCGCCGGCGACACGAAGACCGCCCTCGCCCTCCTCGGCGAGGCCGACAAGGCGGCCGACAAGGTGGGGGACGACCAGCAGCGGAAGATCGTCGTCGACAAGGTGCGCTCTCGCCTGGCCGAGGTCGAAAAGCGGCAGTAGCACGGGACCGAGAGGGTCGGTCACGACAGCCAGCACCGAGCCGGTGCCCGCGGGGTCGATCTCCGGGACGCCCGCGGGGCTACCGACCGGACCGGCGAGAAGTACTTTCCTGGGCAGGCATCCGGCGTGCCATGGAAAGGGCCCCACGACGCCCCTCTGCCGAGCCCGCGCGGTGGTTCGGCGCTGTGCGGGCGTTGCCCCTCGGCAGGAACGCCTGTACACTCCCACAGGGAACTTCCCGGAACCTGTGAACCATGGCCACGATCTCGTCGATCCGCACCAAGCTCCTCGAGCAGTTTCCCGAGCCGCAGGCCTCGCTCATGGCCACGGTGTTCGTCGAGTCGCACGACGAGCTGATCCACCGCGCCGAATTCAACGAGCTCACCGCCGTCGTCAAGGAGTTGGCCGGGGCGCAGCAGCGCACTGAAGCCCACGTCGAGGAACTCGCCGAGGCCCAGGGGCGCACCGAAGTCCGCGTCGAGGAGCTCGCCGAGGCCCAGAAACGCACCGAAGCCCGCGTCGAGGAGCTCGCCGAGGCCCAGAAACGAACCGAAGCCCGTGTCGAGGAACTCGCCGAGGCTCAGGGGCGCACCGAAGCCCGGGTCGAGGAGCTCACCGAGGCCCAGAGGCGAACCGAAGCCCGTGTCGAGGAGCTTGCCGAAGCCCAGATGCAGACGACCTGGGCCGTGAAGGACCTTGCCAAGCAGGTCGGCGGCCTTGCCGGAGCCCTCGGCGGCAGCCTCGAGGACTTTGCCTGCGACTTGGTCCCCGAGTTGCTCGAACACCACCAGGGCATGGTGATCGCGTCGGCCGGCCCGGAGGAGATCGCCGTCGCCGGCAAGCCGACGGAGTTCGACGTCGTCATCCGTGGCACGATCGACAGCGCGCCGGTGATCATCCTCTGCGAGGTCAAGGCGGCGGTCAGCGCCAGCGAAGTCCGCCGGTTCCTCAAGGTGGTCGAGTGGGTGCGGGAATCGACCCCCGGGGCCGAGATCCGCGCCATGTTTTTCGGGTTCCGCGCCGACAGCCAGGCCCGCAGGGCGATCGTGTCCGCCGGCGCCGCGATGGTCTTCACCCGCGGTGTGATGATCCCCTGACCACGATGATCCCCTGACCAGCGAGAAAAAGGGGACTGGCCCCGAGGTCCTCCGAGGTGCCTGTCTCCGTTTTCGGCGCAAGCCTCTGCCCGGGTTCTGCAGAGGGGCTTCGCCGGTCCCGTGGACGGGATCGCAAGGAGCGCGCTTCGGGTTCTACCGACGACGTTGCCGGCTGCACGAAGGTCTCAGGCAGCCGTCAGCGGCGCGACCGCCGCCGCTCGAGGAGGCCGAGAGCGCCGGTCACGAGAGCCAGCACCGAGCCCAGGCCAGCGGGGTCGATCTCCGGAACGCCGAAGGGGCCGCTGACAGAGCCTGCGAGACGAAAACCATAGAGGAGGAACTCGCTCGACGGATCGGAAGTGCCTCTGGCGGTGGCCATCATTTGAAGATATTGGCTCCAGAAGTCGCCACCCCGGCGCCCGACCGTCGAGCCGCCAACACCCGCCAGGTCGTTCCATTCCCAGAGGTTCCCGCTCATGTCGAACGCGCCGTACGCACTCGGGCCGCCGTTGGTGCCCACCGTCGTCACGTTGCCGTCCTGACCGTTCCAATCGGCGACCAAACCGTAATTCGCCAGGTTGCCGCTCGTGACGGGACTCACGCCGCCGGCCATGCCGATGCCCACGGTGGTGGCATTCACCGCCGCCGGTGGGGTGTCGCTCTGGGTGCCGAAATTCCAGTAGCCCGCATTCGTACTGCCGCCCTTGTAGTACGCCGCCTTGTACCACTGGTTTTCCGTCGGGATAAAGAACGTCGCCCCCGGGTTCACCGCCGGGGCGTTGCCGCTGGTCGCACCGCTCAGCGTGTAGGCGCCCGTCTCCGTGCTCGACGAGCTCGTCGCACCGTTCATCAGCCAGTTTGCCACCCGCGCCGCATCGAACCAACTCACGAAGTTCACCGGCTTGTCGCCCATGTTCGGCTTGACCGCGTAGGTGTATCCCCCCGACGTGCCGCTTTGCGTGATGCCGCCACGGACGTCGCTGCCCATGCTGGCGTTGTAGAGCGAGTGGGTGTCGGTCGCCGCCACGGAGTTCAGGAACGCGGTGTACTGCTGGTTCGTGAATTCGTATTTCATGATCCGGAACGAGTCCGCCACGGCACCGGCGGGATTCGGGTCCCCCGTGGTGTCCGCGGCATTCCCCGGATCACCGACCGTCACCCAGTCGATCGTGATGGCAGGGGCAGCCGTCACAGCCAGGGCGACGACAAGCGCGGCGGCAAGGCGTGTGACGCGAAGAGCGTTCATCGGAGGTTCTCCATCGGATACGTGGTCCGCGCGAGCACGCACCCGCCATACCCCACGGGCATCAGGCTCAGTGTCTGCGCAGCCGTCCCGGTGGGCAACTCACGCTGAGAAGCCCCCCCAGCACCTCCGCAGGCACGGGGAGCAAACTCGCTCCATGAGGAAGGCCTGCCGGATTGCCGTCGGCAGCCGGGGAATGGCGCGACCGGTGGGGGCTTGCAGGAGCGGATCCGGAGAAGAAGCAACGACTTCGAAAGGTCACCATTCCTTCCACCCCAGGCTGTCAATAATCCCCGGCCGATAAAGTGACGAAGCGGGATTGTGTCGCACCAACCGGGTAGCGGCGACCCAACAGGCCGGGAAACGCGACATCCGCCGATGGCCAACGAGAAAAAGGGACTGGGATCCGCGCGGTGACTGTCCCGTTTTTGGGCTGGCACCGTTTTCCAAGCCTCCGCTCGGGCTCTGCAGAGTGGCTTCGCGGGTCATGTGGATGGGAACGCAGCGTCGGCCAGCAGCGTTTTGCCCATGAACTTTCCGGATGCGCCTTTTCTGGACGAGTCGGCGGCCGCGCACCGCGATCGGTGGGCATTCACTGGAGCGACGGCTCCACGCGGTCGAGCTCGTCCCAGATCGCGGTGAACGGCACCACTTTCGCCGTCGCCTGGCTCTTCCCCCCGGACGGTGTCACCACCCGGCGTTCCACCACATCCAGGCCGAGCGTGTCGAGGAGGCGGAGCTGCGGCTTGTCGAAGCCGGTCGCTGACGACCTGACCTCGATCGCGATCGTACGGCCGTTGGAAAGGTGGACGAGGAGATCGATCTCCACCTTTTCCTTCGAGCGGACGTGGTTGAGCCGGGGCTGCAGGCCGCGGTTGACGAAGAACCGGGCGACCTCCGACACGGCCTCGCATCAGCCCGTCACCCCGGGCTGCGACTCGATGCGCGGGCAAAGGCGCGGGGGGCGGCCCCCTCTGCAGAGCCTGAGCGGAGGCTGCGCCCGCCGCGATGACACCCGAACATGCCGGAAGCACCCGAACTCTCGTGGAATCCAAATGCCAAAACACCCCTTTGACCGATCTGGTCCATTGGACAACATCGGTCAGAACCTGATTTCCGCCCTTCTTCGGGCCCGGGAGAACGTGCCCGGCCGCCGGATGCGGCCGCTGGCGGCCCAGGAAACCATCGGCGTTTCCCGCCGTCGCCCGAGTGGACCATGGCCTCAGAGGGCTTTGTCCACGGGCTGCTAGCGCTTCGCCGAAACCTTCGCCAGCGCCGCCAGCGCCAGTTTCCGCGCCTCGGCATGATCGACGATCGGCTCGGGGTAGTCGCGGCCGAGGACGAGGCCGTTGCGCTCGAGCGGCTTGGCCGCCGCCGGTTCGTGGATCACGTCGGCATCGAGCCGGGCCAGCTCCGGCACCCACTTCCGCACGTAGGCGCCGTCGGGGTCGAACTTCTCCCCTTGGCTCGTCGGATTGAAGATCCGGAAATAAGGGGCGGCGTCGGCGCCGCAGCCGGCCGCCCACTGCCAGCCGAGCGTGTTGGCGGCCAAATCGGCGTCGACGAGCGTGTCGAAGAACCAGCGCGCCCCCTCGAGCCAGGAGATCCGCAGGTCCTTGACGAGGAAACTGGCGACGATCATCCGCACGCGGTTGTGCATCCAGCCGGTGGCCCACAACTGCCGCATCCCGGCGTCGACGATCGGAAACCCGGTCCGGCCGCGCTGCCAGGCCTCGAGCCCGACCGGGTCTTCCACCCAGGGGAAGGCAGCGTACTGCTGCCGCAGCGGCGCATCAGGGGTGTGCGGGAAGTGGTGGAGCAGGTGGGAGGCGAACTCGCGCCAGCCCAGCTCGCGGAGATAGACCTCGGGGCTGCCGGTGATCTTCGCCGCCGGTTTGCCCCCCACCGCGTCGCGGACCGCGTGCCAGATCCGCCGCGGCGAGATCTCTCCGAAGTGGAGGTGCGGGCTCAGGGCGCTCGTGCCGTCGTGGTCGGGGCGGTCGCGCTCGGTGCCGTAGCCGGCCAGGCCGCGGTCGAGGAACCGGTCGAGCCGCTTTCGCGCCGCCGCCTCGCCGGGCACCCAGGTCGTGCGCATCGTGCCGGCCCAGTCGATCCGCGGGAGGAGGCCGAGCGATTCGATCGGCACGCTCGCCAGCCCGGCGCCCTTCGCCGCGGGGGTCAACTTCCGCGGCGCGGCGCGCGGCACGTCGGGCTCGTCGCGCGACAACAGCGCCCGCCAGAACGGCGTGAACACCTGGTAGGGCCGCCCCTCTTTCGTCGCCACGTGCGTCGGCTCGTGGAGCAGCGATCCGTTGAAGCTCTCGACCTCGAGGCCGGCGGCAGCGAGCTCCTTCTTGATCGTGGTGTCGCGGGCCACGAGCGCCGGCTCACGGAGGCGGTTCCAGGCGACGTGCGTGGCTCCGGCGGCCTGCGCCACCTCCCGAAGGGCCTTCGCCGACGGCCCGCGCCGCACGACGAGCGCCACCCCGGCCTTGGCAAGCGCGCCGGAGAGGCTGCCGAGTGACCCGTGGAGCCACCAGCGCGACGCCCCGCCGGGCTCCCACGGTGCCTCCTCCTCGGGGGCGTGGACGTAGAGCGGCACGACCGCGCCGCGGGCCGCGGCCGCCGCCAGCGCCGGGTTGTCATCGAGGCGCAGGTCGCGGCGGAACCAGACGATCGTGACGGCCATGGGAGTGCTCCCTCGTGCCTGAAGGTAGCAGGCCCTTAGGGAAGGTGACACCCGCGCTAGCCGTCACGGCAACGCCCTCAACCTCCCTCGACCGTGATCGTCAGGGCCGGATCGCCTGTCGGCGGAATCGTGACCTTGATCTTGGGCCGACCGGGATTCCCATACCGGCCGCCGAGACGATCCGGTCCGCCGCCGCCGCCGCCTTCGCTCGACAGCGACAAGCGCCCCTCCTTGGCCCGCTCTGGCCAGACGACGGTCACGCCATATTCCCCGGGAACGGCGCCGTCGTCCGGAGAGCCGGTCGTGAGGCGGAACGATCCGTCGTCAGCCGTCGTCGCCACGGGCTTCGCCGCGTTCACTCGATCGGCGGCCTGCGGGTGGAACACGACCAGGGCCCCTCCGCAGGGCGTGCCCGCCGCGGTGACGACCCTGCCGCCTGCGGCCACGGGGCGCGGTCCGCCGCGCGGACCGCATCCGGCAAGGACCGCGCAGCCAACCACGAGCCACCACCGTGAGGACGGCAGCACGGCGATCGCGCGGGCGCCCTCGATGATCGTGCCGGGGCTCATTCGCTCACCGGCGACGTCTCGGCCGGCGTCATTCCCGCGCACGACGCGGTCAGCAACGCGGCGTAAACCTGCGGGGTGATCGAATCGGCGAGGAAACGGACGCTGCCGTCGGTGAACACGTGGCCGGCCACGCCGGGGTGAAACGCGAACGTCTCGTTGTCGTTGTGGCAGTTGATCACGCAGTTCCCCGGAGCCGTCCTGGTCCCGGCGACGGCACCGTCGAGGCCGTAGTCATTCTCGTGATGGCCCCACCCGCCGTCGTTGAGCTGCACTCCGGACTGCCGCGCCACACCGATGAAGAAATCGGGACGACCGGCATCCTCACAGAGGAGGATCGTGGCCGTGGTCCCGTCGGTGATGGCGGCCATCCGGTGGGCCTCGCCGACCTGCAGACCAGGAACGAGGCCGGCCGCCACACCCGCCCCGCGGGCTGCCGGCCGCATCGCGCTGAACAGTGCCGCCTGCTGCGTGCCGGCGGGATACCCGAAAAACGTGATCGACCCGGGATTGATCGAGCTGTTGGTGGCATAGTCGGTCACGGCGAGCCGCTGGTAAGGGAACGGCGCGGCGAACGTGAACACCCCCGACACCGTCCGCTCCGCTCCGCCCGGAGCCGACGGGCAGATGAGCGTCGGGATCGGGTTCCGCAGGACCGCCTGGTTGTCGGGCGTTCCCGGGACGATCGACGGAGATGACATCCAGGGTAACTTTTGGTTGTAGGCACTGAACAGCGTCTGTTGCTCCATGTAGGGGAGCAGTGCGATCGTCCACGCATGGACCACGCCGGGATAGGGGAAACCGGGCTGGCCGGACGTGCCGGGGGGCAGGCCGAGTTCGACGACGAGGCTTGCAGGCAAGCGCTTGGTCGCGGATTCGACGTTGAGTGCCGCAAGGCCGAGTTGCTTGAGGTTGTTGCCGCAGGCACTGCGCCGCGCCGCTTCGCGGGCAGCCTGGACCGCGGGAAGCAGCAGTCCGACGAGGGTGCCGATGATGGCGATGACGACGAGCAACTCCACCAGCGTGAAGCCGGTGCGACGAGAAGGCGACATGAAGAGGCTCCGGACTGGACGATGATGATGACAGCCGACAACAAACTCGGAGAGGATCGTACGGACCATTTGTCCGATTCACGCAAGCGGCGTGCGAGGATTTCGTGAAACCCTCGCGCGAGATGGCGGCGGACCGGTCTTGCTGTCACCGCGGCCGGCGGGGCGGGGCCTGGCCCCGGGTCGCCGTGGGCGCGTCCTCCCGCAGATGGACCCGGGCGTTGAAGGCGATGACGATGCGGTCGGCGTGGCCGCGGTATGGGAGGGCGGCGTGCAGCAGATACGACGGAAAAATCAGCAGCATGCCGTCGCGGATCGGCACGTCGAGCGACGGTGTCAGGTAGCGATTGCCGAAGTCGCGGTAGCCACCTCCCGTGAGCAGTGGCGAGTAGAATCGGCTTCCGCCGTTGGGCGCGGCCCCGCTCGGCGAGGGCCCGGAGTCACCGACCGCGACGTAGAAGATCCCGCACCAGCTGCAGCCGTCATGCCAGTGAGCATCGTGAAATCCCGAGTCATTCGTCACGTGATACCAGCTGTCGACGAGCTCGACGACGAGCTCGGCGGGCGTTCCCGATGGGGTGTTGGCGATAGTCGCCGCCATGGCGACCGTGCCACGGATGAATTCGATCAGCGCGGCGAATTCATCGGCCGAATGGGCAAACAGGTCGAAGTCGCTCTCGGCGAGCCCTGCTGCCGGCTTGGAGCCGATCGCCACATCGCTGTCGACCGTGGTTCGCTGCCGCTGCCGCAGGATGCGGACGTGTTCCACGATCGGTTCACGCCAGCGCTCGAAGTCGCGCCACTGCCGGAGGAAGAACATCGTTGCCCACGCCTGGACCCCGCGCAGGCCGTCGCCACCGTCAGATTCCGTCGCCATCTCAGCTTGCCCCTCACTCGGTCGGGTTTTCGACTCGTTCATCGTGGACCGCTGTCAGTCCGATCCCGACACCGGAGGATCACCGCGCGATGACTTCAGTGGCTCACGTTTCGGGTAGTTCGCCGGAGCGCCGGCCGGGCGGCTCAGTGGTCGCCGCCTTTCCCACCTTGATCGGTCAGTTCGCGTTGCCCGATACCGCGGCTGTGGACACGGCGCTCACCGCCGACATCCTCCGCCGCATGGCGAGCTCGGGAAGCCATGACTTCGCGAACGTCGGCGGCTGGCATTCCGCGGCCGATCTGCTCGACTGGCCCGGGAGCGCGGTCGTCACGCTGCGTTCCTGGATTTCCGCCGGGCTCGCCGAGATGGTCGCCGCCACCGCGCGGCTTCCCGAAGCCCGCGTCGCGCCAGGGGGGCCACGCGGGAGTTTCTCGATCTCCGCCTGGGCCAACGTTGCCGCACCGGGGCATTACCACCGCACCCACAACCATCCCGGAAGTGCCTGGTCGGGGTGTTACTATCCGATGGGTGTTCCGGGAGCTGACAGTGTTACGCCCTCCAGTGCGGCGTCTGCCGGAGGCCTCGGCGGGCTGTTGGAGCTCCACGACCCGCGGGCGTTCACCGAGATGATCGAGACGCCCGCGTCCCCGTACGGACAGCGCCTGCTTGTCCGCCCGCAACCCGGCCTGCTCGTGCTGTTTCCAGGCTGGCTCTATCACTTCGTTCACCCGCATACGGGCCCGGGAAAGAGGATTTCGATCGCCTTTAACGCCCGGTGGAATTCCTCGTGACGTTTTCGGTCGATCAGCTGCGGCAGGCGGTGCTCGCTTCGGCGGCGCTGTTTCCCCTCGACGTCGTGGCTGCGGGAGTCCGGTTCGTCGCTCTCACCGAACAGGACTACCGCGCGGCGAGTTTTCTCGATCAGCGTCTGCTCGGCCCGCACTCGCGCGTCGGAGACGTCCCGTGGAAGTGGCTGGAAGACTGGTGCCCGGAGCAGCCGCCGGGCTGTGACTTCATCTTTCACGTGTCCCATGCCGGGTCGACGTTGATCTCGCGGCTGGTGGGCGAGGTCCCGTCGGTGCTGGCGCTCCGCGAGCCGCTGCTGCTGCGCTCGATTGCCCGGGGGGAGCATGCCGACCGCCTGGGGCTGTTGCTGCGGCTGTGGTCGCGCGGATTCCACCCCGGTCAACGGCCTGTCATCAAGGCGACCAGCCATGCCAACGCCATTGCCGCGCGGCTCCTTGATGCGGTTCCCGACTCCCGCGCGGTGCTCCTCGAGGTACCGGTGGAGACGTTCCTCGCGGCGGTACTCGACGGCGCACCGGGGGACGTCCGTGGCGGTGCGGAATCGCGGTTGCGGCGCCTGCAGGCGTTCGGCCGTGCGACCGGGCAACGCGTCGAGGAGCTGTCGATCGGGGAGGCGGCGGCCATGGCGTGGCTCTGCGAATCGCTGTCGTTGGCCGAGCTGGCGCGCGACTATCCCGGCCGGACGAAGAGGTTCGACTTCGATCGGTTCCTCGCCGATGTCCCTGCCGGCGTCGACCGTGTCCTCGGTCATCTGCGGCGCCCCGAACGAGTCGCCTCGATCGACTGGCGGACGATCGTCGGCTGCTACGCGAAGCAGCCCGGAGTGCCCTACGACGCAGCGACTCGGGCCCGGTTGCTGGAGCAATCCCGCCTCCAACACCATGAGGAGATCGACCGCGGTTTGGCATGGCTGGCGCGGCACGGCGAATCCCCGCGGTGACGACGCCGTGCCCCGGGCCAGCGGCCGCGGAGTCATCGTGCCGACGGTCCATCGGGTCGTGGTTTGCGGACTGTCAAGGTGTCGAACAGCTGGCCTTCCAAGCCATAGCTCTTCAATTCCAACTCATGCCCGTTGACCGATACGAACACGAAGTGATGCCCCCGCCGGACGTTGTTTTGAAACGGAGGGCGGATCGGTCCGGCTTGTTCGAGCCCGCCTCCCCCACCGCCGGTGATCATGTAGATCGTGCCACCGTCTTCGACGACGGTCCCTCCGCGCACCGGCCACGTGCGCTCGTAGGAATGGATGTGGCCGTTCCACACGATATCGACGCCGTACTCGTCGAACAGCTTCGTCAACGGGCGGATCCGCGTGTCACCCCAGGTGCTCCTGCCTTTCCACAAGTTGCCGTAGTCATCCTCGTCGGACGAGTACGACGGATGGTGGTAGGCGACGAACGTCCACACCGTGTGCGCGGTGCCGGCAGCGCGGGCGCGGCGCAGCGTCGTGAGCTGTTCGTCGAGCCAGCGGTACTGTTCGCTGTCCGGGTCGAGCTTCTTGTTGGAGTCGAGCATGAAGAATCGGGCGTTGCCGTAGTCGAATGCATACCGGTATTCCGGTGCCGGGAGGTCCATGTAACGGTAGTAGTGGTCGGCGTCACGCTCGTGGTTGCCGAGCACGGGGTAGAACGGGACGCGGGCGAACAGCGGCGCCATGCTGGCGAAGAATTCCTCTACCCACTGCCGCTTCACCGGACCATCTTCGACCAGATCTCCGGGAACGACGAGGAAGTTGGGGCGCAATCCCCACGCGAGCTTTGCCAAAGCACCGTTGACGGCCGGATTGCCCTGCGTGTCGGCGATGACGGTAAAGGCGAACGGGGTTTCTGGCAGGGCGGCTGTCTGGAACGATCCCGGATCGCTACGGGCGACGTCCGGAGTGCTGTCGCCATCGATGATCACCTGGTAGTAGTGGCCGGTCTCGGCGGCAAGACCGTCGAGGACCGCCGTGTGGAGGAGCCGATCGTCGGTCGCCGCCGTCACCTCACGGTCGAACCGCGCCGTCTCCCCGAAGCGGACACGGACGGAAGCCGGACGATCGGTTTCGCACATCACTCGAATCGAAGTGGTGGTCGCGAACTGCAGGTATGGCCGGACGACGAACGAGGCTGCCGCGGCGGGGGTGACTGCCGGCGGGGCGAGGGCTGCCGCGCGGTAATGGGCGAACTCGTGCTCGATCCACTGTCCGGTGGCAGCGAGATCGTAGACGGCAACCTGCGCGAGTCTGCCCGTGAGCAGGAACGACTCGTCCGCATCGACGTAGCCTCCGACGACGAGCCGCGCGTCATCGGGATAGAGGATGTCACCCTGTTGGTCGCGCGACTCGCCCTCGACCACGCCATTGACCCAGAGTTGCATCGTCGCCCCGTCATACACCCCGCAGACGTGATACCACCGACCCGGTTCGGGAGTCGTCACGCCGCGGACGTACGTCATCCGGCCGTTGCCGTCGTCAGCGCCCTGCGCGGCCAGCGCGAATGTGAATGTCGTCTGATCGTACCCCAACACCCAGCCGCGTTCGGCATCGCCATTGTCCTGGAACGCGCCGATGATCCCGCCGTACGGCAGCAGCTCGTCGACACCGACCCATGCCGAGACCGTCAGATGCCTGCTCGGAAGACCGCGCCGGACATCGGCCCATGGCGCGGTGGCGACGAACGACGTTTCGTTTCCGTCGAGCAGGAGGCCCCGCAGGGGTCCTTCGCTGAGAAGACGCGGTTCCCCTGCGACTTTCAAATCGGGACCGGCTTCGGACACGAGAACACCGTCGTGCAGACTGCCGCCACGAAACAGCCACTGGCAGCGCGGGTCGGGACCGTCATGTCCGGCCGCGGTTGAAACCGCACACAACCACGCCACGAGAAGGGCGCCTCCGGACCGCAGACGCGCCGCGGTGATTGCCGGCCCGCCCGCGCCCTGCATCGCCCTTCCGTCGACAGTCATCATGTCACTCCCCGAGGCAGCGCCGCGAATCAATCCGGGGTCGCCGCCACCTCGCCGTTCCCGCGGGATCCCAGGGCCGCGTAGGTGGCTGCATCGATCGAGTCGGCGATGTACCTGACCGAACCGTCGGTGAGGCCGAACGTCGCACCGCCGGGATGCCGACTCCCGAAACTGAACTCGTACGCGGCGAAGGCGGCACTTCCCGGCGGGACTTTTCGCGCGTTGATGGGAACGGCCGTGGACCCGAGATGCTCCGACATGTCGCCTTGATTGGTGGTGTCGACGTCGTCGCCGCCGTACAGCCAATGGTCCTTGCGACCGAAGTTGATCGCGTTGTTCTCGCGAACCACCCCCATCTCGGGAACGGCCGTGAGATCGGGCTCGGCTTCACCGATGAGGATCGTCGACGACGTGCCGTCGGTGACGCTCGCGATCCGAGTCCCGGTCAGCCCATACGATTTCCCGTTGAAGGTGATCCGTTGGTGTGGAACACGATTGGTGATCACCCCCTCGAGGTCGTGAATCACCTCGGTCGCCGCACTGCCTCCCCATGGGGCGTTGGCCACCTGCCGCCGACGATCGACAGTGAGACTGCTGGTGACGCAGCCGAGATAGTTCGTCGGTGCCCGGCGCTGGACGATCCAGTTGTCACCGGAAATGTCGGCAACCTGGTCCGGAAACGTGGACGACGGGCAGCGGAACGTCGCCAGCGGCTGCTCGCAGACGTAGATGTTCTTGTACCAGCGATTGTACGCACGGTTGGTGAGCGCCGCGGTGCCGGTGATGCCCGGGACGCCGAATGCCCACTGGTAATTGCCCAGCGAGTCCTCCTGGAACGTGAGCAACTGGTACAGCGAGTCCTGCTCGACGAATGGCAAAACGAGGGAATGCCACGACGTGCCGACGTCGAACTCGGCGCCCAGCGGAAACCCTTTGCGTGCATCGTGGAAATTGAGGATCGCGATCGAGATCTGCTTGGTGTTGTTCTGGCACGCCGAGCGGCGACTCGCCTCACGCGCCGCTTGGACTGCCGGGAGGAGGAGCCCGACGAGCGTGCCGATGATGGCGATGACGACGAGCAGCTCGACGAGGGTAAACGCCGGGCGGCGGAACGGCGGGCGAAAGGGCTTGGTCATGACGAAATCAGTCCTGATAGCGCACGATGGTGGTGGATTGGGAGGCGAGTGGTCACGGCCTCGGAGGCAGGTCGAAATCGAACCGATTCTCGATCCCCCGCTTGACCGTGACAGTCTCGGGGGTGGTGCTTGGCGCCTCGTACGTTTCGGCGAACCTGTTGCGCACCCCACCGGGAACCTCGCTCGGCTTGCTCTCGGCTGGCACGGGGTTGCCCTTGGCGTCGATCCAGGCGACGAACGTGACCTTGTAGCGCCCGGCCCAGATGCCGGACTCACCCTGCGGGTGCTGGATTTCGAATCGGCCGTCACCGTCGGTGATGCCGAATCCGAAACCGTGGCGGTTGGAGTCGAATCGGTCGGTGTCGGGAAACAGCCCGACTTTGCATCCTTCGACGGGCTTGCCGGCAAGCTTGACCGAACCGACGACCCTCTGCATCGGCGGCTTGCCACAGCCTCCGGCGGCGGCCAACCCGACCGACACGATGACCCCGGCTGCGCCGATTCGGGAAAGCACGTTCCGAACGCGGCTCACGATCGGTTCCCCGCAAGGCAACGCCGGCGCCGCGCGCTCTTCCACCGGACGGCCATTCCGCCACCGACCGCCAGCCCCGCCATCGCGATCGTGCTCGGCTCGGGAACCGGCTGCAGCGTGTATGTCGTCGGGACCTGGGTGGTCGGCAGCACTTCTTGGAAGGATGCGTCGGCCACAATCAGGCCACTGAGGGAGATCGTGTACGTTCCGGGTACGACGTCCACACCCGACGTGTCGAGCGTGAATGTGGCCATCGTGGTCGGGGTGGCCGTAATGGTCACTGGCGTGAAGCTGAATGACGTGTAGTCGGCCGTCAGACCCGATCCCTGCGGAGGGAAATCGGAGGCGAAGAATCCGTTGGCGCCGCCGGGAAAGAGGAAATTACTCCCGCTGGTGATCACGCCACCCTTCTTCGCCGTATCGCTGAGGTTGACCGTGAAATCGACGCCAGTGACTTGTTGGTTTCCGGAATCCGACTCCAGCGTGACGGCAAATGTCGCCGTTGCGGGAATCGTGATCGCGCCGGTCGGGGTCACCTGTGAGACCCGGTAGATGATGCCGGCGTCGGCTGCTGCCAGGGACAGTATCATTCCGACCATGGACACCACGACAGTGGCCACAAAGTGCTTGAAATTCCGCATGGTGATCGCTCCTGAAGGCATACCACACCTTGTTGGATGAAATCTCGCCGTGACGTAATGCCCGAAGAATCAGCTCCCGAAAATCCCGCCCGCCCATCGGCACGTTCTCGGCAATCGCCCGGGTGCCGGAGGTGCACAGCGGGGTTGGCCCGCCCTCGGTCAGCGTTGGGTACGCTTCCGCGTGGACCCGATTCCCACTTCGGCAAATGCGAGGTCACGGGCCGTGATCTCCAGGGCAACCGCCCCGAGATCCAGGTCCCTCGGAGCGGCAGCCTGTCGCCCTGGGTCGCCGTTGCCACCACTACCGAAGAACGTGCCGTGGCTTGCCGAGCCGGCCACGGGGATCGTGATCACGCGGAGCTCCCCCCCGATTTTACTGCTGACGGCAGTCAGATCGGCGGTGGTAATCCGGCCGCTCATGACGATGTCGAACGCCGATCCGACGGTGACGGTGGCACCGATTTGGGCCCCCACGGGGGTCACGTCGGCGGCGGTGACCCGGAACCGTCCGTTCGACACTTGGCCGTTGACCTCGCCCTGGAGATGGCCGACGTACGACACCGCGGCGGCGTCGAGTCCGGTGCGGGCGTTGGCCAGGACCGCGACCTGGAGCCAGCGGTTGGCGATGGCGTTGTCGGGCCATTCCAGTCGGACCCGCGCCGGGATCGTCGCCGTGCCCGGGGTGACGACGATCGCCGTCGGGACCGGAGCGGCCGCCCACGCAGACGGCGGATTGGCCGCTTCGTCAAACGCTCCCTGAGGGCTCATCTTGAACGAGAAGTCGGCCGCCGAGAGGGTCGTGTCCACCAGGCCCGCGACGTCGATCACGATCCCGTTGAGGCCACGCGAGGAGTTGATCAGGTTGGCGTAGGTCAACGTCAACGGTGCGGCGCCCGGGCGGGCGAGGACCTTCCCCGGATCGAGTGCCGCGTCGACGCTCGTGCCGGCGAAGCTCGACCCCTTGTGGTAGATCTGCTGGTTGGGGACGGCGACCTTCGCCGTCACCGTGAAGGTGACGCTCGACGATGCCCCAAGTTGGTCGATACCGGTGATCGTGACGGTCTCGGCCGTGAGCTTCGTCGACGGTGTCAGCGACCAGCTCCAGGTGCCGTCTCCATTTTTGGTCACCGTGCCGAGCGATGCCGACAGCGTCACCGTGTCGGCCGCGGCGTCGGACCAGGTGCCGGTGTTGACGAGCGTCTGGAGGACGTCACCCGTGACGGATGAAGCGCCGACGCCCAAAGCCGGAGCGGCATTGGTCGCCGTGTAGTTGAAGCTGACGCTTGCCACCCCGCGCCGGCCGTCGGTGGCGGAGATCGTCACCGTGGTACCGGTCGTTTCGGCGGCCGACGGAAGCGACCAGCTCCACGTGCCGTCGCCGTTGTTGGTCACCGTGCCGGACGATGCTGACAGTGTCACGGTGTCGCCGTCGGCATCCGACCACGTGCCCGAGTTGGTGATCGTGCCGCCGATCGAACCGGCGACAGTGGCGTTGGCGACCGCGAGCAGCGGGTTGGCATTTCGCGCCGTCCACCCTGGCGAACCGATGTCCGACGGGCTGAACACCGAGCCGGTGGGCCGGATCCCACCATCCACCCCGACCCGCGCGGAGCGCCAGTTGGTCCCGACCGCGTTGTCGGCCGTGAGGTCCTGGAGGTAGAGGCTCGAGCCGTTGGAATAGGCCGGCCAGATCGTGCCGTCCTCGGCGAAGTCGACCGTGTTGCGATCGGTCGCCGCGCGGTCACGCAGCACCAGCACCTCGTTGCTGGCCCCCGGCGGCGCGACGTTGGTGGGACTGTTGGCCAGGTCACCCCAGCTCACGCCGACCAATTTGGCCGCCGCCGGCACCTGCCATGAGTCGCGAAAGATCGTGTCGGTGATCGTTCCGAAGAAGGTGTTGTAAAGGACGGCGACTTCCCCGGGTGCCAGTGTCACCCCCGCCGCAATCGGGCCGAAGTTGGTGGTGTCCTCGTCGTCGAGGAACCAACCGGAGAGATCGGCGATCGTCGTCCCGGTGTTGACGATCTCCACCCACTCCGTTGCCGGCTCCGCACCCGCCGGGTCGTACATGATCTCGGTGATCTTCAGCGCGCCGCTCTCGTTGTCGGCGACCAGCAGACTCACGGTGCCCGACACGAGCCCGGCCGCGGCAGCACCGATCACCACGCGGCGATCGCCGTCGAACACGGAATTGTCGATGACCGTGATCGGGAACGTCGCGGACAGTTCCCCGTCCGGGATCGTCACCTGCCCCGGCACTGTCACACCCGGATCGTCGCTGGTCAACGCGACGACGAGGACGCCGGTGGTGCCGAGCGTTCGCGACACCGTCGCTGTCACGACGCCGCCGTTCTCCGCGGCCGTGGCCAGGGCACCGATCGCCAGGGTCGGTGCGGCGGCGGTGGTGAACGTGAATGCCGCCGGATCGGTCGTGCCGGGATACGGGAGCCCGTCCACCGTGCCGGTCACGAGGATGTTGTCGATCGCCCACCACCAGTCGTTGGTGCCGGTGTTGCCCCAGCGGAAGAGCATCGTGCCCGTATCGGGGTTGGGCACGGTGACGACCCGGCGTTCATTGACATTGGGCGCGGTGGCAGTGCCGAGTGTGTTGCTCGAGTCGAGGGTGAGGAGATTGGTCCACGACAGCCCGCCGTCGTAGCTGACATCGAGTTTTCCCTGCATGTTGTCCGGGGCGTAGGGGACGAACGAGCCGCCGCTTTCCGGCCGGAAGCTGGAGTCGAACGCCAGGACCACCGATCCGGGGGCCACTGTCGCCAAGTCGATCGGCGTCGAGGTCAGCCGCGCGTTGAACGCGTTGCTGGGGCGGGGGTAGTCGTCCCACTCGTCGGTGTCGGCGACGGCGATCGTCCCGGTTCCGCGGGTGAAATTGGCCCGGGACTGTCCGCCTTGCGTCTGCCAGAAACTCTTGGCCGCCAGCGTCCAGCCGTACCACTCCGGTGCCCCACCGGGAGGCATCTGCGAGTTGTCGGTCGACCATCCGGCTGGCGGGTTCGGGCTGAAGTCCTGGCCGTTGGGCGTCAGTCCGACCGTCTCCAGGATCGCCGGACGCAGCGGCACCAGCTCGAAGTCCTGGGTCAGCAAGGTGACCCCGGTGGACGGCGTCGCCAGCTCGGACAGGAATGCACCCGGGTCGATCCTCACGCCGAACGTGGTGCTGCCCTGAAGGTCGGCGGGCGGATCGATCGTCACCACCGCTCCGGCGATCGACACCGCCGCGGCATTGACATCGATACTCTGGACTGCCTTGCCGGTGGCCATGTCGATCAGGTACACGAACCCGTTACCCTTGCGCACCGGCTGATTGAACGTGATCGTCCCGTTGGTCGTCACGGGCACGCCCGTCGCTCCCGGCAGCGGGCTGGCGAGCACCACCTGCGGGAAGTCGTCGTCCAAGACCGTGATCACTGCCGGCACGGAGAAGTGATCGAGCGCCGCCGCGTCGATCGTCGTCGTCTGGGTGCCGTCGGCGACGGTGTCGTCGACCGCCGTGATCACGAACGTCGCCGATGTCGCTCCGTCCGGAATCGTGACCGTGCCCGGCACGGTTGCCGCGGACGGGTTGCTGCTGGTCAGCGTGACGACCAAGTCCCCGGTAGTGCCGGCCGCCGGGCTGCGTGTAACCGTTCCGGTCGCCGTGCCCTTCTCGGTGATCGTGGCCGGCGTGACCGACACGATCACTTCCGGTGCCGCCGCTGTCGTCACGTTCCACGCCGTCGGGTCGGCGATCCCGCCGAACGATTGCCCGGCACGTTCGCCACGGATCACGACGTTGTCCACCGCCCACCACCAGTTGTTCTCTCCCTCGAGCAGACCGAAGCGGAACTTGAGCAGGCCGGTGGCGGGCGAGCTCAGTGCCGCATCGACCGTGGCGCCGCCGACGAACGAATTGGGCACGCTGGCCTGGGACACCACGATGTGGTCGTTGCGCCCGTCGTTGGGATTGTTCGCGTCGCCGAAGAACAGGAGCGGCCCCCAACTGGCGCCGTCGTTGTAGCTGACTTCGACCACGCCGAACTGGGGTAGTTCAGGGTAGTAACTCGAGTCGAATTCCAGCGTCACCGAACCCGGCGTGACCCCTGCCAGATCGATCGCCGGTGTGACGAAGAAGCTGTTGAACCGGCCGGCAGCGTGGGGGTAGTCATCCCACGCATCCGGATCGGCGACGACGACCGTCCCGCTCCCCTTGGAAAACCGCGAACGCGACTGGTCGCCCTGCTCGGCAATCCATGCGCTCTTGGCCATGTACGACCAGCCGTTGAACGGCGAACTGCCCCCGGCGGGCATCAGCGTATTGTCGATCGAGAACCCCGGCGGCCCGGTGAACGAGAAGTCGGTGCCGTCGCTCCCGCGGATCCCGGGGGGGAACGGTCCGAGCGGCACCAGGTCGAACGATTGCGTGAGGAGGACCGAATTGGGGACCAGGTCAGGCGATACGTCGCGGATCGCACCGTCGTCGAGGAGGATCGCGTAGCCGGTCAGCCCGCGGAGATTCAGCGGCGGATCGATCGTCACCGTGTCGCCGACGACGACGATCGCCGGATTCTCGACCGGGATACTGACGTAGGCGAAGCCGCTGGCCACGTCGACCAGATGGACCAGGCCCGTGCCTTTTTGCACCGGCTGGTCGAACCGGATCGTGAAGTTGCTCTTGTAGTCCACCCCGGTGGAGTCGTCGGGGGGCGTCACGGCGACGATCTTCGGGCCCTCGTCGTCGTTGACGGTGATCGTCGCCGAGGCCGTCACGAACGGCGGCGCCGAGGCGGTGATCGTCACCACCTGGCCACGGTCGGGGAGCAGATCGTCCACCGCCGTGATCGGGAACGTGGCCGAGAGTTGGCCGGCAGGAATCGTGACCGTGGGCGGAACGGTCGCCTCCGACACGTCGCTCGACAGCAGCGAAACGACGATCTCACCGGATGGGACGAGCAAGCCGGAGTTGCGCGTCACGGTGCCGATGGCCGTGCCGCCGTTCTCGCTCATCGACAGCCGGTCGATGGACAGCGTGAGCTTCGGCGCCTCGGGCGTGCGGAAGTCCCAGGCGGTGAGATCCTCGAGGCCGCCGTACGGGAGGCCGACCACATCGCCGGTGATCATGAGATTGTCGGCTGCCCACCACCAGTCATTGCCGCCGGTCACGGTAAACCGGAACACCAGCGAACCGCTCGACGGGTTGGCGACAGCGCCGATCGGCACGTTGCCACCCGTCTTGCTACCGGTCACGAGTCGCTCGTTGACGTTGCCGCGAGGAAAGGGGGCGTCGTTGTCGGTGTTGGATGGAGTGAGGGTGAGGAGGTTGGTCCAGGTCGTACCGCCGTCGTAGCTGGCCTCGAGCGTGCCGATCTGGCTGTCTTCCGGACGGAAGCTCGAATCGAAGGCGAACGTCACGGAATTCGGCGCGACGCCGTCGAGATTCACCGGCTTGGTCAGCAGGCTGGCCTCGAACGGGCGGACGGCGCCGAGGCCGTCGTCGTATTCGTCGGTGTCGGCGACGGCGATCGTCCCCGAGCCAAGCCCGAACGCATCACGGGCCTGGTTGTCGGCGTTGATCCAGAACTCCTTCCGTGCGAACGTCCAGCCGCGCCATTCCGGCACGCCGACGCCGGTCATCTCGGTCCGGAACGGGTTTTGAAACCCGAGCGGGGCCGTCGGCGTCCAGTCATTGACACCGTTTCCGGACGTCTCGAACACCTGTGGCACGAGTGTCAGATAGTCGAAAGTCTGCTTGAGCAGCGGCGCGGCGGAAGCGGCCGTGCCCGAGGTGTCGCGGAACGACCCGGGGTCGATCGCGACGGAGTATTTGGTGTCGATCTGCAGGGCGGAGGGAAGATCGACGGAAACCTTGTTGCCGACGACGGTCACCGCGGCCGACTGGACGTCGACCGTGATCAACCCGACGCCTGTCGCCTGGGGAACGACGTAGATGTTCCCCTGGCCCTTGATCACGTTCTCATTGAACGTAAACACCAGATCGGAGTCGAGCGGGACGTCGGTCGATCCGTCGAGGGGGGCGACGCTGGTCACCGACAGGGCGAGAAGATGACGCTGTTCGAGCACTTCGTGGCCCGGTTGCCGAGCGGACGGCCGCAGCGAGCGACGGCGTTGGCGGCTGCCGCCGAACAGCGCGGCGAGCGAAGCCTTTACCGAGCCTGGACGCGGGCGACGATGAGTGCTCATGCCTTGTCTCCGTTGAAGCGGCCCCGCCATGGGTGCGGCCGACAGGGTGGTGCTCGTCTCTCCTGCAGCGATCCGCTGCACTACGCCCCGACGCTCTTCAAGAGGAGCAAACCGCTTGCCACTCACACGACCGTGACGAAAGTCTCGTATGGTGAGCGTCGCAGCCGGAGTGGTCCCTGCCGGGCAACGAGTTACGTCACCACCCAGCGGCGACCGGATCACGGTGCTCCTCACCGAGCTGCGAGGCGCGCCGCGGGGCGGCTGGGGCGAATCGCCTCAGGGCTGGGGCGATTTGATGAGCCGACGATGAGCGATCAATAACTCTGCCCGATTCCGGGAATCGCGACTCACCGGCCGTGTCACGCAACGCCGCTGGCTTGTGGTGGGGTCAAAGCTCGGGGCAGACTGGCCGCGGTCGAGGGTCGAATCGGTGGCGATGTCGTCGGCACCCCGAACGGAAGTTTCAATCTTCGAGTGGAGGTTTCCCTCTTCATGACTCTCCCGCGCTCCATGACTTCCCTGCGGGCAGCGCTCGAGGCCCTGGTTTTCGGTCTCCCGGGCACCCGCCTGGCTGGCCAGGGATGGCTCGTGGCCGGGCTGGTGGCGTGCGCCGTGGGCGTGCTTGCTGCCGTGCCGCCGGCCGCAGCGGCCGACACCGATTGGCCGCAGTTCGGTGGGCCGAAGCGTGACAATCGCTCGACCGCCGAGGGGCTGGCTCGGGAGTGGCCCGAAAGCGGCCCGCCGCTGCTCGGCACGGCGCGAAACCTCGGCATCGGCTATGCGAGCGTGGCCGTGGCCGACGGCGCCGTCCTCACGATGGGGAGTCGCGGCGACGACGAGCTGGTGATCTGCCTCGACGAACAGACGCTCGCCGAACGCTGGGCGACGAAGATCGGCGCCACGCGCCCCGACGGCATGGGCGCCGGCCCGCGCGGCACGCCGACGATCGCCGGCGACGCGGTCTACGCCCTGGGCGCCAATGGCGACCTGGCCTGCCTGGCGCTGGCCGACGGCAGGGTCCGCTGGGCCGGCAACGTCCTGGCCAACTCCGGCGCCTCGAACATCACCTGGGGGATCAGTGAGTCGCCGCTGGTCGACGGCGGCCGCGTGATCGTGACCCCCGGCGGGCCGGGGGCGACGATGGTCGCCGTCGACGCGGAGTCGGGGCGGCTGGTCTGGAAGGCGACGGTGCCCGGCAATCCCGCAGCGGCGTATTCGTCGATCATCGTCGTCGAGACCGGCGGCCTGCGGCAGTACGTGAACTTCGTCCACACCGGCGTGATCGGCGTCCGCGCCGACACCGGCCAATTCCTCTGGGGCAACGACGCCTCGGCCAACGGCACGGCCAATTGCTCGTCGCCGGTCGCCTGGCACGGTAACGTGTTCAGCGCCTCGGGCTACGGCAAGGGAGGGGCCCTGGTGCGCCTCGCCGGCGACCGCCGTGGCGTCGCCGCCACGCTCGCCTATGCGACCAAGGACCTGAATAGCCACCACGGCGGCCTCGTCGTGGACGGCGACTACGTGTACGGCACCGACGAGGGGTTGCTGACCTGCCTCGACCTGCGGACGGGGCGCGTCGCGTGGCAGAACCGGTCGGTGGGGAAGGGGGCGGTCGTCTGGGCCGACGGTCTGCTGGTGCTGCGGAGCGAAGACGGCCCGGTGGCGTTGGTCGAGTGTTCGCCGCGCGGGTACGTCGAAAAGGGCCGGTTCACGCCGGCCGAACGCAGCGACCGCCCCGCCTGGCCGCATCCGGTGATCGCGAATGGGAAGCTGTGGCTGAGGGATCAGGAGGGGATGGGGGTGTATGGGGTGGCGAGGTGAGCGGGATTCATATCTGAAAGCAACGCGGCAGGCTGTTTTCGAGACTTGACTTGAGGGCTTTTCTCGATAAGCTCACCAACAATCTAGGGGGTCTGTCCACCAGCTGCCGCACGGTTTCTTGCAAGGAGATCACACATGAGGGGTCATTCTGCGGGCGATCGGACCTCTGCAAAAAAAAACAGCTCTTTAGCGAGTACCACGCTCAAAGCCGGAATCGAAGCGAACGCGCCTTTCGTGATCTGCATACCCGACCAATCCTTCACTACGTCCACGGTGGTCTCACAGTTGTCAGTATCGTTCCACCACCCCAACGGCGCTATCGACTGCGCAGCTACTTCTGATCCCCATCAAGGTTACCTCCTCATTAACGCAGTAGCGCCTCCCGCAGTCAACAACGAGGTCACCGTC
>JAGWVR010000096.1 GCA_018970785.1 Planctomycetota bacterium
GTCCTCGGCTGCCTCGAGGGGCGGCGCGAGACCGAGGCGCTGGCCGCCGGGTTGTGCGCCAGCTTCATCCTCGCCGGCGGCGTGATGAAGTCGGTGGGGGCGTGGCTGTTGTCGTGCGGGATCGGCGAGACCTGGATGCCGGCCGCCGCGGGGGGGCTGTTCCTCGTGCCGCTGGTGGGGTTCGCGGCGCTGCTGGCGCGCGTGCCGCCACCGACCGCGGCCGACGAGGCGGCGCGGGCGCCGCGGGCGCCGCTCGACCGCGCCGGGCGCCGGGCGCTGGCCGGCCGGCACGCGACGGGGCTGGTGCTCGTGGTCGTCGTCTACACGCTGGTGACGATCCTCCGCAGCATCCGCGACGACTACGCCCCGGAGCTGTTCCGCGGGCTGGGCGCGCCGGCGGCGCCGTCGGCGTTCGCGCGCGTCGACATGTGGGTGGCGGCGGGAGCGCTGGTGGTGAGCGGTGCCGGGGTGTTCCTCCGCGACAACCGCCGCGCCTTCTTCACGGCGCTGGCATGGTGCCTGGCCGGGTGCCTGGTGCTCGTCGCCACGGGGATCGTCGCCCGGTTCGTCCGGTTGCCGGCGTTCGCCTTCATGGTGACGGCGGGGCTGGGGCTGTCGATCCCCTACGTCGTCATCCACACCACCGTCTTCGAGCGGCTCCTCGCGGCGACCCGCGACGTCGGCAACATCGGCTTCCTGATGCAGGTCGCCGACGCCTTCGGCTACCTCGGCTACGTCGCGGTGATGCTCGGCCGCGGCTGGTTGGGAAGCCGCGACCCGGAGGCGCTGGCCGGGTTCTTCGTCGGCGCCTGCACCGTCTGCGGCGCGGCGGGGGCGGTGGCGCTGCTCGCCGCGGCCGCCGCGTTCGCCACCACCCTCCCGGGGCGCGACGACCGCCCCCCCGCGGCCCATGCCTGAATCGACGCTGGCCTTGTTCTCGGGCACGCCGGGCGAGCTGTCGCTCGAGCGCCGCCCGCTCCCCGTCCCCGGCCCCGGCGAGATCCTCGTCCGTGTCCTCGGCTGCACGCTGTGCGGCAGCGACCTCCACACCGTCGCCGGCCGGCGGAGCGTGGCGGTGCCGACGGTCCTCGGCCACGAGATCGTCGGCGAAGTCGCCGCCTTCGGGCCCGGCGCCCCGCGCCACGACATCGCCGGCACGGTGATCGCCGAGGGCACGGCGATCACCTGGGCGATCGTCGCCGGCTGTGGCGAGTGTTTCTGCTGCACCCACGACCTGTGGCCGAAGTGCGAGCGCGGCGTGAAATACGGCCACCAACGCGCCGCCGCGGGGAGCGAGTTCCGCGGCGGACTGGCCGAGCACTGCGTCCTCGTGCCGGGGACGGCGATCGTCGGCTTGCCCGCGGGCCTGGCGCTCGAGGTCGCCTGCCCGGCCAACTGCGCCACCGCGACGGTCGTCGCCGCGCTCGAGGCGGCCGGGGACCTTTCCGGGGCGTGTGTCGCGATCCTCGGCGCCGGGCTGCTCGGGCTCACCGCGGCGGCGCTGGCGCAGGTGCGCGGGGCCCGCGACGTGATCGTCGTCGACACCCGCGCGGGACGCGCGGCGCGGGCCGCGGAGTTCGGTGCGACCGCGGTCGGGTCACCGGGGGACCTGCCCGGGCTGGTCGCCGCGGCGACGGCGGGCCGGGGTGCCGACGTGCTCGTCGAACTCACCGGCGCCACCGCGGCGCTCGCAGGGGCCTGGGAGCAGGTCAGGATCGGCGGGACGATCATCCTGGTCGGCGCGGTGTCGCCCGACGCGCCGTGGGCGATCGTGCCGGAGCGGATCGTGCGCCGGTCGCTTTCGATCCGCGGGATCCACAACTACTCGCCGCGCCACCTCGCCGCGGCGGTGGCGTTTCTCGCCGACGCGTGGCACCGGTATCCGTTCGCCGGCCTCGTGTCGGCGTGGTATCCGCTGTCGCAGGTGACCACTGCCTTCGTCGCCGCGGCCGACGGCAGCCACGTCCGCGTCGGCGTCCGTCCTGGGTGAGTCCGCGGCGAAGCCCGGCGGCGACTTCGGGGCGCGGTGGCGAAACCCACGGTGTCCCGCATCGGTCAGGATGGTAGGCTCATTGAACAGCAGACAAAACCAAGACCCGCGGTCCCCAGAGACCGCGGCCCCGCCGACACGCTTCCGCAACAGTCCGCCCCTGAACAGGGACCCGCGAAGCCCGCCGCCGTCGCCCTCGCATCGGCCCGTCGCCCCGTGCTGCGGGTCGATGCGAGGGCAGAGGCGCGAGGGGCGCCCCCCCTCTGTCGAGCCCGAGCTGAGGCTTCCTCAGACCGTCCCCGACAATGGCGCGAGCGTTGGCCAAGACCTGGTGTGGCATGCCCAAATCGCACCCCAGCGAGCGATACACAGCGTGGGCCGCGGTGCTGGCCGCAGCGTTGTCGATCCCGGCTCCGGCGACCGCGTCCGACGGCGAGGCGTTTTTCGAGCGCGAGGTGCGCCCGCTCCTCGCCGCGCGGTGCCTCGGCTGCCACGGCGGTGACAAGGCGGGGGGCGGATTGTCGCTCGACTCGCGCGCGGGTTGGGAGGCCGGGGGAGAGCAGGGGCCGGCGGTCGTGCCCGGCGAACCGGATGCGTCGCTGCTTGTCCGGGCCGTGAGCGGTGCCGATCCCGACTGGCGGATGCCCCCTCCCGACCATGGTCCGGCCCTGGCGCCCGCCGAGGTCGCGGTCCTCAGGGAGTGGGTCCGCCGCGGCGCCCCCGATCCGCGTGTCGGCGGTGCCGCGATCGGCGGCATGGATCGCGACGAGGCGGCGGCGTGGTGGGCGTTCCAGCCGCTGCCGGAGGCGACCCGGCTCCCGACGCCCGACGAGATCGACGCCCTCCTCGGGGCGGCGCTCGCCGAGCGCGGCATCGAACCGGCCGGGCCGGCCGACGACCGGACGTTCATCCGCCGGGCGGCCTACGACCTCACCGGGCTGCCGCCTTCGCCGGAGGAGGTCGAGGCGTTCATCGCCGACGGCGCCGCCGACAAGGACACCCGGCTCGTCGAGCGGCTCCTCGCGTCGCCCGACCATGGCGTCCACCAGGGGCGCCGCTGGCTCGACGTCGTCCGCTACGCCGACACCGCCGGCGAGAACACCGACCGCCCGCTGCCCCACGCCTGGCGCTACCGCAACTGGGTGTTCGACGCTTTCGCGGCCGACCTCCCCTATCCCGACTTCGTCCGCCTTCAGCTCGCCGGCGACCTGGTCCCGGCGGCCGCACGCTCCGGCCGCAACGACGGCATCGTCGCCACCGGCTACCTGGCGATCGCGCGCCGCTTCGGCCACGACATCGACAAGGACATCCACCTCACGCACGAGGACGTCATCGACACCCTCGGCAAGACGTTCCTCGGCCTCTCCACCGGCTGCGCCCGCTGCCACGACCACAAGTACGACGCGATCTCGGCACACGACTACTACGCCCTGGCGGGGATCTTCGCCAGCACGCGCTTCGCCTTCCCGGGCTGCGAGCCGAAGGGGCAGCCGCGCGACCTCGTGCCGCTCGAGCCCGAGCCCGACCTGGCCGCCGCCCGCGCCGCGTGGCAGGAGCGCGTCGCCCTGCGCGACGCCGAACGCGCCCGCCGCGACGCAATCGCCTCGCGCGCGCAGCTCGGCGAAGCGGCCCGCGAGGACGCCCGGGTGCTCGCCGCCGGCACGGTGGCGGAGGGGGAGAGCGTGGCGCTCGCCGCCGCGGGGCCGATCGACGTGGCGCTCGGCGCCGGGCAGGTCGTCGTGCTCGCGGTGGCCGCCGGCGGCAACCACGGCGCCGACAGCACGCTGGTCGAGCTTTCGATCCGATCCGGTGACGGCGCCGGCGTCTGGAGCACGGCCGACGTCGTGCCGCGGCTGGCGAGCGCCAATCCGCTCGCGTACGGCGGCGCCACCTGGTGCTTCCTCGAGCGGTCGGCCGAGGGACCGGCGTTCCTCGGCGAGCGGCGCGACGAGATCGACGGCCAGCCGGCGCTCAAGGCGTGGCGGAGCGGCGACGTGCCCAGCGTGTTCGCCAACACCGCCGCCGAGCCGGTCGCGGTCTGGACCACGCTCCCGGCGGCGGCGCTGTTCGTCCATCCTGGACCCGACCGCGAGGCGCTGCTGGCGTGGATCTGCCCGCGCGACGGCAGCTACCGGATCGAGGGGCGCGTCGCCGACGCCCACCCGGCCGGTCTCGACGGCGTCTCGTTCACGCTCTCCGTCGCCGGCGGGCGCGGCTACGGGGCGTTGCTCGCCGAGGCCGGGCAACTCGCCGCCACGCCGCTGGCCGATCCCGGCCCCGAGCCGATGCTGCCGGTGGCCTACGCCGTCGTCGAGGGCACCGTCCACGACGCTCCGCTCCACCAGCGCGGCGATCCGGAGAAGCCCGGTCCGGCGGTGCCGCGCCGCTGGCTCGAGGTGTTCGGCGGTGCGCCGGTTCCCGGCGACGGCGGCAGCGGGCGCAGGGCGCTCGCCGAGTGGGTGGCGACTTCCCCGCTCGCGTCGCGCGTCATCGTCAACCGGGTCTGGCAGTGGCATTTCGGCACGGGGATCGTCGCCACCGCCAACGACTTCGGCGCCCGGGGAACGCCGCCGACCCACCCCGAGTTGCTCGATCGCCTCGCGGCGGGGTTCGTCGCCGAAGGAGGACGGGTGAAGTCGCTGCACCGCGCGATCATGGCGACGCGTGCCTTCCGCCGGGCGAGCACTGTCGGGCCGCACCTCCTCGAGGCCGATCCCGGCGCCCGGCTGCTGTCGCACTTCCCACGCCGCCGGCTCACCGCCGAGGAGATCCGCGACAGCCTGCTTCTGGCCGCGGGGGAGCTCGACCGCGCCCCGGCCGAGGCCCATCCCTTCCCCCCCGAGGCGACCTGGAATTTCACGCAGCACGGTCCGTTCGCGGCGGTCTACGAGACGACCAAGCGCAGCGCCTACCTGATGGTCCAGCGGCAGCGGCGCCATCCTTTCCTGGCGCTGTTCGACGGCGCCGATCCCAACGCCAGCACGCCGTCGCGCCAGACGACGACCGTCCCCACGCAGGCGCTGTACTTCCTCAACGATCCGTTCTTCCACCGCCGGGCCGAAGCGTTCGCCCGGCGCCTCGGCGCGCTTGCCGATCCGGCGGCGCGGATCGGCGCCGGCTACCGGATCGCCTACCAGCGGCCGCCGACGGCGATCGAGGCCGACCGGGCCGCCGGTTTTCTCGCCGCCTATCCCGGCGACGACCAACAGCGCCTCGCTGCCTGGGCGCGCGTCCTCCTGGCGAGCAACGAGTTCCTCCACGTCGACTGAGCGGCGCCCGATGTCCCGATCCCACCGCGATGCCGTCTGGACCCCGGGGAGCTGCGCCGGCCGGCGCACCGCGCTGCGCTCGGCCGTCGCCGGATCGCTCCTCATGCCGGGGATCGTGCGGCAGCTCCTCGCCGACGCGGGCGATCCGCTCGCGCCGCGGATGCCGCACTTCGCTCCCCGGGCCAAGCGCGTGATCTTCCTGTTCATGACCGGCGGGGTGTCGCACGTCGACACGTTCGATCCCAAGCCGGCGCTGTCGCGCGACCATGGCAAGGAGATCAAGGCCGACCACCCCGAGATCAAGGATCGACCCGGCTACGAGCGGATCTACCTGAAGCGGCCGCAGTGGGAGTTTTCCCCGCACGGAGCCTGCGGCACCGAGGTCAGCACGCTGTTTCCCTGCGTGGCGGAGTGCGTCGATCGGATCGCGATCGTCCGCTCGATGCACACCTCACACTCCAACCACTACAACGCCACGCTCGGGATGCACACCGGGTCGTTCGCCTTCTCGCGGCCGAGCATCGGCTCGTGGGTCAGCTACGGCCTCGGCACCGAAAACGCCAACCTCCCCGGGTTCGTCGTCATCGCGCCCCGGCAGACCTACGCCGGGACGCAGGTCTACGCCGCCGATTTTCTCCCCGGCGCCCACCAGGGGACGCTCGTCGTCCCGGGGGCCGAGCCGGTGGCCAACGTCGCGCCGCGTGTGCCGGCCGACCGGCAGGCGCTCGAGCTGGCGGCCCTGGCGGCGCTCGACCGCGATCACCTCGCCGTCCGCGGCACCGACCCGCTGCTCGCGGGGCGAATGCGGTCGTTCGAGACGGCGTTCGGGATGCAGATCGCCGTGCCCGACGCCTTCGACCTCGCCGCCGAGGACGACGCCACCCTGGCGCTGTACGGTCTTGCGCGCGGCCAGACGACCGGCTTCGGCTGGCAGTGCCTGGCGGCGCGGCGCCTCGTGGAGCGCGGCGTCCGCTTCGTCGAGCTGATCGACACCGGTTCGAGCGACAACTGGGACGCCCATGGCGACATGGCGACCCACGTCGGCCTCGCGAAGAACGTCGACCGGCCGATCGCCGGACTGCTCGCCGACCTCGCGCGGCGCGGGCTGCTCGACGACACGCTGGTGGTCTGGACGACGGAGTTCGGCCGGACCCCGTTCAACAACACCGCCGACGCCAAGGGGCGCGAGCACCATCCCTGGGCGTTCTCGTCGTGGCTGGCGGGAGCCGGCGTGAAGCGCGGCATCGTCCACGGCGCCACCGACGAGCACGGCCTCCGCGCCGTGGAGAAGCCGGTCCACGTCCACGACCTCCACGCCACGATCCTGTGGCTGATGGGGTTCGACCACGAGCGGCTCACGTTCCGCCACGCCGGCCGCGACTACCGGCTCACCGACGTCCACGGCAAGGTGGTCCACGACCTGCTCGCCTGAGCAGGTTTTCCAATGCAGGCCAGGAGCACGACCGGCAGCGAACGAGGGTATACTGCGCGGCGAGTTGATGATCGCGACCAGCCGTGTCGGTCATGTCACGCTGCATGACGTCACGTCGCTCGTGATCCCGTTTTTCGTGGCTGTTTGCGATGCTGACGCTATTCACCGTCCCAAAACCGTTTCAGGGCCACATCGGACTGATCCAGCGCAATGCCATCCGCAGTTGGCAGGCGACGTTTCCCGGGTCGCAGGTGATTCTCTTCGGTTCCGAGGAAGGGGTCTGCGACGTTGCGGACGAATTGGGCGTCGAGCATGCGCCAGACGTGGCGCTCTCTCCCCACGGTGCTCCGCTGCTCGACGATGTGTTCGGCCAAGCTGGTCGGCGGGCGCTCCATGACACGCTGTGTTTCGCCAACGCCGACATCGTGTTTCGCGTGAATGTCATGCCGGCGCTGGCCGCCGTACCCGCGCCGTACCTCGTCGTCGGCGAGTCCTTCGACGCCCATGTCACCACTCCGATCCGATTCGATGACCCGTCGTGGCGCGATGCCATCGACCGTGAAGCGGTGTCGCGCGGGCCGTTCGCGATCGACTACTTCTTCTTCACGCGTGGTCTGTTCGACGGTCTGCCGTCGTTTCGCATCGGTCGTGCTCGATACGACAACTGGCTCATCTGGCGGGCGCTTCAACTGGGGGCGACGCTTGTCGACGGCACCGGGTATCTCAGGCCGGTGCACCAGCATCACGGTTATGGTCATCTCCCCGGCGGTTTCATGGAATCACTGCGCGGCGAGGACGCCCGGTACAACCAGTCGCTGGCGGGCTTGTGGTGCTGGCTGTATCTCTACAGTGTCCAGGATGCACGCTTTTCGCTCACCCCGGCGGGGCTGCAGCCGCGCCGCCGGTCGTCGGGCGTCGTCTCGTTCGTCAACCACTGGCGCCAACGCCTCGGTGGGCAGTTTCAGTCGGTGGCAGGGAAGCCGACCCGCCGAGGCGACGACGGAACGAAAGCGGTCTCCCGCTGAGGTGGCTTCGATGTCCTATCGCCGGCAGCCGTTGCCTGTGCTGCCGGGATCGGGGGGATGACGCGACTGGTCGTTTCACCGCCACGAGATGACGTGGCGTTTGGCGACCAGCCGCCCGAGCTTCGCTTTCACGCGGCCGATCAGCTTCCGCCCTGCGACCTCGATCCGCGATGGCAGCGGGGGAAACCGTCTCCCGAAGAACGTCCCGTCGGTGAACGTCCGCGGACGGTAGAAGCGATAGGGGATCCCCCGCATCACCCGGTTGTAGCCGTACGGCAGGCAGTTGGAGGCGGGCTTCGGTGGCAGCGACCCGTCGTCGATGATCCGCTCGAGTTCGGCCGTCGTCGCCGGTTCGTAGACGCAGTCGAGACCGCGGTATTTCGCGTCGCCGAGCAGGACCGCCACCTTGCCGAGATAGGTCGCCTCCGGTCCGAGGCTCGAGTGAAACGTCAGCACCCGATGGGCCGATGCAGCGAGGGCGTACGAGTCGCAGGCATGTTCCCCGGGGATGGTGAGGACATTGCCCGACGACAACCCCATCCACCATGCGCGCTCCTTGGCGGAGATGTCACGCATCCGCGGGTGGAGCCGGATGACAAGTTCGCTGTCGGGGCGGGCGCGGACCCATTCCACGAGCCACTCGACCGCCTCGCGCTGGGTGGCGAACAGGAACACGTCGAACGCATCCTCGACGGCGGCGTATTCGTCGATGCTGGACGCGAAATACACCAGCCGGCGACGACCGGTCGGCTCCAAGGGGAGATCGCGCGTGCGGCCGTCGTCGTGCCGGGCTTCAAGCAGGGTCAGCCCTGCGCGCCGCGGGGCGAAAAACGCCGCCGCGATCGTCTCCCGGTCGGGCCCGGCCCGATCCCAGTCGTCCCGGAGCATCTTCCGGCCGTGGCTGGCACTGTGACCGGATCGGTCTGAAAGATAGTACCGGTCCTTGGTGGCACCGACTTCGTGGAACAGAACCTTGCGCTCCCGGAGGCGGGCGGCCTCCGCGATCGCCTTGGCGCAGGAGAACCGGCCGTTGAACACGAGCACGGTGGCGGGGTTGAACTCGTCGATCAGTCGATTCGTCAGCGTGAATGACCGGGCGGCGGCGGTGAGCAGGGCATCGACCAACGGCCCGTGCACGTCGAGGTCGGGTTCGAGGCTTTTGCAGTGGAAGATCAGCGACGACAGCACGCCGAGTCCGAGCGAGGCGCCCTCGAATCGGAACGCACGCAGCTGCGCGGGGGTCGAGAGGCCGGCGGCGCGGTGCGTCAGTCTGTCGGGGCCGGCCTGCTGCTCGTTGACGAGGTACACCGACACGCCCTGTTCACGGAGGATGCGCTGGATGGCGTGTACTTTTCCCAGCCGGTAGCGGCGCAGCAGCCGACAGGCCAGCGTCGTGAGCCGACCCCATTGGTGGTATTCGTCCCGGTTCTCGACGTCCAAGAACGCGAACCCGACACGCCGTCCCCGGTCCGCCTCGCACAGGCAGATCTCGCAGGCGGTCTCGAGATTCGGGCTCCACGAATACGCTTCGACGGCGAGCATGTCGAGCGCGTCGGAAGCCGGTTGAGGCGACACGGTACGAATGGTTGTCGAGTGGGGACCGCCGGAACGGACTGCGCCGTGCGCAGTGCAGTCGGTGGGACAGGTGTGGGCGGGAGGCAGTGGATGGCGACCCGGGAAACCCTGCCGTGTCCCGTGGTCTCCGGCATGGAGAAAGGCCGACGCTTCCGTTGATCTGCGTACCGACGGGCATGTTGGTTGTCAAGCCGCTGGCACCGCACGTGGGACGATGTCGGTGTATCGGGATGTCGCCCATGGTGAAGCTGCCACCGACCGGCGTCGCCGAGACGGGCGAATCATGGATGCGGTGCAACCCTCCCGGTGCGTGAGCTCCTGACGGCGCCGCGCTACCCGATGTCCGCGGCGGGTCGAGACGATCGGAGAGTGGCAGCGTGCGCCGAAACCAGGCTCCGACACATCGGCGGCGTTGGTCGATCGTGAGGCCGCAATCGCCGACCGTGTATGCTCTCCCGCTGTCCGGGTCCCGGATGCTCGTGCGGTGACCCACGGAACAGACATCACGGACAGCCGACGCCGTTTTTCATGAACGAACTGCTCCGGTACCTCAAGCAGTCCCATGGCCGACGTATCGTGCTGTTCGGCACGGGGTCCGCAGCCTCCGACTACCTGTCGCTGCTGCCGTTTCCTGCGCCGGCGTATGCCGTCGACAACGACCCGGCGCGGTGGGGAAGCCGGTTCGAGGGACTCGAGGTGCATCCGCCCGCGGTCCTTCGCGGCGAGGCGACGGACAGCGTGTTCGTCGTCATCGCCGCCTGCTCCGCCATCGAGGAGATCATCACCCAACTGTCGTCGTACGGCTTTCGTCCCGGGATCGAGTTCTCCCCGTCGCCGTTTCTGGAGCGGCATCCCGGAGCGGTCTTCGAGCACCTCGGGCCGCTGCTGGTGAGCTGCATCGGCCACAAGGGAGGCCTGTACCGGGTCGATCCGGTCAGCGGAGACGCCGCCCTCGTCGTGGCCGGTGATTTCCGCGGATTGGCCCGCCATCCGCAGGGCTATCTCGCCGTCCACGAGCACGAGGGGTTCACGATCCTCGGCCCCGATCTCGAACCGCTCCGAGCGATCGCGGTCCCGAATCGCCTCAACCTCCACGGCGTTGCCGTGGATCCCGAGCAAGGCCGCGTCTACGTCAATGAAACGGCACTCGATCGGATCGGCATCTACGACCTGACGACGCTCGAGCGCTGCGGCGAGATCGTGCCTCCACCCGACGGCAACGGCTCGTGCGACATGAGGCACGTCAATGACGTGGCGGTCCATGACGGGGCCCTGTGGGTGACGATGTTTTCCCATCAGGGTGTGTGGCGTGACAGGAGCTGGCGTGACGGTGTCGTCATGCGGCTCCCACTCGACGGTGACGGTCCGGCTCGGATCGTACATCGCCATCTGAGGCAGCCCCACTCGCTGCTGTTCGCCGACGGGAAACTGCTGACCTGCAACTCACTCGAGTGCGAGGTTCTCGAAGATGGCGAGCCCCTGTTCGCGGTGCAGGGGTATACGCGCGGGCTCGCCTGCGTGCACGGAATCCTGATCGTCGGCCAGAGCCGAATCCGTCGGCTCGACCGGTTCCCCGCGCGGCTCCGGGCACTGTCGCTCGATTGCGGACTTCATCTGTGGGATCGGAACAGCCGTGCCACGCGGTTCGTTCCCCTTCCGGCCGAAGCGGTATTCGCGATTCTGCCCGCGGCCCGTTGACCTGCCGCGTGATCGGCAAGCCGCCGTCGCC
>JAGWVR010000097.1 GCA_018970785.1 Planctomycetota bacterium
ACCACCCGCCCGGCGACGTCGGTGAGGCGGAAGTCGCGGCCGGCGTGGCGGAACGTGAGGCGCTCGTGGTCGAGGCCCAGCGCCGCCAGGAGCGTGGCGTGGAGGTCGTGCATGTGGACGCGGTCGGCGATCGCGTGGTGGCCGAAGTCGTCGGTGGCGCCGTGGGCGTGGCCGGCCCGGAAGCCGCCGCCGGCCAGCCAGACGGTGAACCCGGCGGGATTGTGGTCGCGGCCGGTGCCGTTGTCCTGGGCGTAGGGGGTGCGGCCGAACTCGCCCCCCCACCAGACGATGGTGTCGTCGAGCAGGCCGCGACGTTTGAGATCCGTGACCAGCGCCGCCACCGGCCGGTCGACCGCGCGGGCGTGGTCGAGGTGCTTGGGCATGTTGGAATGCTGGTCCCAGGCGGGGTTGTTGGAGTTGTCGGTGTAGTTGACCTGCACGAACCGCACGCCGCTTTCCACCAGCCGCCGCGCCAGCAGGCACTGCCGGCCGAAGTTGTCGGTCTCCTTCGCGCCGATGCCGTACAGGGCGAGGGTCTCGGCCGTCTCGCCGGTGATGTCGAAGACGCGCGGCGCCGCCGCCTGCATCCGCGCCGCGAGCTCCTGCGCCGCGATCACCGCCTCCAATTCGTCGTCGCCGTGGCGGCCGGCGAGCTGGGCCCGGGCGAGGTCCGAGGCGAGGAGGCGGCCGCGCTCGGCAAGCGCCCCGGTCCGCGCCGGAGCGAGGTTGGGGACGGTCGCCTCGGCGGCCGGTTGGCCGGCACGGCCGACCGCCGTGCCCTGGTGGATCGCGGGAAGGAAGGCGTGGCCGTAGTTGCGCGGGCCGCCGTTGGCCAGCGCCGGCGACAGGCTCACGAACCCCGGCAGGTCGGTGTTCTCGCTGCCGAGGCCGTAGTGGACCCACGATCCCATGCTCGGGCGGATCGCCGTCGTGCTGCCGGTGTGGAGAAACAGCGTCGCCGGCCCATGGGCGATCCCCTCGGTGTGGAGGCTCTTGACGAGGCACAGCTCGTCAACGATCCCCGCCATCTCCGGAAACAACTCCGACACCCACTGGCCGCTGTGGCCATGGCGGGCGAACTTCCACAGCGGCTTCATCACCCGCTGCGGCGGGCTCGTGCCCGTCTTGGCGATGCTCCGCAGGTCGCCGAACGGCATCTGTTTGCCGTCGTCGGTGAAGAGGCGCGGCTTGTGGTCGAAACTGTCGACGTGGCTCACGCCGCCGGCCATGAACAGGAAGATCACGCGCGTGGCGCGCGGCGGCAGGTGGGGGCCGACGGCGCCGCGGGCGCTGCCGGCGAGGCCGGCCAGCGCCAGGCCGCCGAAGCCGCAGGCGGCCCGGGACAGCGCGATCCGGCGCGGAACGGGGAGGACGGTCACGGGGGTCATTCCAGGTAGCGGAAGTCGATCGAGCCGAAGAGGGCCTGGACGAGGACCGCCAGGGCGTCGGGATCGGCGGGGGAATCGCGGAGGAACTCCAGGCACCGCGCCGCCTCGTCGGAACGCGGCGGGCGGCCGAGCAGGGCGCGGTACAGCCAGTCGACGCGCGCCCCGTCGGCCGGCGTGCCCTCGCCGTCGGGGACGACGGCCAGCGCCCGGGCGGCGGTCGCCCGCGCCTGCTCGACGACGAACGGATCGTTGGCGAAGAACAGCGCCTGCGCGGCGACCGTGCTCGCACCGCGGGTTCCGGCGGCGGCGTTGATGTCGGCGAAGTCGAAGACCTCGAACACGGTCGGCCGCCGGTTGCGGAACGCGGGGACGTAGACGCTCCTCCGCGTGTCGGTGAACGCGTAGCCGTATTCGATCGTCTGGGCGGAGGTGTCGTTGGCGTCGATCTCGCCGGCACCGCGGATCGAGAGGCCGCCGACGGTGCGGTCGAGCGTGCCGGCCGCGGCGAGGATCGCGTCGCGGATCTGCTCGGCGTCGAGCCGGCGCCGGCGGGCCCGGGTGAACAGGGCGTTGTCGGGGTCGGCCGGATCGGGGGGGGCGACGGCGGCGGCGTAGGTGCGCGACAGCACGATCGCGCGCACCAGGGGCTTGAGGCGGTAGCCGTCGGCGACGAGCCGGGCGGCGAGGTGATCGAGCAATTCGGGATGCGCGGGGCTGTCGCCGGTGGCGCCGAAGGCATCGACCGTGGCGACGATCCCCCGTCCGGTGAGCCAGTGCCAGACGCGGTTGGCGATCACGCGGGGAACGAGGGGATGGGAGGGGTCACCGAGCCAGGCGGCCAGTTCGCGGCGACCGCTCGCCCCCGTCGGGATCACCAGCGCGTCGCCGAACACCGCCGGCACGCCGCGCGGCACGACGGCGCCGCGGTTCTTCTCGATCCCCCGGACGCGCACCGCGGTGTCGGCCGGTGCCTCGCGGTCGCGGACGGTCATCACCGTAGGCCGCGGGGGAAGCTCCGCCTCGAGCGCCTTGCGCCGCGCCTCGAGGTCGCGGACGCGGGCGGCGGCGCCGTCGTCTCCGGCCGGGACGGCCGCCTGCCCCTCGGGCACCAGCTGGATCCCGTCGACGATCACGTGGCCGTCGGTGCCGGCGGTGCCGACGAGGAGGTGGCCGGCAGACCCCTTCTCGAAACGCCACGTCCCGAGGCTCACGAACCGGCCGAGCAGGGGCGGCGGGCGGCGCTGGTCGATGGTGAGGTCCTCCTCGCCGTCGGCGTGGAGGAGGTGAAGCGGCACGTTGGTGGCGCGCGAGGCGCCGGCGTTGTAGGCGAGGCGGATCTCGTAGCGGCCGCTCGCCGGCGGGTCGATCGCGAACGTCGCCGACTTCTCCCCCTTGCCGGCGTTGTCGTCGTGGACGTAGCCCGTGCCGAGGTGGTCGGGGGAAAACGTCGAGTGGCGCCACGCGCCGACGAACGTCGCCCGGGTGTCGTCGATCACCAGCCCGGCGAGCCGCGCCGGATCGAGGGGGCCGGGCGGAAACGGGCTCGACCCCGCGGCCTGCTTCTTGGCGCCGCGCAGGGCCTTGGTGACCTCGGCCAGTTCGGCGTCGATCGCGGCCCGCCGCGCGGCGACCGGCTCCGGTTCGGCCAGCGGGGCGGCGATCCAGCGGGCGACGTTGTCGGTCTCGTTGAGGAGCGTCTGCGTCGAGGCGAAGATCCCCGCCAGGGCGTGGTAATCGGCCTGCGTGATCGGCTCGAAGGCGTGGTCGTGGCAGCGCGCACAGCCGAACGACTGTCCGAGGAACACCTTGCCGATCGTGTCGAGCTGCTCGTCGACGATGTCCATCCGCAGTTGCTGCTTGTCCTGCTCCTCGTAGTTGGTCGGCCCGAGGGCGAGGAACCCGGTCGCCGCCAGCAGCGCCTCGCGCTCGTGGGGCGAGTCGGCCGGAAGCTGGTCGCCGGCGAGCTGGGCGGCGATGAATCGGTCGAACGGCAGGTCGGCGCCGAGGGCGCCGATCACCCAGTCGCGGTACCGCCAGGCATCCTTGAACAGCAGCGTGCGCCCGCCGCCGCTGCTCTCGGCGAACCGCGCCAGGTCGAGCCAGTGGCGGCCGAAGCGCTCGGCGAAGCCGGGATCGGCGAGCAGCCGGTCGACGACCGCGACCAGGGCGGCCCGTGGATCACGGGCGCTGGCGGCGAGGAACGCGTCGAGCTCGTCGGGCGTCGGCGGGAGGCCGACGAGATCCTGGTGGAGGCGGCGGAGCAGCACCTCCGGGGAGGCGCGCGGCGCCGGTTCGATCCCGGCCGCCTCGGCCCGCGCGCGGACCAACCGGTCGATCGGATCACCGTTCCACTCCGCGTCGGCCACCGCCGGCGCGGCGGGTGCGGCCAGCGGCTGCAGGCACCACAGCTTCCGCCCCTCTGCGAGCGACATCCCGGCGGTCCCGCGCGGCCGGTTGACGCCGGAGTGCGGCAGCGGGTCGCCGTCGCGCGGATCGAAGGCCCCGCCGGCGATCCACTTCTCGAGGATCGCGACCTCGGCGGGGTCGAGTCGCTCCCCCGGGGGCATCTTCGGAGCGTCGATCTCCCAGCGGACGGCGCGGACAAGCAGGCTCTCCCCCGGCTTGCCCGGTACCACGGCCGGACCCGAATCGCCTCCCCGTTGCCAGCCGGCGCGGAGGTCGAGCTGAAGGCCGCCATTGACCTCGGCGGCAGCGGAATGGCAGTCGAGGCAGCGGCGGGCGAGGAGCGGCGCCACCGCGGAGGAGAAGAATGCCGCGTCATCGGCCGGCTCGGCCGGCGATTCGGCGCCGCCGACGCCGGTCAGCTGGCCAGCCAACGCGGCCACACACGCGATGGTTCGTAGCGATCGCCCCGGTCGCATGACGCTCTCCCGACGCTAGCCTACCTCGCTCCCGGGGGCCGACCAATGCGGGCCGGTCTCCGTGGGGAGGGAGCGACCGGACGGTCCGGCGCGTAGCAGCCCGTGGAAAAAGTGACCGGCCGCCGGATGCGGCCGACGGCGACCCGGGAAACCCTCGGCGTTTCCCGCGGTCGCCTGAGTGGACACTGGCCTCAGAGGGCTTTGTCCACGGACAGCGAGCGTCCGGAGGAGCGACCGTCCGCCGGGCGACCCGGTCGCCGCCCGGGGTCACTTGCCGTCGATCCTCACCAGCGACAGCGTGCCGGCGTCGGCGTCGATCTCGAACTTGAAATTGCGGAGGAACCCCATCCCCAGGAGCAGCTCGGCCCCGACCGCGTCGGGACCGAGGACGACGCACTCGACGTCGTTGACCGTGAACCGGCCGACGCGGACGCTCTTGAGCGACTTGCGCACGCCGCGGACGGTGCGGCCGTCGGCCATGAAGCACTCCACCTCCTCGTCGCCGGTGGTCGGTTCGACGTCGAACTCCGCGGCCGCCGCGGCCGGCACGAGGAGCGTCGAGCACCCGGAATCGACGATCATCTGGCGTGGCTTGCCGCCGTTGACGACCACGCTCGCCGCCAGCGTGCCCCGGTCGCGGACGAGCGGAACGGTTTCGGAGAGGATCGACTCCTCGAGGTCGGCGAGTTTCTTGAGCGCGGCGCGGAATCCGCTTCCCGGGCCGAACGCGAGCGCCTTGCCGGCGGCCTCGCCGGCGGCCGTGACCGCGCGCGACACCGCGGCGTCGTCTTTCCGGCTGTCGTAGGCCGCGGAGAGCTCGGCGGCGCGTTTCCGTAGCGCGAGGAGGTGGTCGAGGTAGGCCTCGCGCGCCTCGTTGGCGGCCGTCCGCAGCTCGCGGCCGCGCTCCTCCCCTTGCGTGCGGTCCTCGGTGAGCTGGTTGAGTTGGCTGGTGACGGCATTGGCCGCGCCGACGAGGCGGTTGTAGGTGGTGGGATCGGCGTTGGTGGTCCCCGCCATCAGACCGCTGAGGCGGACGTGCTCGGCGCGGAGTTTGGCCTGGAGATCGCGGCCGCGGGCCATCGCGGCCTCGTGATTGGCCACCTCGCGACCGGCCTTCTGGACGCCGGCGCGGAGCGTCGTCGCCCGGCCGAGCTCCCGGGTGAACTCCGTCTCGTCGGCGAGCACGACCTGCGCCCCGCTGACCCGCAGCCCGGCCTCGTCGAGGAGTTTCTTGGCGGCGGCCTTGTCGTCGGCCGACTGGGCGGCCGCGAGCCCGGACAGCGCGACGACCACGAGGGCCAACGCGCCGGCGACCACGTGCGCGGCGGACCACCGGCACGGCCCGATCGCGGCGGAGAGGACCATCGACATGCCTCCTCGGAACCGTCGAACAGCGGTACAAACCGCTTTTCGATCATACCGCCGGTCGCCGATGTCAGACGGGCGCCTGCTTGCGTTCCGGAGCGTCGGCCGGGGCGACGTCGATGTCGATCACCGTGTCGCCGGAAGTCGAGGTGTCGAGCGGCAGCGTGTGCTCGAAGAACCGGCTGCCGTCGGCTTCGAGCAGCCCCATCACCATCGCCTTCATCGGGCCGCCGCCGACCCCCGGCGCCCGGCTCCCCTTGGTGTCGAACGTGCCGTCCTTGATGGCAGCGATCCCCTGGGCGCCGCTGTTCTTCTTCTCGCCGTCGGGGGTGATCACGATCTCGCCACCGACCACCGGCTTGCCGCCGTAGGTGATTTTCCCCGAGACGCGGTGGCGGACGCGCGTGTCGCGCGGGCCACCGCAGCCGGCGGTCGCGAGGAGGGCTCCCGCGCCGAGCCGGACGACGGCCCGGCGCGTCCGGAGCGGTGTGGCGGGCCGGGGGAGACGGGCGTCGTGGTTGGTCACGGCGAGACGTTCTCCGTGCCGTTGCGGCTGGCGAGGGGGAGGAGGACGTTGTTGAGGTCGATGTCCTCGGTGAGGAACGTCACGCTCCCGTCGGCCATGGCGACGTTGCAGCCGCCGGGATGATTGCTGCCGATGCTGACACTGTTGTAGTTGCCCGGGGTGACGTACTTCACTGTCCGCATCCCGTTGGCGACGTTCTTGACGGCGGTCATGTCGTTGTTCCAGGCGGCGCCGCGGACCCACGATCGCAGCGACCCGCTGCCCATGTCGCTCCACGCCATCTCCATGACCATCATCGTCTTGCTCGTGCCGTCTTGGATGTCGGTCAGCGCGACGCCGAACGGCTTGGAGGGGTTGCTGCCGACGACGACCGGTGACAGCGGCATCACGCCGCTGGTGGCGATGAAGCCCTGCGTCGAGGGGAGCTGCGGGTAGGCGCGGTTGATCTGCGGGTTGGTGCCGATCGGTCCGGCGTTGGCGACGTAGTGCGTCGTGTAGGCCCTGGCTCCGCTCGTCACGGTGTCGATCGTGCTCCCGGAGAACTCGGCCCAGTCGTTGGCGAAGCTCGGGCAGTAGAACGACGGCACCTTGATCCGGGCGACGTTGCGGTTCTGGGCGAAGTTGGTCCCGGCATACGAGGGATTGAGCGGCTGCACCTCGGCGGCGGCGGTGGCTTCCTCGATGAACGGCAGGATCAGCGCCAGCCAACTGACGCCGGTCTGGCCGCCAGGCGAGAAGTGGACGGGGAGCTGCTGCCGGGCACCGTGGTAGTTTTGGCAGCCGAGAGCGAGCTGCTTCATGTTGTTGACGCACGAACTGCGCCGTGCCGCTTCCCGTGCCGCCTGGACGGCCGGCAGCAGCAGGCCGACGAGCGTCCCGATGATCGCGATCACGACGAGCAGTTCGACGAGCGTGAACCCGTTCCGGGCGGTGTTTCCTGGTCGAGCGCGCATGGACCGATCCCCCTTGCCGAAGACGATGAAGAAAACGATGGATCCCTCTCCCCGCGGAGGAATGTACCGTTCCGGGCCCGTCGACGCGAGACGTCGGTGCCGGCTTGAGCGGCGGCGGGGGATCGACCACACTCTCCGACCATGCAGACACGCTCATTCGGACGGACCGGCTGGCAGGTCACCGAGATCGGCTTCGGGGCCTGGGCGATCGGCGGCGGCCAGTGGGGCGGCGCCGACGAAAGTGAATCGATGGCCGCGCTCCATGCCGCCCTCGATGCCGGGATCAATTTCTTCGACACTGCCGACGTCTACGGCGACGGCCTCTCGGAGCGGCTCATCGCCCGGCTCCGCCGCGAGAGACGCGAGCCGTTCTTCGTCGCCACGAAGGCGGGGCGACGGCTCTCGCCCCATACCGCAGCGGGGTACGACGCCGCCCACCTGACGGCGTTCGTCGACCGCAGCCTCGTCAACCTCGCCGTCGATACGATCGACCTGCTCCAGCTCCACTGCCCCCCCACCGAAGTCTATTACCGTCCCGAGGTGTTCGGCGTCCTCGACCACCTCGTCGCTTCCGGCAAGATCCGCTCCTACGGCGTCAGCGTCGAAAAGGTCGAGGAGGCCCTCAAGGCGATCGAGTATCCCGGGGTGCAGTCGGTGCAGATCATCGTCAATTGTTTCCGCCTCCGTCCCACCGAACTGTTCTTCGAGCAGGCGCTGCGCCGGCGCGTGGCGGTGATCGCGCGGGTGCCACTGGCCAGCGGGATGCTCACTGGCCGGCTCCGCCCCGACACCGAGTTTCCCGCCGACGACCACCGCCACTTCAACCGCGAAGGGGCGGGGTTCGACCGTGGCGAGACCTTCTCGGGCGTCGACTACCGCACCGGGCTGGAGGCGGTCGAACGCCTCCGCGCGCTGGTGCCACCGGGGTGGACGATGTCGCAGTTCGCCCTGGCCTGGATCCTGTCGTTCGCCGCCGTCACCACCGTGATCCCGGGTGGACGGCGAGCCGAGCAGGTCGTGGAGAATGCCGGCGCAGCGGCACTGCCGCGCCTCGATCCACGGACACGGGCGGCGGTCCAGGAGATCTACGACGACCTCATCCGGCCGTTGGTGCACCACGTGTGGTGACCGATCCCGGCGTGGTGACCGGTCGCGGCCCGACGCCGCTCAGAGGTTCATCCCGAGGTAGCCCCCCGCCGCATCGCAGGCCGCCTGCTCGCGGGCGAGGCGCTCGAGGGCCCGGCCAAGGTCGCCGGCGGCGATGAACCGGTCGAACTCGACCTCGACGGCATGTTTGGCAGACTGGGTGAGCCAGACCACCGCCGGCTGCGTCAGCCAGTCGCAGGTTTCCCGGTCGAGCGTGATCGAGAGGTCACTCCCCACGGTCCGGCGGTCGGCCTCGTCGGTGAGAACGGTTCCCTCGAAGACGAACCCAACCCAGCCGCTGTCGGGGTCGTTGGTGAACCGGAACGTGCAGCGGCCATCGGTGAGATAATAGGTGTTGCGGGTGCCGTGGTGGCCGACCGCGCGCTGCATCCGCTCGAGCCGCCGGCGGAACCCCGGCGAGGCGTCGAGCGGGATGTCGAGCCGCGGCACGCCACGGAGCGGCGTGCATTCGAAGGTGATCTCGACGGCGGGAGGGGGGGCGTCGCTCGTCATGGCCGGGTTTCCCAGGAACGTTCGAGTCTACTCGAGGCGTCGCGCCGCGGCGATCCTCGCCGGTGCGGTCGCGGCATCGGCGCTGGCGGCCGACCCACGCCGCCTCGAGCGCGTGACGCGGTCGCGGCGGATGATGGGAGTGCCCTGGACGGTCACGGTGTTTGCCCCGGATGGTGAGGGGGCCGCCGCCGCCGAGGCCGCCCTCGACGAGGTCGCCCGGCTCGACGGAATCCTCTCCGACTACGACCCGGCGAGCGAACTGTCGCGCCTCTCCGCGGCGGCACCGACCGCCAAGCCGATCCCCCTGTCCACCGATCTCGGCGCTGTCCTGGCGCGGGCGGTCGAGATCCGCACCGCCAGCGGCGGTGCCTTCGATCCCACGGTCGGACCACTGACCACGCTGTGGCGGCAGGCGCGGCGATCCGGGCGGATGCCGCTGCCGGACCGTCTCGCCGCCGCCCGGGCGGCGGTCGGCCCCGAAGCCCTCGTGGTCGAGGGGAATCCGCCCACCGCCCGCCTCACCAGGCCGGGGATGCGCCTCGACCTCGGCGGGATCGGCATGGGGTATGCGATCGACCGGGCACTGTCTCTCCTCGCCGGCCGCGGCATCGCCGCGGCCCTCGTCGACGCGTCCGGCGATATCGGTGCCTCGGGACCACCTCCCGGAGCCGATGGCTGGAAGGTGGCCGTCGCTGCGCTCGACCCCCGCCAGGATGGCAGCGAGACGCTCCGCCTGACGCACGCCGCGGTCACCACCTCGGGCGACGCCTTCCAGGCGGTCGAGATCGACGGCAGGCGCTACAGCCACATCGTCGATCCGCGCACCGGGCTCGGGGTGCCGGGGCCAGCCGCGGTCACGGTGATCGGTCCCGATGCGATCACCGCCGACGCCGTCGCCACGGCGGCCAGCGTGCTCGGGCCGGTCGCCGGCTCGGCGTTCGTGGCGGGACTGGCAGGCTGCGCGGCCCGGTTCGTGTGGCAGGAAGAGGGGCGGTCGCGGTCCTCGACGACGGTCGGCTGGCCCGACCGGGCACGGCGGTCGCCCGACGGCGGTTGATCGTCCCTCCGGACGGACACCAAACGCGGCGGTCACGCTCCCCGTATCGCGAGGGGACGCCTCCAGGCTCTCCCGCTCAGCCCGGCTTCACCAGCTTCCGCACGACGGTGACGATTCCTCCAAGTTTGACGGTTGGGAGGACGATACCACCTTCGCCGTCGCTGCGCCCTCGCGAGACGACCCGGTCGCGGGTCGGGGGGCACCGCGGCGTGGGAGCCGGCCTTTGGCCGGCTGCCCCCGAGGGCGCAGCGGCGGCCATTGAACGGGCCATGGATTCCATCCCCCGACGGACACGCCCCGTGCATCCCACCAGCCGACAGGCGCTCGTCGCGGCGCTGATCGTCTCGCTCCTGGCGCCGGGATGCGCGCCGCGGCAGCCGTTCTACTTCTTCGAGGACGGCGACCTGTCGCACTACGTCGGGGCCGTGCAGAAGATCGAGTATCCCGACTCGTGCTCGCCGCCGCTCGACGAGGCGGCCGGCACGGTCGAGCCGCTGACCCTCTCCAACGCCCGCTTCGACCAGATTTGGGAAGTGAGCCTCGAGGAGGCGATCCGCACGGCGCTGGAAAACGGCAAGGTGCTGCGGAACCTCGGCGGCCGGTTCGGCAGCTTCGGCGGGCCGCGCCCCCAGACCGGTGAGCCGCCGGTGTCGCTGCTCACCCAGCCGGCGGGCACGCCGACCGTCTACGACCCCGCGATCGTCGAGACCGACCCGATCCGTGGCGTCGAGCCGGCGCTGGCGTTCTTCGATGCCCAGCTGGCCAGCTCGCTCACCTGGGAACGGCAGAACCGGCCGCAGAACGTCGGTGGAATCGGCACCCAGATCTTCCAGCAGCAGTTCCTCGGCGA
>JAGWVR010000098.1 GCA_018970785.1 Planctomycetota bacterium
TCCGTGGGGAGACACTCATCAGGCGCGGCGACCGGGGAGGGCACGCCCCGCGGTGTGTTCGGGCGGCGACCGTCAACGATCCCTCAGCCCGTCGCCGCCTGCAACCAGGCCACGCCGCGCGGCCGGTCGAGGACCGCGCCGAAGGCGTCGAGGATGCCGGTGGCGCGGGCCTTGAGGGTGAGCGACCAGCTTCCCGCCGCCCGGGTCCCGGGCAGGCCGGTGACCATCCACACGCGGCCGTCGATCGTCGTCACCGCCGCGCCGGCCAGCGCGATCTCGGTGGTGCCGCGGCGGAGGACGAAGTCGTCGATCGAGACCCCCTGCACGGGGCGCGAGAACGTGACCGAGATCGTCGTCACCGGGGCCCCGGCGGCCGGGGCGACGACCTGCAGGACGACCGCCAGCGCCGGCCGCGGCGGCGCCGTCGCCGGTCCTCCCGAGACCACGCGGTAGTCGCCCCGCGCCGGGTCGGCGAGCACGGGGCGGCGGACGTTGATCACGTTGCGCGCCGCCACCTGGGCCGCCAACGCCGGCTGCTCGATCCCGAGGGGATGGTCCGGGGGGCCGTTCCAGATGACGTTGTCGGCGATCACCAGCCCCGTGTCCGCCACGACCGTCGCCGGGAGGTTCGACCCGGCCGGCCCGGGCTGCGGCGTGGCGACCATGAACTGCTGCCAGCGGCTGGCGGCGGTGTTGACGACGACGTTGCGGAGGATGCTCACCTCCCGGTTGGGGATCGGCACCGCGTCTCCCGGCACGGCGGTGCCCCACGCCCCGCGGGCGAGCAGCGCCCGGCAGCGCGCCGCGTCGCCGTCGCAGGAGCGGCTGCCGAAGCCGACCTCGATGACGTGGCTGCGGGCGCCGACGTCGGCCATGACGTTGTCCTGGATGACGATCGTCGCGCCGCCGTTGACGCCGACCCCCGCCCCCTCGACGTCGCGGATGACGTTGTGCCGGAAGGTGATGCTCGTCGCCTCGTGACGAATCCATGGGGGGGTCATGAACTCCAGGCCCGTCCCCTGCCCCGCCGTGAAGCCGCCGGTGCCGGCGTCGAAAAACTCGTTGCCGGCGACGGTGAGCAGGGCCGAGCCCCCTTTCACGTACATCGCCCAGTCGACCGAGCCGTGGATCCGGCTGCGGACGACGTGGCCGAACTGGACGGCGACGAAGTCGACGGCGTTGTCGAACGCGCCGGAGATGTCGCAGCCCTCGAGGTACACGTGCTGGCTCTGGTTGACCTTGAGCGCCTCCTGCGGGGAGTCGTAAGTCGCCGGCGTGCCGAGGCCGCGGATCGTGACGTCGCGGAGGAGGACGTGCGTGCAGGCCTCGAAGTGGACGACGTCGCCGCCGCGTGCCGAGAAGTCGAGCCCTTCGACGCGGAAATGGCGGCAGCCGAAGACGTTGAGCGCCGGGAGCCGGGCCGTGCCCGGGCCGTCGGCGGCGCGGAGGATCACCGGCGTGCGGAACGTGCCCAGCCGGTTCTCCCAGTAGTGGGGCACGGCCGCCTCGTCGTAGGTGCCGGCGACGAGATTGACGCGGACCCCCGTGGCGAGCGGCACCCCGACCGGCACACGCCGCCACGCCTCGCTGACGGTCCGCAGCGCCGTCTCGCGGGTCGTGCCGGTGGCCGAGTCGCTGCCGGCGGCGGGGTCGACCCACACGTCGCGCACCAGCGGCGTGCCGGTGTCGTAGACCGGCAGGTCGGGCGCCCAGGGAACGGGCGCCGCGGCGGGAGCGAGGCGCGGTTCGAGGGCTTCGGGGCCCGGCGCCGTCGCGCGACGGGCCGCCGGTGCCGGGCGGCGAGCGATGGACCGCACACGCATGGCGGAGCCTCCTGCAGTCTGCCGCGAGCCTGCCCCGGCGTCGCGCGGCGTGCGGCGGTCGAGCGGACCGTTCCTCCCCGAGAATGATTGTAATCGAGGGCAGTGGCCGCCCGACACGGGGTGCGGGATCGTGCGGGTGTCGCGGCCCGATGGCCGGGGGTGACACGGCCGGTGTTCGGCGGCAAAACGGACCGGGCCGGGCACCGTTCGATGCCCGGCCCGGTCTCGCCGGTCGCCGGCCCAGTCAGGGACGGGGCGCGGGGTGATGCCGTCGATCAGGCCGCCTCGGGCCGCCTCCCGCGCCGCTCGCGCAGGCCGAGCACCCCCGTCACGAGCGCCGCCACGCCGGCGAACGACTGCGGGTCGATCTCCGGGACGGGGGTCTGCCGGAGGGTGTTGTTGAACGACGAGATCGACCCGCCGAGGCCGGACAGCGCGAACGTGTCACGGACCCAGAGGTCGGTCAGGCCCGGCGGCAGGGTCACGGCCAGCGGCACCGTGCCCGTCGTGCTGTTGAAGTACAGCTTGGCCAGCGTGCCGGTGTTGGTGCCGGGGTTGGCGTTGTAATCCGCCAACGATCCGAACACGTCCTTCCAGATCTCGACCGTCTGGCCGGAAAACGTCTGCGACAGGCTCACGTCGCGGAAGGTGTACGGGCCTTGCGACCCGTTGATGTGGACGTGGTACCCGAGATACAGCGACTTCGGGGCGCTGTAATTGGAGAGGCTGTCGATGAGGAACTCGTGGCTGAGGAGCGCCGGGTTGGCGTTCTCGCGGATCTTGATGACCTCGAACCCGAGCCAGCCGGTGGTGCCGGTGGTGGCGGAGGAATCGAGGTATGTGTAGTCCTTGTCGCCGAGCGTCCAGGTACCGGCGGGGTTGCCGGTGCCTGACGACAGCGTCTTGAAGTTGTTGACGCTGCCGACGACGAGCTCGGGGTCGGCCTGGGCCGCCACCGACCACCCGACCGCCAGCGCCATGGCGACGGCCACGGTGGACAACGCCACACGAGCCGGGCGTTGGGGAGGGAGACTCGACCGCCGGGCGGGGAAGCGCCCGGCCACGCTTTGCATCGGAACCATGAAACGGCACCTCTGGCTGAGAAATGAAACGGACCGGAATCCGTTCACCACACGCAGCCGAAGTGCCTTTCGGTGCAACAGCCGACACACGCAAGCCACCGGTGGCGCTCCTGCCACCGGCCGACGATCCGCCGCGGCATTCCCTCGGAACGCCCCGGCAGGCCGGGACACGGGACGTTCGCCCCGCGGTCGGACCCGGCAACGGCAACCGTAGGCACGGCGACGTGAGCACGGCCAGTCGCAGTCGGTCCGGGGAGGAACCGCGGGTTTTCCGCCACACAAGCGGCCGGACAGTTTCCCAGCGGCCCGCGCGGCTGCAGAGTGGCGGAGGTCGGAGAGAACCCGAGCCGCGTTCCCCGGCGCGTCGCCCGAGACAGCCGGGCTCCGCGGCAATCGCGTGAGCGGGCCCCTACCGCCCCGGCGCGCGGGCCTCCGTCGGCGAGCGCCCCGCCAGCGCCGTGCGTTCGCGGGCGAGCATCGCGCCGCAGCCGGCCGCGGCCACCAGCGCCGCTCCGGCGAGCGTCCAAAGCGGGACGATCCTTCCCGGCTGCGCTTCGTCGCGGTCGCGGGCGGCGTCGGCCAGATCCTCGGGCTCGAGCCCCGCCGCACGGCGTTGCCGCTCGATCGCCGCCTTCTGCCGGCCGAGGAACCGCCCCTCGATCTGCCGCTGGCGAACGTCGAACTTCGGGGCGATGAGGCCGATTCCCACCAGCGACACCAGCGCGAACGCCAGCCCCCAAAACCACCCGCTGTCGGTGAGCGGCGGCAGCGCCGCCCCCGGCTCGGGTGCGGCTGCGGGCACCGCGGCGGCCGGTCGGGCGGCAGGCGGGACGTCGTCGGATTCGCTCGTCATCGTCGTTGCCGACTCACGAAGGACCGGAGCCCCGTCGCGCGGTCAGGAGCCGGTCGCCCGGAGCGGATTCCGGGAGGCGACCGGTCAGGAAATCCCGGGCCACCGCGCGAGCACCTCGCGACCGGCGTAGATCGCCCCGTCGCCGAGCGACTCGGAAATCCGCAGGAGCTGGTTGTACTTCGCGATCCGGTCGCTCCGCGAGGCGCTGCCGGTCTTGATCTGCCCCGTCGACAGCCCGACGGCCAGATCGGCGATCGTCGCGTCCTCCGTCTCGCCGCTGCGGTGGCTCGAGATCGACGTGTAGCCGGCCCGGTGGGCCATCTGCACCGCGTTGATCGTCTCGGTCAGGGTGCCGATCTGGTTGACCTTCACGAGGATGGCGTTGGCGATCCCCTCGCCGATCCCGCGCTCGAGCCGCTCGGAATTGGTCACGAACAGGTCGTCGCCGACGAGCTGGACCTTGTCGCCGAGCTTCTCGGTGATCGCCTTCCACCCCTGCCAGTCGTCCTCGGCACAGCCGTCCTCGATCGAGACGATCGGGTAGCGGCCGGCGAGGCTGGCGAGGAACTCGACCATCCCGGCGCTGTCGAGCGTCTTCCCCTCGATCGTGTAGCGGCCGGTCTTCGAGTCGTAGAGCTCGGTGGCGGCGACGTCGAGGGCGATGGCGATCTCCTCGCCGGGCTTGTAGCCGGCGTTGGAGATCGCGGCGAGGATCACCTCGAGGGCCTCGGCGCAGGTGCCGATGTGGGGCGCGAAGCCCCCCTCGTCGCCGACCGAGGTCGCCAGCTTCTTGTCTTTGAGGACCTTCTTCAGCGCGTGGAACGTCTCGACGCCGGCGCGGAGGCCGTCCTCGAAGGTGTCGAAGCCGAGCGGGAAGACCATGAACTCCTGCACGTCGAGCGGATTGTCGGCGTGGGCGCCGCCGTTGATGATGTTCATCATCGGCGCGGGGAGCAGCCGGGCGCCGGCCCCGCCGAGGTAGCGGTACAGCGGCAGGCCGCAGTGCTCGGCGGCGGCGTGGGCGACGGCGAGCGAGACGCCGAGGATCGCGTTGGCGCCGAGGTTCTTCTTGTTGGCCGAGCCGTCGAGCTCGAGCATCCGCTCGTCGACGGTCGTCTGGTCGAGGGCGTCGAGGCCCTCGAGCTCCTCGGCAATCCGCGTGTTGACGTTCTCGACGGCCTCGAGGACCCCCTTGCCGAGATACACCGCCTTGTCGCCGTCGCGCTTCTCCCAGGCCTCGTGGGCGCCGGTGCTGGCGCCGGAGGGGACCGCCGCCCGGCCGAAGGCGCCGTCGTCGAGGCTGACGTCGACCTCGATCGTCGGGTTGCCTCGGCTGTCGAGGATCTGGCGGGCGTGGACGTCGACGATCATGCTCATGCGCGGGGTCCCCTGGGGAGCTGGCTGACGGACCGGTCTTTTCCGCGGGGGATTGTGCCTCCGCGCCGCGCCCGCCGCAAAGGGCCCGCGCCCGGCGACGCCGCCGTGGCGGGGCGCCGTGGTATCCTCGCCGCACGCAACGTGGCGTTTGAGTCACGCGTTCTCCCGCTTCCGGCGCTGCCGGGAGCCTCCGAAGGACCCGGTCCGCGACGGCCGGGAGACGATGTTCACGGGTCTGGTGGCGGCAGTCGGGCGGGTGATCTCCAGCCGTGGCGAAGGGGCCGGAAGGCGGCTGGCGGTGGCGGCGGCGCTGGTCGCCGACGCCGAGCTCGGCGAGAGCGTGTGTGTCGGGGGCTGCTGCCTGTCGGTGGTGGCCCGCGACGGCGACACCGTCGAGTTTCAGCTCGGCCCCGAGACGCTCGCCCGGACGACGCTCGCCGCGCTCGGCCCCGGCAGCCGCGTGAACCTCGAGCGGTCGCTGCGCCTCTCCGACCGGCTCGGCGGGCATCTGGTCACCGGCCACGTCGACGGCGTCGGCCGCCTGGCGACCCGCCAGGTCGACGGCGACTGGGTGACCTGCAGGTTCGCCGCCCCGCCGGAACTGGCGCGGCAGCTGGCGGCGAAGGGATCGGTGGCGGTGGACGGCGTCAGCCTGACGGTCGTCGAGGCGGGGAGCGATTCCTTCACCGTCGCCCTGATTCCCCACACGCTCGCCGAAACCACGCTCGGCGACCTCGCCGTCGGGGATGCGGTGAATCTCGAGACCGACCTGATCTGCAAGTACGTCGCCCGGCTGCTCGCCGGTGGCTCCGCGCCGGCGGAGTGGACTGCGGGAGGGGCGCCGTGAGCGAGCCACAGGGGTGCGGAGCTGGTGATCCGGGAGAGGCCCACCCGCCGCCGCGGCAGACGGCCGCCTACCTCAAGAAGCTGTTCGCCGAGGTGGGGTTCTCGATCAATGCCCGTCACGGGCAGAACTTCCTCATCGATCTCAATCTCCTCGACCTTCTCGAGCGGACGGCCGCCGTCCAGCCGGGGGACGTGGTCCTCGAGGTCGGCACCGGGACCGGGGCGCTGACCGAGCGGCTCGCCGCGACCGCTGCCCGCGTCGTGACCTGCGAGATCGATCCGCGGCTGGCGCAGCTGGCCCGCGACCGGCTGGTGGCGTTCGACACGGTGACGTTCGTCGAGGGGGACGCGCTGGCGGGCAAGCACCGGCTCGCGCCGGCGGTGCTCGACGCCGTCGCCGCGGCGCGGGGGGCGGCGCCGGAGGGGCGGTTGCTCCTCGTCGCCAATCTCCCCTACTGCGTCGCCACGCCGGTGATCTCCAACCTCCTCGCCCTCCCCGAGCCGTTCACGGCGGCGGCGGTGACGGTGCAACTGGAGATGGCCGAGCGGATGACCGCCGCGGCGGGAACCTCTTCCTACAACGCCCTGTCGGTGTGGGTCGGGTCCCAATGCCGCGGGGAGATCGTCCGCGTCGTGCCGCCGACGTCGTTCTGGCCGCGGCCGGGGGTGGAATCGGCGATCGTGCGCATCGACCTCGACCCCGCCCGGCGCGCCCTGCTCGACGACCGGACGCGGTTCCACCGTTTCGTCCGCGACGTCTTCTGCCACCGCCGCAAGGTCCTCCGCGGTGTCCTGCTCGGGCTGGCCGGCGGCCGCCGCACCGCTGCCGCACGCGGGCTGGTGGAGGAGCTGTACGCGACGCTCGGGCTGCCGGCCGACGTCCGCGCCGAGGACCTGCCCCCCGAGCGGTTCGTCGAACTGGAACGCATCTTCCATCGTCTTGCCGCCGCGCCCGGGGGGTGAGCGGCACCGCCGTGGAGGGTGCGCCGCCGGAGGGTCGCCGCCGCCGGCGGAGTCTTCGCGACCGCTCCCGCCGGCAGTCTCCGGGGGCCCGCCGCCGCGGTGCAGGAGCCGCCGAAGCGGGGGTTTTTCGAGTTTTGCCCGGCAAACCGCCGGTTCACCGGGCTCTCGCGATACTTCCGGTTGTTTGGGTGGCGGGGGTAGACTTCGGGATTCCCGCAAGAACCTGCCGAAATCCCAGAGGTCAGCGGCCCTCGGTCGGCTGGCATGCGCCCGGCTCGAAACCGGGGCCCGACAGGCAGGCGGAGGCGCAGTGCAGTGAATCCGATCCCAGGGACCTCCGAGGCGTCGTTCGCCGAGACGATCGTCGACCTGCTCTCCCAGCGGGCCGCCTACCGCCCCCACGACCGGGCGTTCACGTTCCTCGTCGACGGCGAAACCGAAGAGCTCAACATCACCTACGCCGAGCTCGACCGGAAGGCCCGGGCGCTCGGCGCCTGGCTGATGGCCTCGGGGATGACCGGTGAGCGCGTCCTGCTCCTGTTTCCCCCCGGGCTCGAGTTCGTGGCGGCGTTCATGGGCTGCCTGTACGGCGGCGCCATCGCCGTGCCCGCCTATCCGCCGCGCAAGAACCGCTCGGTGGAGCGGATCGAGGCGATCGCCGCCGACTCCCGTGCGGCCGTGGCCCTTACCACGCGCGACGTCCTCGACCGCTTCGACGCCCTCCGCGCCGCCGCGCCGAGCCTCGAGAAGCTCCTGTGGCGCGTCGACGGCGAGCTCGAACCGGGGTGGGCCGACCGCTGGGAGCGCCCGGCGATCGACGGCGAGACGCTCGCCTTCCTGCAGTACACCAGCGGCTCCACCGGGATGCCCAAGGGGGTGATGCTCTCCCACGCCAACCTGCTCCACAACTCGCTGCGGATCATGCAGGCGTTCGAGATCACCCGCAGCCAGTCGGGCGTGTTCTGGCTGCCGAGCTTCCACGACATGGGTCTGATCGGCGGGATCCTCGTGCCCCTGTACGGCGGAAAGTTCAACGTCCTGATGTCGCCGGTGGCCTTCCTCCAGAAGCCCCTCCGCTGGCTCCAGGCGATCTCGCGCTACAAGGCGACGATCAGCGGTGGGCCGAACTTCGCCTACGAACTGTGCGTCCGGAAGATCACCCCGGAGCAGCGGCGCGGCCTCGATCTGTCGAGCTGGTCGCTGGCCTTCAACGGTGCCGAGCCGGTCCGCCCCGACACGATCGACGCCTTCTGCGAGGCCTTCGGGCCGTGCGGGTTCCGGCGCGAGGCGTTCTTCCCCTGCTACGGGCTCGCCGAGAGCACGCTGATGGTGACCGGCGGGATGAAGTTCGAGCCGCCGGTGATCCGCGCCTTCGACGCCGCAGCGATCGAGACCGGATCGGCCGTGCTCCGCACCGGATTCGCCCCGGGGACGCGGCGCCTCGTCGGTAGCGGGCGCGAACTCGACGGCCAGGACGTGCGGATCGTCGACCCCTCGACCTGCGAGCCGCTCCCGACGGGGCGGGTCGGCGAGATCTGGGTCAGCGGCCCGAGCGTGGCCCAGGGCTATTGGCAGCGCCCGACCGAGACCGCCGAGACGTTCGGCGCGATGCTCGCCCGGCCGGTGGCGCCGGCGGCGCCGCAGTCGCTCAAGGCGTGGGAGCCGAACCCCGGGCCGTACCTCCGCACCGGCGACCTCGGGTTCTTCGACGAGGGGGAGCTGTTCGTCACCGGCCGGCTCAAGGACCTGATCATCATCCGCGGCCGCAACCACTACCCCCAGGACATCGAGCACACCGTCGAGCGTGCGACGCCGGTCGTCCGCGCCGGATCGGTGGCGGCCTTCGCCCTCGACGTCGAGGGGCGCGAGCGCGTCGTCGTCGTCGCCGAGATCGAGCGCGGCAGCCGCGACCAGGCCGATCTCTCCGATGCCTTCGAGCGGATCCGCAAGCAGGTCGCGATCGAGCACGAGGTCGCCGTCGAGGGGCTGGTGATGGTCCGCCCCAACAGCATCCCCAAGACGTCGAGCGGCAAGATCCAGCGCCACGCCTGCAAGCGGCAGTTCCTCGACGGCACGCTCGACGTCGTCGACCAGCACGTCGGCTGGCTGGCCGGCGACCGGGCCGTGCGGGCCGTGATCCCTTCGGCCGACGTCCCGGCCGCCCCGCGCCGCGGCGGCGAGGCACCGCGCCTCGCACGGCAGCGCCCCGTCGACGAGCGCCGCACCGGTCCGCAGCGCGACCTGCCCCGGGCGCTGGTCGAGAAGGTCTTCGAGCACGTCCGCGCGATCGCCAAGGAACGGGCCACGCAGCTCTCGCTCGATTCCAACATCGTCGAACTCGGGCTCGATTCGCTGGAGCGGATGGAGATCGTCGCCAGCCTCGAGGAGACGTTCGGCGGACGGTTTCCCGAGCAGGTGCTGCCGCAGATCGAGACCTGCCGCGAGGTCGCCGAGGCGATCCTCGACCATCTCCCCGGCGCCGCGGCGCTCAAGGAGGGAGCGGCGGCCGCCGGCGCACATGACGTCGCCGCCCTGCCGATGGTCGCCGAACCGATCGCGCCCGAGGCCTGGGACATCGCCCAGTTCCCCGAGGTCCGCGCCCTCGAGCAGAATTTCGCGATGGTGCGGGGCTCGGGGCTCGACGACCCCTACTTCACCGTCCACGAGGGGCTGACCGCCGACCGGACGACGATCGCCGGCCGCGAGATGATCAGCTGGGCGACCTACAACTACCTCGGCATGTCGGGCGACCCCGACGTCGCCGCCGGGGCCAAGGCGGCGATCGACCGCTACGGCACGAGCGTCTCGGCCAGCCGGCTGGTGTCGGGTGAGAAGACGATCCACCGCGAGCTCGAAGGCGCGCTGGCCCGGTTTCTCGGCACCGAGGACATGCTGACCTTCGTCGGCGGCCACGCCACCAACGAGACGGTGATCGGCCACGTCGTCGGCCCCGGGGATCTCGTCCTCCACGACGCCCTGGCCCACAACAGCCTGCTCCAGGGGGCGATCCTCTCGGGCGCCCGCCGCCGCCCTTTCCCCCACAACGATTTCGACGCCGCCGACCGGCTGCTCGCCCAGCTCCGCGGCCAGTACCGTCGCGTGCTCGTGGTGATCGAGGGCATCTACAGCATGGACGGCGACTTCGCCGACCTGCCGAAATTCGTCGAGCTCGCCAAGCGGCACAAGGCCCTGCTCATGGTCGACGAAGCCCACTCGATCGGCGTGATGGGTCTACGGGGCCGCGGCATCGGCGAGCATTTCGGCGTGAGGCCGGCCGACGTCGACCTCTGGATGGGCACGCTCTCGAAGGCCCTCGGCAGCTGCGGCGGCTACATCGCCGGCTCGACGACGCTCGTTCGCTGGCTCAAGTACACGGTTCCGGGCTTCGTCTATTCGGTCGGCCTGCCGCCGGCGGCTGCGGGGGCGTCCCTCGGCGCGCTGCGGCTCCTGGAGCGGGAGCCGGAACGTGTGGCGAAGCTCCACGCCAACGCCAAGCTCTTCCTCCAACTTGCCCGGGAGGCCGGCCTCGACACGGGGCCCTCGGGTGGATCGGCGATCGTGCCCGTGATCCTCGGCAACTCGCTCAACGCGCTCAAGCTCTCGCGGGCACTGTTCTCCCGGGGCATCAACGTGCAGCCGATCCTCTATCCGGCGGTCGAGGAGCGGGCGGCCCGGCTGCGGTTCTTCATCACGTCGCGGCACAC
>JAGWVR010000099.1 GCA_018970785.1 Planctomycetota bacterium
ACGACCGCCGACGCGCTCACCGCCTCACCGACGTCGACGGACCCGACGAGCTCGAACTCGCGCCCCGCCCGGACGACCGACACCCAGCCGTCGTTGGAGCCGAAATACAGCTTGCCGTCGACGAGCACCGGGCTCGAGCGGTGCTGGCCGGTGTGCGTCCGCGAGACGTAGACGTTCTCCCCGCTGGCGGCATCGACGCACTGCAACTGGCCGTCGTTGTGGAGCAGGTAGACCAGGCCGTCGGCGACCAGCGGGCAGGCGACGTCGGGCGTCCGCGGGTTCACCCAGCGCACCACCTCGCGCCTCCCCGTGCAGTCGCCGGCGAGCCGGTCGCTCACCTCGAGCGCCACCGTCGGCCCCCCCTTCGCCGTCGGCAGCACGATCAGCCCCGGGGCGAGCCCCGGCGAGGCGACGAACCGGAACGTGGCGTCGTGCGGCTTGGGGTTGGTCGCGGTCGGGCCGTTGAGGCCGCCGAACCGCCACAGCTCACGGCCGTCGGCCAGGGCGTGGCCGGTGGTGCAGTCGGCGCCGTGGACGACGAGGAACTCGCGGCCGTCGTGCCGGTAGAGCAGCGGCGAGGCGTAGGAATGCTTGCACTCGAAGGCCGCGTCGGTGACGCGCTCGACCGCCCACACCGTGCGGCCGCTGCGCGCGTCGAGGCGGATCACCTTGCCGACGCGCGTCGGGTCGTCCATCCGCATCGGTCCGTGGATGAGCTGCAGGTAGAGGCCGTCGCCGTCGAGCACCGGCGTCGACGTCAGTCCGAACTGGATGTCGATCGGTCCGAAGCGCTCGCCGAGGTCGATCCGCCAGCGCTCCTCGCCGCCGACGGTGTGGCAGGCGAGGATTCCGGTCCCGAACAGGCTCCAGACGAACTTCCCGTCGGTGGTCGGCGACGGGGAGGCGGAGTTGCCCTCGCCGGCCCGGGCATCCTGGTTGCCGGTGGCGACGGGGCGCTTCCAGAGGACGCGGCCGTCGGCGGCGTTCACGCACATGACCACCAGCCCGTCGCCGCCGCCGATCGACAGGTCGTTGCTGGTGAAGAAGATCCGGCCGTCGGCGACGCACGGAGTCGCTCCCCCCTTGCCCGGCAGCGGCGTGCGCCACAGGAGGTTGGAAGACGACGACCACGCCGAGGGGATGCCGCTGCCGACGGCATGGCCGTCGCTCGCCGGCCCGCGCCACTGACGCCAATCGCGCCCCGCCGGGACCTGGGCGGCGAGCGGGCAGGCGGCTCCCAGAACAAGCGCGATCGACAGGCAGAGTCGACCGCCCGGCAGGCGCGGCATGGCGACGTTCCCGGCGTCAGGAGAGGGATCGGTTCAGAGCAGTTCCGCCGGCACCCGGCCGCCCGGCACGAGCTGCGTGGGACGGCCGGTGAGGTCGACCACGGTGTCCTCGATCGACAGCCCCATGGCGTGGTAGACGATCGCGCAGAAGTCCTCGACGCCGATCGCCCGCGACGTCGGATACTCGGCCTTGGCATTGGTGCTGCCGATCACCTGGCCGTGGCGGTACCCGCCGCCGGCGAGGAGGATGCTCTGCGCCTGCGGCCAGTGGTCGCGGCCGGCGTCCTTGTTGATCACGGGAGTGTGGCCGAATTCGCCGGCGACGACGACCAGCGTGTCGTCGAGCAGGCCGCGCTCGGCGAGGTCGGCGATCAGCGTGCCCACGGCGCGGTCGTGGCGCGGGAGCTTGTCCTTGAGCGCCGGGCCGATGTTGCCATGGTCGTCGAAGTAGCCGGTGTTGAGCGAGACGTAACGGACCCCCGCCTCGACGAGGCGCCGCGCGAGCAGCGCCTGCTCACCCCAGCCGGCGCCGTAGCGGTCGCGGACGGCGGCCGGTTCCTCGGCGACGTCGAACGCCTTCCGCACCCGACCGGAGAGGACGAGGTCCATCGCCTGCTGCTCGACGGCGTCCATCTGGTCGAACACCCGTTCGTCGTCGACGCGCTGCTTGAGGGCGTCGAGCTGGCCGCGGAGCGCGACCCGGTCGATGAGCCGCTTCTCGGAAAGACCGTCGGCCAGCGCGAAGCTCTTGGCGTCGCTCGCCGGCAAGCTTCCCGCCTCGTTGCCGTAGGAGAACGACCCGCACTGGAGCGGGTTGTGGTTGACGCCGAGCCAGGCGGCGCCGTGGAACCCGAAGCCGCCGTCGTTCATGTTGACCGCAGCCAACGACCCGGGGAGCTTGGGACCGAGCAACCGGCTGGCCACCGCCCCCATCGACGGGTAGCGCGGCTTGCGGTCGCCGCCGGTCGCGCCGAGCCGGCCGGTGAGCATCCAGTGCGCGGCCGCCCAGTGATCGGCATTGCCGTGCGAGAAGCTGCGGATCACCGTGCACTTGTCCATCACCTTGGCGTGCTGCGGCAGCAGCTCGCAGATGTCGAGTCCCGGCAGGTTGGTGCCGATCGGCTCGAACGGCCCGCGGACCTCGGCCGGAGCCTCGGGCTTCATGTCGAAGGTGTCGAGCTGCGACGGCCCGCCGTGCATCCAGACGAGGATCACCGACCGCTTCCCCTTGATGCCGCCGGGAACACCACCGGAATGCTCGGCACGGAGCAGCGCCGGCAGGCCGAGGCCGAACGCCCCGAGCCCGCCGATCTCGATGAACCGCCGGCGGCCGACGCGGTCGCAAAAGCCGCCGGCCCCGAAGGCTCGCCCACGGATCTGGAGCATCGGAAGGTCTCCGGCGAGAAGCGGAAGGCGGGGGCGGCGCCTGCAGGCGAGCACCGCCGGATCGGGGCTGGTGCCGATCGCCCCTCTCGGTTGGGGATCGGCGGCCGGGCGGCGACAAGTTTACCCGAACGGTCCGCTCCGGGCAGCGCGGCTGCCACACGGCCGCAACACGCCGTCTGCAAGGGGGTTGCGCATTCGCTGGAAGGAGGCCTCCGGGCCCGAGTCCGCGGGCTGGTAACCTTCCGACCGGGTGCCGTCCCGCGCAGAGGCTCCTCCTGATGACTTTTCCCCAAACAAGCCTGTTTCCCGGCCGGCCCTCGCGGCGCACCGTCCTCCAGGCCTCGGGCGCGGCGCTGGCCGGCCTGACCGGGGTTGGCACGGCCGCTGCGGCGACCGGCCAGGCACGCTCCGCGATCCTGTTCTTCCTCTGCGGCGGCTCGTCCCACGTCGACATGTGGGACATGAAGCCGGACGCGCCGTCGGAGTTCCGTGGCGAGTTCCGTCCGATCGCCACCAGCGCCGACGGCGTCGCGATCTGCGAGCACATGCCGCTGCTGGCCCGCGAAGCGAAGCATCTGGCGCTCGTCCACGGCCTCACCGACGGCGGGCAGGCGACCGGCGACCACCACGCCGGTTACTACTTCAACCTCACCGGCCACGCCCCGGACCTCTCGTTCCGCACGCAGGGCAACGACCGCCGCCCGCAGCCCGACGACTGGCCCTCGATCGGCTGCGTCGTCGGTGCCCGGCGCCCGCGCCATCCGTCACTGCCCCAGACGTTCACGCTCCCCTACCGCCCGAGCAAGCCCCCGTACACCCGACCGGGTCAGTTCGCCGGCAGGCTCGGCCGCGACCACGATCCGTTCTTCCTCAAGGGGGATTTCGCCGACCCGCTGTCGTTCACCGTGCCCGACCTCGTCGTCGAGGCCGACGGCATGCGGCGCTTGTCCGACCGGCGCGTGCTCCTCGAGTCGCTCGATTCGCTGCGCCGCGGCCTCGACCACGAGGCGGCGGTCGGCACCTACTCGCGGCAGCAGCAGCGCACGTTCGAGCTGCTCGCCGCCGCCGGCACGGCCGGCGCCTTCGACATCGGGCGTGAACCGGCCTCCCTGCGCGAGCGTTACGGCCCGACGATCAACGGCACGAGCCTGTTGATGGCCCGGCGACTGGTCGAAGCCGGCGTGCCGTTCATCACCGTCTTCTGGTCGGAGGAGGACGAGGTGGTGTCGAAGAAGTGCGCCAGCGGCGGCGGCTGGGACACCCACGCCGCCAATTTCGCCTGCCTCCGCGACAACCTCCTCCCCGAATTCGACCGCGCCTTCTCGGCGCTGGTGGCGGACCTCGCCGACCGCGGGCTGCTCGATTCGACGCTGTTGCTGGTGACGAGCGAGATGGGGCGCAAGCCGCGGATCGGCGATCCCCGCTCCGGCGGCGTGAAGGGGGCCGGCCGCGACCACTGGACGGCGTGCATGAGCGTGGTCTTCGCCGGCGGCGGGGTGCGGGGCGGCACGGTCCACGGCCGCACCGATCCGCGCGGCGAGTACCCCGCCGGCACGCCTGTGCATCCCGCCGACGTCGCCCGGACCGTGTACGCGGCGCTGGGGATCACCGACCTCGCCGCGGTCGATCCCCTCGGCCGCCCCTACGACCTGCTCGACGGCGGCGCCGTCCTGCCGATCCTCGGGTGAGCGGCGGCCGACGCCTGTTCAGCGCCCCCCGGTGAGCAGCAGCGTCGCGAACGACGCCAGCCAGTGCTCGCCGGCGTAGTCGCCGCTGGCGACGTGCGGCAGCGCCGCGGCGGCATGGCGGTCGGCCGCGTCGGCGAGCGTGCGGCGGAGCGGATCCCCCTCGGGAAACGAGCCGGCGATGTTCCGCATGCACCACGCCCGGCTGAGGTTGAGGCCGTCGAGGTGGACGATCTGCGGATCGCTGCGGTCGGCGACGGTGGCCGGCGCCATCAGGCTCGGCGGCCCCCCGACGGCGACGTCGGGCAGCGCCCGGGCGAACCAGCGTCGAAACTCCCCCGCCGGCAAGACGCGCCGCATCAGATCGGCTTCCATCAAGCTCGGCGAGAAGAAATCGACGCCGTCCGGCTCCCACGCGGCGGGGAGCCGTTCGTCGCGGCCGAAATACGCGCCGCTCCGCTCGACGACGAGGCGCTCGAGGTCGGCGTCGCCGACGGCCCGCGCGTAGTCGAGGGCGAAGGCGAGGCCGAACGCGGTGCTCGAATGGACGCCGCTCCGCGTCGGGTAGGTCTGCTTCGGGTAGTAGGCGAGGTAGCCCTTCACGATCACGTCGGCCAGCGGCCGCAGGGCGGCGTTCCATTCCCGCCCCTGCGGATCGTCCCAGTCGTGGAGCTCCTCGGCGAGCTTGAGGAGCCAGGCCCAGCCGTAGGGGCGCTCGTACGATTTCGAGCCGGGCCGGGCGAAGAATGCCGCCTCGGTCTCGAGGTTGGCGGCGGTCAGGTTGGCGGCCAGCGCCGCGCGGATCTCCCCCTCGATCGGCAGCCCCGGAACGGTCCGCACGAGGCGGACGAGCATCCAGTGGCCGTGGACGGCGGAGTGCCAGTCGTAGCAACCGTAGAACGCGGGATGGACCGAGCGGGGCGGGCGCACGTCGCCATCCCCCTCGAGGACGTCGGCCGGCTTGTTGGGATACTCCTTGGCGATCCCCGCCAGCGCGAGCCGGGCGAACGCCACCGCCCGGGTTTCGGTGAGCGGCTCCGCGCGGGCGGCGGGCACGAGGCAGCAGGCGATCACGAACAGGACGACCCAAGCCATCGCGGGCTCCTCGCGGCTCGCGGAGCGAAGGCGAACCGCCGACCGGCCCGCGCCGCGGCAGCGTACCAGAGCCGGGCGATCGGGAACCCGGCGGTGCCCCCCGCGCTCACCCGCGCACCAGCCGCACGCCGTTGACGAGCGTTCCCGGTGCGGGCGTGGCCATCGCGGCCACGCCGCCGACGACGGCGTTGGGACTGCCGAGATAATTGGCGAACGCGAACTCGTAGACGCCGCTTCCGGCATTGGCGGCGGTGATCCTAATCGCACCGATGCTGCTCGTCGGGCTCCCCGCCGCACCGATGGCCACGGGCGACGAAGTCGTCGCCAGCGCGCCGACCGAGAACGACCCCGACACCGTGCGCAGCTGCCGCAGCCCGGCATCGAGCAGCGTCAGCCGGCCACCGACGAAGAAGTTGCCCACGGTCTGCAGCGACGAGGCGGCAAGCGTGAGATCCCCGCCGGCCGACACCGACGCGAGCGTGGCGGCCGTGGTCGTGATCCGGACGTCGGCGTTGGCCGCACTCGAACCGACCGACAGATCGCCCACGCTGGCGGCTTCGAGCGTCACCCGCGCCAGGGCGCCCGTCGGCAGGTTCCAGAGCGTCACCGGGCCGATGCCGGTCGGCGTCCGGAACGTGACGCCCGTCGTGCTCGCGCCGCGGATCGTCACCGAAGCGATCGAGGGGGTGCCGATCGCACGCAGCATCACCGGCCCACCGGTGACGATGAACTCCGCCCCGGAGGTCGGGCCGGTGATCGACACCGCTCCGATCGCCGTCACCGCCTCGAAGACCGAGTCGCGGATCGCCAGCCCGCTGCCGGGAGTGGTCGGGGACAGACCCCGGGCGTGGACGATCGTCACCGTGCCGATGCTGCCGGCAAGGGCCGTGAACGTGCTGTCGGCCACGGCGTCGCCGGCGGTCAAGGCGTTGTCGGCGAGGCGCACCGAGATCGCCCCCAGGTTCGCCCCGGTGAACGTGCTGCCGACCACGCCGTTGGCGTTGCGCCCCGGCACCCGCACCGTCAGCGCACCGAGGTTCCCGCGGACGTCGCCGATGCCGCCGAAATCGGTGTCGGCGTCGAACGTCGAGTCGGTGATCCCGGTGCCGATCGAATCGACCGTCACCGCACCGATCCCGGCCACCGCCTCGAACGACGAATTGCGGATCCCCGCGGTGTTGACCGTCGCCCGCGCCGTCCGGCCGGTGTTCACGGTGACCGGTCCGATCGAACCGGTGAACCGGTTCTGGTCGGCGTCGGCCCGCGTCGCCGAGAAGGTGCTGTCGACGATGCCGACGCCCGAGGCGCTGGTCACCGCCACGGCCACGATCCGCCCCGCCGCACCCGCGGCAAACGTGCTGCCGACGATCCCGCCGAAGCCCGACGCGGCGCTGGTCACCGTGACGGCGCCGATCGACCCGGTGTCGTCGAAGTTGCCGAAGCCGTCGTAGATCGCCGTCGTCGCCTCGAACGAGGACCCGGTGATCGCCGCGCCCCCTTCGATCGTGACGATCCGGGCGTTCACCGGCCCGATCCCGGCGCCGGTGAACGTCGAATCCTTGATCCCGACCGAATCGGCCTTCTGGCGGCCGGTGTTGATCGCCTCGACCGCGACGAACGAGCCGACGTCGTTGCCGTCACTGTCGGCGGTGAACGTCGAACCGGTGATCGCGGCCCCACCGCGGCTGGTGGCGAGGATCTTGCCGAAGCCCCCGATCGCCGTGAACGTGGCGGCGACGATCCCCCGGGCATCGGCGGCGGTCCCGCCGGCGATCGCGGTGATCGTGCCGAAGTTGCCGAGTGGATCGGCGGTCCACGACGACGGGTCGGCGGGATCGGCGATCCGGCCGAGTGCCGAGAAGGTGGCCGAGTCGATCGCCACGCCCCCCTTCTGTGCTTCGGCCCGGATCGCCCCGAACGTGCCGCGCGACGTGAATTCGCCCCGCGCGATCGCGGTCTTGGCGAGCGTCGTGACCCGCAGCGCCCCCAGATCACCCGACGCCTGCACCTTGCCGTCGACGATCCCCTCGCCCTCCGTCGAGCGGACGACGACGTCGAGCGAGGCGATCGGCCCGGCATACGAGCGGATCTCACCGCCGACGATCCCGCTCCCATCGACCCCGCCATGGACGGTCGCACGCACCGGACCGATGCCGCTGCCACCGGCGAGGATCTTGGTGTCGAAGATCGCGTGACGGCCGCCGGCACTCGCCGACGCGGTGACACGCCCGATGCCACCGAACTCGAGATCGGTCGCCTGGAACCGGCTCCCGTCGATCCCCATGCCGTCCGCGCCCGGGCCACCGGCGGCGACGATCGCGCCGATGCGGCCGTAGTGGGAGTCGTAGGAGCCACCATCGATCCCGGTGCCGCGCAGTTCGGCGACCCCGGAGATCGTGCCGATGTCGGAGTGGGCGACGACGGTCACGTCGACGAGGCCGCCGAGCCAGCCGCGGCCGGAGACGGTGCCGATCAGCCCGGCGCTGCGGTCCGGAACGCCCGACGCGTCGACCACGGTCCGGGTCACGAACGCGGAATCCTCGATCCCCCGGCCCCCGGAACCGACGCCGAACACCGATCCGATGCCGCCGGCCACCACGTTGGCGTCGACGATGCCGCCGCCGCCGAGGCTGCCGAACTGGCCGTACGAGACACCGCGGATCTCCGCGACGGTGCCGCCGGCGTCGAGCTTGAGCTCCTTGATCCCGAACCCGGTGTGCGTCCGCCCGACCACCCGGCCGACGGCGCCCTCGGCGGAGATGCTGACGTTGGAAATGCCGAGGCCGGCGATGCTGCCGAACGTCTCGATGTCGCCGATCGAGCCACTGGCGACGATCGACGTCGTCTGCAGGGTGCCGTCGACGATCGCGATCCCGGCGATGTCGGTGGCGCGGAAGGAGCACAGTTCGATCGTGCCGACGCGGGCGTCGATCCGGCCGAGCGAACCGCCGGCGACGATCGACGTGGCGAGCAAGCCGCCGTAGGCCGACACCGGCCCGATGCTGCCGCCCGCCTGGATCGACGGGCTCTCGATGAACCCGGCCGACGAGGTGATCGAACCGATCGAACCCGACGTGGCCAGGAGCCCGGCGTTGAGGTTGCCCGCGGCGGTGACGTTGCCGATCGACCCGCCCGCCTGGATCAGGGCGTCGATCTCCGCCGACACCGACTCGACGTTGCCGACGTTGCGTCCGGCCTGGATGGCCAGCGCCGGCACGCCGGTGGTGCCCCCGCCGCCGAGGCCGGCGACGGCGCCGAACGCACGCACCCCCGCCACATCCCGGTGCGCCTTGATGAATCCGGCAAACCCGCCGACGGTCACCGCGACCGCGCCGACGTCGCCGGCCGTGCTGACCAGCGTGCCGGTGACCTCGAGGACACTGCGCAGGCCGCCGATGTCGCCGCGCGCGCGGACGTGGCCGGCGAATCCCCCCGTCGACGCGTCGAGCATCCCGACCGATCCGGCATCGGCCTCGGCCACGAACGTCGCGGCGAAATCGTCGGCATCGACGCCGGCGATGTTGCCACGGTCGGTCCGCAGCCCGAACGCCGCGATCCCGTCGACATTGACCAGCGGGAAGTGGCCCACCGCGCCCGGCACGCCGGCGTAGGCGGCGGGGGGCATCGCAGGATCGCCGGTCAACCGCAACGTGCCGGCGAACGTGCCCGGCACCATCAGCGGATCGCCGTAATTGTCCCGCGCCGTTTCTCTCACCGACCCGGAGATTCCCAGGGCCTGGATCTGGCCGGTGATCTTCGAGGCGTCGCCGAGCGGGAAGCCGAGGTGGAGGTGGCCGGCCGACGTGATGAACCCGCTGAACGACGACGGCAGGTTGATCGCCAGATCGGCGCCGCTGTCGCGGGTGGTGACCTCGCCGGCGATCGCCGCGACGCGGACCGAGCCGATCCGGTCGGCGCGGACGGCGGCGCGGAGGTTGCTGCGCAGGCCGACGATCGCGCCGATCTTCTCGGTGACCTCGATCACGCCGCGGAAGTCGTTGGTCGTCGCGGTGTCGAACGGATTCTTCGTGGCGACGCTGATCGCCCCGTCGATGACGATGCTATCCACGCTCCGGGCGACGATCCCGCCGAGTTGGATCAGCCCGGTGACGGGGTTGTACGACGTCGAATCGACCGCCTGGTAGTTCTGCGAATTGATCCGGTCGACCAGCGGCGTCTGGCCGACGTCGAGCGTGATGTCGTGCGCGACCGCCACGCCCTCGAGGTCGATCTTATTGACGATCGCGGCACTCAGCCGGAGGCTGCCCAGCGCCGTCATCGGCGTGCCCGCGGCGGTCTCGAGCGAGAACACGTTGGTGTAGCCCGGGGTGTACATCGTGGCGAACGGATTGCCGGGGGCCCCCGGCGGGCTCGGCTGCTCGGGCGCCTGGTTCGGCGTCACCACCACCTCGACGCCGTTGAACGCACCGAGATCGTGGAGCGTGATCGTGTCGGCGTCGGCGTTGTCGGTCGCCATCCCGGACAGCTGCACCGAAACCCCCTCGCCGGCGCCCGTCGGCCCGGTCACGCGCACGAGGACGGTGTCACCGTCGGCGTCGATCCAGCTCACCTGCGAGACGATCGCCAGCGGCGTCACGGCCAGCAGCCGGCGATCCTCGAGCCGATCGACCGCGAGCCGCTCGCCAGTGCGGCCGGCGCGCTGGCCGAAGGTCCGGCGCCGCGATGGCTTCGCAGCGGCGCGGGAGCGGGACGGCGAACGGCGGCGGGGAAACGAACGCATGGCGATGGCTCCGGAATCGGAAACGAGGATCGGTCGGTAGGCGCCGGGAAGGTCGCCCGGGGATGGATCAATCGGAGGCAGTCGAGTAGACGATCGCGGGGCCGAGGACGAGCGTGCCGTGGTACACGTACCACGAGCTCACCCCGCGGCGCCGCGGCGGCGCCGGCATGTCGGGGGAATTGAGGTTCACCTCGTCCTCGATCGGCCCCCAGTAGCCGCGGAGATCGACCGCCGCGCGCTTCTGGATGAGGACCTTCACGGGGCCGTTCTTGAGCTCGAAGTCGAACAGCTCGCGATCAGGGGCGGTGCTCGTCGTCATCACGATCGTCAGATTCTTCCGGATCGTGACGAAGCTCGCCGTGGCGTTGAGCCCGTCCTCGACCGGGGCGACGATCGAGAGGCTGTCCATGTCGATCGTGGAAGCGGTGACGTCGAAG
>JAGWVR010000100.1 GCA_018970785.1 Planctomycetota bacterium
CCAGAAAACGGCGCCGAGGCGGTGCCGAATGAGTTGCTGCCGAAGAGCGTGCCCGGAGACTCCGAGATCGTGACGCTGCCGACGGTCGCGGACGTGACGATGCCGCCAGGAATCGTGAAGGGCGAGAACGTGACCCCATTGACCGTCGTCGACGGCGGTGCGGACGTGCCGCCGAACGTGAACGCATAGACGAGCGATCCGGTCGTGCTGACGTCGCTGTCACCGCTCACGGTCTGCGGTGAACCCCAGACGATCGGCGGCGGGGCGGCCTTCACGAAGGAGGAGGTCGTCATGGCGAGCGCGGCCAGGATGACGGGAAGCCGGGAAGCGATCGCGAGAGCTCGGCGCGGGAGGGGCATGGGTGGGCGTCCTGCAGGTGGGAAGGGGCGCGGGCCTCGGGGCCCGCGGGAAGGAAGGATGCAAACTGGCCGGAAGGTAGCGGGCCGCGCCAGGCGGGGCAATCCAGGGGCCGACGAGCGGCCAATCGGCTGCCGAGTGGGCGGGATCGGCCGCGCCGCCGCCGGCGTGGCGAGGGCCACCCGCGAATACCCGGGCGCCGTCGCACGAACTTCTGCCGCTCCGTCGACGCGGGTACGCTGCCCGACGAGGGGCGTGCGTCGCCGTCGGCGCTCCCTCGGCCACGGCAGGAACCAGGAAGGCACGCAGGGTCGCATGAGCACGAAGACATCCGCCACGGGCACGCTCCGGATCGGCGATCAGTGGAACGCGATCACGATCATCGCCCACTCGCAGACCCATCCCCTCAAGGCGATCTGCGAACTGGTCGAAAACGCGATCGACGCCGGCGCCGCAGCGATCCGCATCGTCCGGCGGCGGTCGCAGGGGCGGCTGGTGCTCGAGATCGAGGACGACGGCCGTGGCGTCGCCCCGGGCGCCGACGGCGCGCCCGACTTCGGGCGGATCGCCACGCACCTCTGCGACTCGATGAAGCGCCACCTGGGCGCGGCGCAGCGCCGTGGCGTGCACGGCGAATTCGGCATCGGCCTGCTCAGCTTCTGGAGCCTGGGGGACGAACTGCGGATGACCTCCGGCGGCGGCACGGCGGCGCCGCGCGAGCTGGTCCTCGTCCGCGGCCGGCGCGAATACACGATCCGCCCCCTCCGCGGCCGGCTGGCGGCGCGCGGCACCCGCGTGGTCGTCGGCCCGCTGCTCGAGGCGACGAAGAACCTCGTCACCGGCGAGAAAATCGCCCGCTACCTGTCGGCCGAGCTCCGCGACCGGATCCGCACCACGGGGGTGGCGATCGACGTCGTCGACACGGTGGCCAGGCGCGAGACCCGCGTCGTGCCGCGCGAGTTCGACGGGGAACGGCTCGAGATCCCGCGCCGCTACGCGACGCCCCACGGCGACGTCGCCGTGGAGCTCTACCTCCGGGCCGACGACACGTCCGCCCCGGGGGGCATCGCCGTCTGCAAGGACGGCACGCGCGTGCTCGCCGCCATCACCGAGCTGCTGCCGTTCCAGCACGCCCCGTGGACCGACGCCCGGCTCGAGGGCCTCGTCGACTTCGAGGCGCTGGCCCTCGCTCCCGGCACGCGCTCGGGGATCGTCCCCGACGGCGCGCTCGAGGCGCTGGTGGCCGTCGCCCCGGCGATCGAGGCCGACATCGCCGCCGCCGTCGCCGAGCGGGAGCAGGCGGAGGCCGAGCGCGCCAGCCGGCAGCTCCTCAAGCAGGTCCACAAAGCCTTCGCCTCGGCGCTGGCCGAGCTGCCGGAGGAGGATTACCTGTTCTTCGACATCCCCAAGACCGAGCCGGCGCTCCAGGACCGGCCCGGCGCCGCGCCGGCCGACAGCGGCCCCGCGCTGCCGGCGGCTCCGTCGGCAGCGGCGGCGCCGTCGCTGTTTCCCGTCGAGCCGGGGCCGCTGGCCGCGGTGCGGATCACGCCGCGCCATCCCCGGCGCCCGCCCGGCGGGGTTTGCCAGTGCACGGCGACGGCGCTCGACGCCGCCGGCGTGGAGATCACGGGGGTGGCGATCACCTGGGAACGCGTCGGCGGGCAGGGAGACCTCGCCGGCGACGGGCCGGTCTGCCGGGTGACGGCGGCGTTGGAGGGGATCGTGACGGTCGAGGCGACGGCACGGCAGGGGGATGCCGAAGCCCGCGACCGGATCGGCGTCAAGTTCATCGTCGACGCCGATCCCGAGGCGGCCGGGGGCCGGGGCCTGCCGGGCTACCGGCTCGAGCCGGGCCACGGCCAGCCGTGGCGCTCGCGGTACGACTCCCGGGCCAACGAGATCGTCATCAACTCCGCCCACCGCGACTTCCTCGCCAGCCGATCGTCTTCGGCCAAGCACCGCCGCTACGTCGGCAAGCTGTATGCCAAGGAGGTCGTGCTCACCAACTTCCCGCACGAGCCCCCCGCCGCGGCGCTGGAGCGGCTCATCGAGATCACGCTCCGCACCGAAGACGCGCTGTGACGCGACGGGGAACGGAGGCGGCGATCGCCGCCATGCCACGGTAAGCTGACGGACATGGAGCACGACGGCACCGATCTCGGCTGGCAACCCGCCGACGGCGACGAATGGACGGAGTGGTACGCGCTGACTCCCGCAGAGCGGCTGGAGGCATCGTCACGGCTCTGGCTGACCTACCTGCAACTGGGGGGATCGCTTGACCCCGAGCCCGATTCTCAGAGTCCTTTCTATTCTGAGGAAGAACGGCGTGCGTTCGCTTCTCATGGGGGGGCAGGCGTGCATCGTCTACGGCGGCGCGGAGTTTAGCCGCGACACCGACATCCTCGTGCTTGCCGACGAGGGCAACCTCGCCCGTCTCGGCACGGCCGTCGGCGAGCTGCAGGCGGCGGTGATCGCCGTCCCGCCGTTCGAGAAGCGGTATCTCGACGCCGGTCATGCGGTCCATTTCCGCTGCCGCGCCGCCGGTGTCGAGGGAATGCGGCTCGACGTCATGGCCCGCGTCCGCGGGCTCCCTGGGTTCGAGGATCTCTGGCGGCGGCGCTCCTCCGTCGACACCCCCGACGGACCGATCGACGTGCTCGCGCTGTCGGATCTCGTCACCGCCAAGAAGACGCAACGCGACAAGGATTGGCCGATGATCGCGCGGTTGGTGGAGGCCGACTACGCGGCCAACGGCCTGCGCGCCGCTGCCGACCGGCTGGGATTCTGGCTCCGGGAGGCCCGGACGCCGGCGCTGCTGGTCGGCATTGCCCGGGCCGCTCCCGACGCCCTCCGCGCGGCGAGCGCTGCACGGCCGCTCCTCGCCCACGCCCTCGCCGGGGAGACGCAGGCGCTGGCTACGGCCCTCCGCGCGGAGGAGGACGGAGAGCGGGAGGCCGACCGGAGGTACTGGGCTCCGCTCCGGGCCGAGCTCGAACGGCTCCGCGCCGAGCGCCGCGGGTAAACGCGACGGAAACCCCGGGGCCCACGGCCCGCGGGCCCGGTCCGGGATCGTGCAGCTTCCGGCCCCTGCTACAATTCGGGCACGTCAGGAGAGAGTCGCAAGACCGCCGAAGGCTGAACGCTCAGGCAAACGGACTGACGACACACACTGTTGGAGAGTGACGCGGGCGAAAGCCTCGCGTCCACCGAAGGGGCAAGCCGCGGACGGGCGTCCGCGGTGAATCTCTCAGGTCCCAGGACAACAGGGTTCCCGGTGACGGTCTACCCGCGGGGCGGGGGCCGTGGCCATGCCGCGTGGAGCCTTGTCATGTCGCAGTCCCCCACCGCCGCTCCGCGGCCGGCCGCCCCGGCGGCCAAGCGCCCCTCGGCCCTCGAAGCCCTCGAGCCGGCCGGTGAATTTCGCACGCGCCACGTCGGCTTCGGACCGGCCGAGGAGCGGCACATGCTCGACGCCGTCGGTGCGGCGTCGCGGGGGGCGCTGATCGAGTCGATCGTGCCGACGAGCATCGCGCGGCGCACGCCGATGGCGCTGCCCCCCGCGGTCGGCGAGGCCGAGGCACTGGCCGAACTGCGGCAGATCGCCGACCGCAACCGCCTCCTCACCAGCTGCATCGGCCAGGGCTACCACGGCACGATCACGCCGCCGGTGATCCTCCGCAACATCCTCGAGAACCCCGCCTGGTACACCGCCTACACCCCCTACCAGGCCGAGATCAGCCAGGGGCGGATGGAGGCCTTGGTCAATTTCCAGACGATGGTCTGCGACCTGACGGCGATGCCGATCGCCAACGCCTCGCTCCTCGACGAGGCGACCGCCGCCGCCGAGGCGATGACGCTCGCCCTCCGCTGCCACGGCGGATCGGGCAAGACGTTCCTCGCCGACCGGCGCTGCCATCCGCAGTCGCTCGAGGTCCTCGCCACCCGGGCCAAGCCGCTGGGGATCGAGGTCGTGGTCGGCGACGTCGCCACGTTGATCGGGACGACCGACTGCTTCGGCGTGCTCGTGCAGTATCCCGCCACCGACGGGACGATCGACGACTTCCGCGGCCTCGCCGAGCGCGTCCACGCCCGCGGTGCCGCGCTGTGCGTGGCCACCGATCTCCTCGCCCTCACGCTCCTGGTGCCCCCGGGCGAATGGGGCGCCGACATCGTCGTCGGCACCACGCAGCGCTTCGGGATGCCGATGGGCTGCGGCGGCCCGCACGCCGCGTTCTTCGCCTGCCGCGACGCCTTCAAGCGCTCGCTCCCCGGCCGGCTGGTCGGGGTGAGCATCGACTCCCACGGCAAGCCCGCCTACCGCCTCGCCCTCCAGACGCGCGAGCAGCACATCCGCCGCGAGAAGGCGACGAGCAACATCTGCACCGCGCAGGTGCTCCCCGCCGTGGTGGCGAGCATGTATGCCGTCTGGCACGGCCCCGCCGGGCTCACCCGGATCGCCCGGCGCGTGGCGACGCTGACGGCGATCCTCGCCGCCGGCCTCGAGCGGCTCGGGTTCACGGTGGCCAACGCCCGGGCCTTCGACACCCTCCGCCTCGACACCGGCGACCGGACCGCGGCGCTCCTCGCCCGGGCCGTCGAGCACGGCATCAACCTCCGCCGGCTCGACGCCGGCAGCCTCTCGATCACCCTCGACGAGACGACGACCCGCGCCGACGTCGAGCGGCTCTGGGGGGTGTTCGCGGCGGCGGGGCAGGCGCGGCCCACGGTGGCCGGGTTCGAGGAGACGGTCGCCCCGCGGCTTCCGGAGGCGCTCTCGCGCACGAGCGACTTCCTCGGCCATCCGGTGTTCAACTCGCACCACAGCGAGACGGCGATGCTGCGCTACATCCGCAGCCTCTCCGACCGGGATCTGGCTCTCGACCGGAGCATGATCCCGCTGGGGAGCTGCACGATGAAGCTCAACGCCACCTCCGAGATGATCCCGATCACCTGGCCGCAGTTCGCCGACATCCACCCCTTCGCCCCCGCCGACCAGCGCGAGGGCTACGCACTCCTCGACCGGCAACTGCGCGGCTGGCTCACCGAGGCCACCGGCTACCGCGGCATCAGCCTCCAGCCCAACGCCGGCAGCCAGGGTGAATACGCCGGCCTGCTCGTGATCCAGGCGTTCCACCGCTCCCGCGGCGAGGGGCACCGGACCATCTGCCTGATCCCCTCCTCGGCCCACGGCACCAACCCCGCCAGCGCCCAGATGGTGGGGATGGAGGTGGTGGTGACCGGCTGCGACGAGCAGGGCAACGTCGACCTGGTCGAGCTCGAGGCCAAGTGCCGCCACTACTCCGACCGGCTGGCGGCGGTGATGATCACCTACCCGAGCACGCACGGGGTGTTCGAAGCGCAGATCAAGGAGCTGTGCGCGATCGTCCACCGCCACGGCGGCCGGGTCTACATCGACGGCGCCAACATGAACGCGCTGGTCGGCCTGGCGGCGCCGGGCGAGTTCGGCGGCGACGTCAGCCACCTGAACCTCCACAAGACGTTCTGCATCCCCCACGGCGGCGGCGGACCGGGGGTGGGGCCGGTGTGCGTGGTCGAGGATCTGATCCCCTTCCTCCCCGGCCATGCCACCGGCGGGCTGCCGGCCCCGCACGTCGGCGCCGTGTCGGCGGCCCCGCTGGGCAACGCGGCGGTGCTGCCGATCAGCTGGATGTATTGCCGGATGATGGGGCCTGACGGGCTCGTCCAGGCGACCGAGGCGGCGATCCTCGCCGCCAACTACGTCAGCCGCCGGCTGGCCGACCATTTCCCCACCCTCTACCACGGCCCGTTCGGCCGTGTCGCCCACGAGTGCATCCTCGACCTGCGGCCGCTCAAGGAGACCAGCGGCATCACCGCCGAGGACGTCGCCAAGCGGCTGGTCGACTACGGCTTCCACGCCCCGACGCTCTCCTTCCCGGTGCCCGGCACGCTGATGGTCGAGCCGACGGAGAGCGAGCCGCTCGAGGAGCTCGAGCGCTTCATCGAGGCGATGATCGCGATCCGGGCCGAGATCCGCCGCATCGAATCGGGCCAGTGGCCGCGCGACGACAATCCCCTCAAGCACGCCCCCCACACCGCGGCGAGCGTGGCGACCACCGCGTGGGACCACGCCTACCCGCGCGAGGTGGCGGTGTTTCCCCTGGCCGGTCTCGAGCGGCGCAAGTACTGGCCGCCGGTGGGGCGCGTCGACAACGTCCACGGCGACCGCAACCTGTTTTGCAGCTGCGTGCCGGTGGCGGCGTGGGCCGAGGGGGACAAGGCCGGCGCGGCGGGGTCGTGAAACGGACGGTGGTTCCGCTTTCCGAGCACTGCCGGTCATCGCCTCCGCGAGGCTTCGCCTTGCTCGCGGTCGGCGTCGCACGGCGACAAGAACACTTGTACACTCAACCGGGGCTTCTCCGGGAACGCGAACCATGGCCACGATCTCGTCGATCCGCACCAAGCTGCTCGCGCAGTTTCCCGAGCCGCAGGCCACGCTCATGGCCACGGTGTTCGTCGAGTCGCACGACGAGCTGATCCACCGCGCCGAATTCAACGAGCTCACCGCCGTCGTCAAGGAACTGGCCACGGCGCAGCATGAGCTGGCCGAAGCGCAGCAGCGCACCGAGTCCCGCGTCGAGGAGCTGGCCGAGGCCCAAAAAGACCTCGCCGAGGCGCAGCAGCGCACCGAGGCCCGGGTCGAGGAGCTCGCCGAGGCGCAAAAAGAGCTGGCCGAGGCACAGAAGCAGACGACCTGGGAACTGGGCAACCTCGCCAAGCAGGTCGGCGGCCTTGCCGGAGCCCTCGGCGGCAGCCTCGAGGATTTCGCCTGCGACTTGGTTCCCGACTTGCTCGAGCATCACCATGGCATGGTGATCGCGTCGGCGGGGCCGGAGGAGGTCGTCGTGGCCGGCGAGCCGAAGGAGTTCGACGTCGTGATCCGTGGCTCGATCGACAGTCGGCCGGTGATCGTCCTCTGCGAGGTCAAGGCGGCGGTCAGTGCGAGCGAAGTCCGCCGGTTTCTCAAGGTCGTCGACGGGGCGCGGCAATCGGCTCCTGGAGCCGAGATCCGCGCCCTGTTCTTCGGCTACCGGGCCGACAGCCAGGCCCGTAAGGCGATCACCGCCGCCGGTGCCGCGATGGTCTTCACCCGCGGCGTGATGATCCCCTGACGGCGTCAAACCAGGGACCTGCTCCGCAGCCCTCCGCGGAAGCTATCCCCTGTGTTTCGGCGTCCGCTGGTCTCACGTGCCGCAGAAGGTGCGGTAGCAGGCTCCGCCGGCGGGCGGCGGCTGGCGATGGCGGGCGTTTTCCGGCGTCGCCACGAATGGCTGGCGGACAGCTGCCACGAGCCGCTCGAGCGGCACAAGGTCGCCGGCCACCGCCGCGGCCAGGGCCTCTTCGACGAGGTGATTGCGCGGGATCACCTGCGGATTGCTCCGGCGCAACAGGGCGACCACCTCCGCCTGCCCCTGCGGCTGCCGCGCGAGCCGGGCACGCCACGCCGCCTCCCAGGCATCGAGGGCCGCCGTCGCGGGGGGTGGCGATCCCGCAGCGAGCCTGTCGGCGAGCGTGGCCAACGACTGGGTGTAGTCGGCGCGGGCCTCGGCGAGTGCCGCGAGCAACCCGTCGGCAAGCGCGCCATCCCCCTCCTCGGCCGTGAACAGACCGAGCTTGGCGCGCATCGCGGCCAGCCAGCGCTGGCGAAACCGATCGGGAAACGTCGCCAGCACGCCTCTGGCGGCCTCGACCGCGGCCTCGTCGCCGCCGCCGACGTGCCCGAGCAGGCTCTCGGCGAACCGGGCGAGGTTCCATTGGGTGATCGCCGGCTGGTTGCCGTAGGCGTAGCGGCCGTGGTGGTCGATCGAGCTGAAGACCGTCGCCGGGTCGTAGACGTCGAGGAAGGCACAGGGGCCGTAGTCGATCGTCTCGCCGGAGACGGCGCAGTTGTCGGTGTTCATCACCCCGTGGACGAAGCCGACGGCGAGCCAACGGGCCACCAGCTCGGCCTGCCGGCCGACGACCGCGTCGAGGAAGGCCAGCGCCCGCTCGGGGGCGGCGGCGAGCTCGGGGTCGTGGCGCGCGATGCAGTGGTCGAGGAGGGCGGCGACGAGCGCCTCGTCGCCGAGGGCCGCGGCGAATTGGAACGTGCCGACGCGGACGTGGCTGGCGGCGACCCGCGTGAGCACGGCGCCGGGCAGCACCGTCTCGCGGTACACCGGCTCCCCGGTGGCCACCACGGCCAGCGCCCGCGTGGTGGGGATCCCCAGCGCGTGCATCGCCTCGCCGATCACGTACTCGCGGAGCATCGGCCCCAGCGCCGCCCGGCCGTCCCCCTGGCGCGAATAGGGGGTCCGACCCGAGCCCTTGAGCTGGATGTCGTGGCGCCGGCCGTCGGGGCCGATCTGCTCGCCGAGGAGGATCGCCCGGCCGTCGCCGAGGTTGACGAAGTGACCGTATTGGTGGCCGGCGTAGGCCTGGGCGAGCGGCTCGGCCCCCGGCGGCAGGGCGTTGCCGGCCAACACCTCGGGCGTCTCCCCGAGCGCCGCCGGGTCGAGGCCGAGCGCGGCGGCGAGGTCGTCGTTGAGGACGACGAGGCGCGGCTGGCGCACCGGCGCGGGGGCAAGCCGGGAGAAGAGCGGGGCCGGGAGCCGGGCGTAGGAATTGTCGAACCGCCAGCCGGCACTCGCGCTCGTCACGCCCTCGTCCCCGTCGCCGCAGAAGGAGCCGGCGCACGGTGCGGCCGACCGGGGGAGTATAGGCCGACCGGGCCTCCGCTCGACCGATCACCCCCGCGGCACGACAATCACAGGCATCCTTCCCCGCGCGCCTGGCGCGGTCGGATCCCCCGGGAACCGTCGCCATGCGTGGCCTCGTCGTCTGCACGCTGTTTGTCGTCGCGCTCGCGGCTCACCGCCGCGCGGGTGCCGCCGACGAGCTTTCCGTCGAGGAGGTGGCACGGCGCGTCCGCGGGAGCGTGGTCACGATCCGCCACACCGGTCGCGGTGAGCGCGACCAGGGCCTCGGCACCGGATTCGTCGTCGCCGCCGACGGCCTCGTCGCCACCAACCTCCACGTCGTCGGCGAAGCCCGGCCGGTGAGCGTCGAGCTGGCCGACGGGTCGCGGCACGAGGTGATCGCGGTCCACGCCGTCGACCGGGCCGCCGACCTGGCGATCGTGAGGATCGCGCGGGGAGGGCTCGCGCCCCTGCCGTTCGGCGACCCGAAATCGCTCGTCGACGGGCAGGAGGTGGTGGCCGTCGGCAATCCGCACGGCCTCGAGCGCAGCGTCGTCGCCGGACGTGTCTCGGGGAAGCGCGAGATCGACGGCCGGAGCATGATCCAACTCGCGATCCCGATCGAGCCGGGGAACAGCGGCGGCCCGCTCCTCGACCGCCAGGGGCGGGTCCATGGCGTGCTGACGATGAAATCGCTCGTCACGCCGTCGCTGGGATTCGCCGTCGCCGCCGACCGCCTCGCGCCGCTCCTGGCCGACCCCAATCCGGTGTCGATGGAACGCTGGCTGACGATCGGGGCCCTCGACGAGCGCGAGTGGACGCCCGTCGGCGGCGCCCGCTGGCGGCAGCGGGCTGGCAGGATCACCGTCGCCGGGGCGGGGAGCGGCTTCGGCGGGCGGACGCTCTGCCTGGCCGTCGAGCCGCCGCCCCCCGTGCCCTACGAGGTGGCGACGTGGGTCAAGCTCGACGACGAAGCGGGGGCCGCGGGGATCGTGTTCGCTGCCGACGGCGGCGACCGCCACTACGGCTTCTATCCTTCGGCGGGGAAGCTCCGGCTGACGCGGTTCGACGGGCCCGACGTGACGTCGTGGAACATCCTCCGCGAACTGCCAAGCGATGCCTACCGCCCCGGTGACTGGAACCATCTCCGCATCCGCCGCGAGGCGGGCCGGATCGTCGGCTTCGTCAACGACGTCGAGGTCGTCACCGTCGACGACGACCGCCCCGCCGGCGGCCGCGTCGGCCTGGCCGCCTTCCGCGGCACGGAGGCGGCGTTCCGCGGATTCGCCGTCGCCCACACGCTCCCGCCGGCCCGCC
>JAGWVR010000143.1 GCA_018970785.1 Planctomycetota bacterium
AGGGACCGTCCCTGGGTCGCCGAAGCGGCAGCGGCCGGCATCGTCGAGGTTCCGCGACGTGCCGGCGCCCGCGGCGCTGGCTGTCGACGGTCCGTCGGCCGACCCACTCCCGACGCCCCGCCGGGCGGGCAAGGGATCGACGACGGAAGAGGTGAGCGTCGTCGACAGACAGCCGTCCCCGCAGACCGATCGATCGACTCCGCCCACCGCTGCGCCCCGTGGAGCGCGTCAGGGCGACGGGGCCGCGAAGCGCCCCCAGGCCCAGGCCGCACGCAAGCCGCCGCAGCCGTCCCCCCGGTCCAGTGGCATGTCGCGCGGCTACCGCACCCGCTGACGGCCGCGGGAACGGTCACCCGGGGCGTCCGCTCATGGCGGCGTGCCGAGAGCCTCCGCGGTCTCGAGCGACATGACGCGGTAGCTGCCCCCGCAGCGTTCCGCCAGGCTCTCGAGCCCGGGGGAGCGGTGCTCGTCGTCGCCGAACTGGACCACGAGGAGCCGCGCACCGCCGGCGATCCTCTCGAGACGGGCGACGTCCGCCGCGTCGAGATCGTCCTTGGCGTCGGCGTCGGTGAGGAGGAACACCACGTCGGGGTCGAGACGGAACGCTGCCGCGAGCGCGTCTGCATGGCGTGTCCCACCTGCCGCGCGCACCGAGCCGATGAACCGGGCGGCGGCCCGACGGTGCTCGTCGGTGGCGAAGACGAGCCGGCCACGCGTCCCGGGCGGCGAGAACAGCTGCACCCGATCGTTGTAGAAGACGAGCGACAACTGCTGGACCTCGCCGAGGTCCTCGATGCTGCGGAGGAGCTCCCCCTTGGCGACCGCGAGGGGGCGGCCATCAGGCTCGGCCATGCTCGCCGAGCGGTCGAGGACGTACACGAAGCGGTTTCCCCTCGCCTCCGCGCCGAAGATCCCGGTGCGCACCCCGCCGGGCGAGCGGATCGGCGCCGGGGGATCGTCGTCCCATCCGGCGGCGTCGCCCGGATGCAGGATGGCGACGAGCGTCGTCACCGCCGCCCCCACAAAGGCCCGGCGGGCGACGCGGAACGGTCCGCCCGACCTCGATCCCGATCCCGGTACCATGCTTCCTCCCTGGGTGCCGCGGCCGCGGCGATGGCCGCCGGCCTCAGGGCACGACGACGATCTTTCCGCCGAGCGTCCCGTCGCGCCCCACCGTCGACGCCTCCTGGAGGGCATGGGCCTCCGCGGTCGCCTCCAGCGGCAGCACCCGGTCGATCGGCACCCGCAGGCGCCCGTCGGCCATCCAGCGGTCGATGTCGAGCGCCGCCGCGGCCTGGAGACGCCAGTCGGCCTTGAACATGGCGAAACCGGCCATCCGGCATCCCTTGACGTAGAAGGGACCGACGGGGAACTCCGGCCGCGCGTCGCGCCCCGCCATGAGCACGATCCGCCCCCCTTCGGCGAGCATGGCGACGGCCCGATCGAAGGCGGGGTCGCGCTGCGTCTCCCAATAGACGTCGATGCCGTGCGGAGCCGCGGCGACGGCGGCCGCCACCAGATCGTCGCGCCGGTAATCGAAGACCGCCTCCGCGCCGAGCGCGAGCACGCGTCGGCGTTTCTCCTCGGTGCCTGCGCTGCCGATCACCCTGGCGCCGAGCGCC
>JAGWVR010000015.1 GCA_018970785.1 Planctomycetota bacterium
TCGGCGAAACGCGCGCGGTCGGCGCGCCCGGCCAGCGGCACACGGCGCACCAGGCCTCCCAGCACCGCGACGTCGAACCACGCACCCCGGACGCCGGATTCGGTGGCCAGCGCCACCAGCCCGTCGACCTCGGCGGGCGTGCCGGCGGCGGTCGCCGCCAGCGCGTCGACGAGCCACTCGCGGTCGGGCGCGGGGGAGAGCCGGGAAGAAGCCCCGGCGATCGCGTGGAGCAGTTCGAGCGCCCGGCCCCGCGCTCCCGAGGCGATCGCCCGGGCGGCGAAGCCGTCGAGATCGTTTCGCAGCGCGGCTCCGGCGAGGGCCGCCGTGGCGGCCGGGGAATCGCGCCCCGCGGCGAGGAGCGTCGCCTCGAGGCGGACGGCGGGATCGGGATCGGCGGAGAGGCGCGTCGCGAGCGTGTCGGCGAGGTCGCCCCGATCCACCCCCGGTCCCCACCAGCCGACTGCCTCCTGCGCCAGCCGTGCGGCGGTTTCGCGGACGGGCGCATGGCTGCTCGCGGCGGCGCGGGCGACCTGGGCCGGCGTGAGTCTGCCGAGACCGTCCAGCGCCCACAGTGCGTGGACGGTGGCCGGGAACTCGTCGACCGTGGCCACGAACCGCTCCAATTCGTTCGCCGCGTCGGCGAAGCGACCCTCGACGAGGAGCCGCTGGGCGGTGTCGCGCCGCCAGCCGTTGGGGTCGGAGAGCAGCGCGACCGCCGCGGCGGCGGTGGACGGAGGCTCCCAGGGGCGGACGGGCCGGGCGGGATCGCGGATCCGCCACACGCGCCCCGCCGTGTCACCGGCCCGGTGGTCGACGGTGGCGGCGACGCCGGGGGGCATGTAGTCGGGGTGCTCGACGCTGCCGCGGCACATGTCGACGACCCACAGCGCGCCGTCGGGGCCCGTGGCCGTGAACACCGGGCGGAAGAAGGTCTCGCGCGCGGCGAGGAAGTCGCGGCCGTCGGGCTCGACGTGCCGGCTGACGAACGCCGTCCCGGCGCGCTGGAGGCGGCGGCGGGTGACGAGGTGGCCGACCGGCTCGCAGGTGAAGGCGTCGCCGACGGCGTCGGGACCGAGGAGATCGCCACGGAAGATCGAGAGCCCGCAGGCGCTGGTGTGGGTGCCGGCGTGCGACAGCGCCGTCGACCGCGTGGCGACGATCGGGAACACGCGGCTGTCGGCGCCGGACGGGGCGGCGTCGGCGGAGCCGGGTCCGACGTCGACCAGCGCGTTGCGCTCCAGCGCCGCCGCCGGCAGGATCACGGCGACCAGCGGGTTGCGGTTGCTGGCGACGAAGCGCCGGCCGACGTCGTCACGCGTGTTGCCGAATTGGCCGAAGCCGGCGGCGGCGGCGAGCGTGCCGCGGAGCGGGTCGTAGCGGAGGTCGCGGCGGTCGATCGACACGCCGGTGTCGGCGGGATCGCCGGGGCGGTGGACCTTGCCGCCGGACAGCCCGCCGGTGATCCAGACCGCGTTGTCGATCCCGAGCGTCGGGCAGGCGGCACGGAGCTGCGGATTGCCGACCCTGAACCCCGTCGCCACCACCTCGCGGCGGTCGGCACGGCCGTCGCCGTCGTCGTCGGCGAGGAACACGAGGTCCGGCGAGGCGGTGACGAGGATCCCGCCGCGCAGCGCCAGCACCCCCTGGGCGAAGGCCAGCCCGTCGGCGAACGTCGTCGACGACTCGAACACGCCGTCACCGTCGGCGTCGTCGAGACGGACGATCCGTGACAGCGGCGGCCCGCCCCCCGGCGGACCGGTGGGATAGTCGCGGTACTCGACGACGTAGGGGCGGCCGCGCTCGTCGAACGTGATCGCCACCGGATCGACGACCGCCGGCTCCGCGGCGGCGAGCTCCATCACCAGGCCGTCGGGCAGTTCGGCGGACCGGCGCACCGCCTCGGGCGTCGGTGCTTCCCGCGCCAGTTCGTCGGCCATCGCCACCAGGGCGTCGAGCAGCACCGCGGACGCGGATGCATCGAGGCGGTTGGTTCCCAGCCAGGTCTCGTAGCCGCCGAGGCGATGGTGGCGGGCCGAGGGGAGGTAGCCGAAGTAGCCGTGCGCCAGCGACACGAGCACCGCCGGCCGGCCCGCCGCCCGCCGCGCGAATTCGAGGCCGATCTCGGCGAACACCTCGCACGGCATCGTGCCGATCACCCCCGGGCCGAGCCGCAGCACCTGCACCGGCACGGCGACGCGCGGCGGGTGGTCGGCCAGCGCCAGGACGCGCTCGGCGTAGATCCACGGCAGGTCGGCCTTGCCGGGGGGCGGGGCGGCGCCGGCGCGCGTCTGCCGCGCCCACGCCAGTTGCTCCGCCGTCGGGACGCGGTGGCCGACCTCGACCTCGCGGGCCCGGCAGCCGAGCCGCGCGTCGGCGGAGCAGGCCACGCCGGGGAGGGCGGCGGCGACGCGCGCGGCGAGGTCGTGGGCGACGAGGCGCATCTGCTCGTAGGGCGCGCGCGGCGGGCGCGTGCCGGTGAAGTCGATGTTGTTGACGTCGCCGCTGGCCCCGTTGGCGAGCATCACCAGCGCCGTGCCGTCCGGGCCGGCGGTCCGCCGTGCCAGTTCGGCGGCGAACTCGGCGAAATAGTCGGCCGAGATCTCCCCGGGGCCGACGCCACCGACGTAGTGGAGGCCGTAGGTCGCCATCACCGCCAGGAGGCCGCCGCCGCGGCGCCTGACCGCGAGGAACGAGAGTGTCGGATCGGTCGGGCCGGCGGGCTCGACGAGATCGGGGCTGCCGGCGGGGGGATTCATCTGCACCATGTCGACCGTGCCGAACGGATTGGCGGGCACGGTGCCTGGGCGCATGTGCCAGCGCCGGTTGGAGAGGTGCTCGGGTGCCTCGACGGCCCCCCAGCCGATCTCCGCCGGCACGAGCCCGCCGGCCGCCGTGGCGACGGCGGCGACGATCTTCGCGACGACCGCTTCCTGGTAGGCGTCGAGCGGGGCGGCGGCGGCGAGCCGGTCGCCGAGGACGCTGGTCGCCGAGTGGGTGTGTGTCGCCGCGATGAGGACGGCCTCGGGGGGGATCCCGACGTCGCGCGCGATCCGCGCCCGCGCCGCGTCGCTCACCGCGCGGTGGATCCCGAGCAGGTCACAGACCACCACGGCGACGCGCGAGCTGCCGTCGTCGAGGACCAGGCAGCGCGCGTGGAGCGGATCGTGGACGGCGCGGACGGGCACCGGAAGGAACCCGCCGATGATCTCCCCCGGCGGTTCGCCCGGGGGCGTGATCTCCACGAGGGCGACGCCGGCGCGAAGGCCGCTGGCGGTGGCGGGGGCCATCGCGCTGGCGAAGGCCAGTGCCACGACGATCACGGGCAGGGGGGGGCGGCGCATCGGCGGTGACGGCCGGACGGGCCGGTGCTCCGAGGGGGATTGACGGCTCAGAGGAGTTCGGCGATCGGGGAGCCGGACGGGAGGATCGGCATCGGCCGCCCCGCATGGTCGGTCACGGTCCACGACGGGTCGATCCCGAGGTGGCGGTAGACGGTCGCCCAGACGTCGTTGGGCGACAGCGGCCGGTCGCGCGGATGGCCCCCCTGGGCGTCGGTGGCGCCGATCACCTGACCGGTGCGCGTGCCCCCGCCGGCGACGAGCAGCGACATCGCGCCGGGCCAGTGGTCGCGCCCCGGCTGGTGGACCTTGGTCTGCGAGCCGACGACGTTCTCGAGGCGCGGCGTCCGGCCGAACTCCCCCGTCACCACCAGGAGCACGTCGCGGTCGAGGCCGCGGGCGGAGAGATCCTCGACCAGCGCCGTGACCGCCTGGTCGTAGTACGGCAGCCGCCAGCGGGCGTCGTCGAAGATGTGGCAATTGACGGCGTGGGAATCCCAGTTGTAAGTGCCGCTTGCGGGCATCGTGCCGCCGGGATGCTCCATCACGACCGTCACGAACGTGCACCCCGCCTCGACGAGCCGCCGGGCGAGCAGCGCCCGCTGGCCGAAGCGGTGGCGACCGTAGCGCTCGCGGACGGCATCCGGCTCGCGCGCCAGATCGAAGGCCGCACGGGCGGCGGGGCTGGTGAGCATGTCGACGGCCTGGGCGTCGAACGCGTCGCGGGCGCGGAGCATGCCGCCGGCGTCGAGGTCGGCGCGGAGCCGGTCGAGCCCGGCGTTCAGCCGGGCGCGGTCGTCGAGGCGCCGTTCGGCACGCTCGTCGAGGACGAGGCCGGGAATCGTGAATCCGGGCTCGGCCGGGTCGCCGGCGACGATGAACGGCGTGAACGACGGGCCGAGGTAGGCGGCGCCGAAGCTGAAAGTGTCGACGTGGGCCCGGCCACCGTCGACGAGCGCCGTGTAGCCGGGAAGGCCGCGCGTCGCCCCGGGGCGGAACCGGGCGACGAACGAGCCGGCCATCGGCGCGTCGTTGACGAACCCGGTGGGCTCCTTGGGGGGGCGGCCGGTGAGGAAGCGCTTGTGGCCGCCGCCATGGTCGGCGAACTCGTGGCTCACCGAGCGGATCAGCGTGTAGCGGTCGGCGCAGCGGGCGTGGAGCGGCAGCAGCTCGCAGACCTCGATCCCCGGAACGTTGGTCGGGATCGGCCGGAAAGCGCCGCGGATCTCCGCCGGCGCCAGCGGCTTCATGTCGTAGGTCTCGAGGTGGGGCGGTCCCCCGGGGAGCCAGACGAAGATCACGCTCGTCTGCCGGGGTGTCGCCGCCCCGTGGGCCCGCGCGCGGAGCAGATCGGCCAGCGCCATGCCGCCGACGCCGAGCGTGCCTGCGGAGACGACGGCGCGGCGCGGCAGGACCGGACCGGGGCACGCGCTGGCCCGTCGCACGGGGGAGGAGGAGGGGGAGGAGGCCATCACGCGACACTCCGCGACAAGGACGTCGATCGGTGCACCACCCCGGCCGGACCACGCCCCGCGGCCGAAGGACAGTCACCCCGCCTGTGGCGACCGGCCATCCGCCGGCGGCATGACCGGCACCGGAAGCTTACCCCGCGCGGGGCATCACGGAAACGTGGCCCGCGCTGCTGGAGCCCGACGCTCGCTCCGCGTTTCCGGTGGTTTTTTCCCCGGCCGACCTGAGGCCGAGCGATTGCGGCTGCCGCCCCGGGCACGGCCGCTGTCCGGCATGGCGGCCTTGCCGGCCGCGCTCACGCAGCGCCCGTCGTCGGCAGGTCGACGTCGCCCGCCACCAGCACCGGCTCGGGGAGCCGCCGCGGGATCTCGGCGACCCGCATCCCGAACCCCGGCCCGGCGATCGATCCGAGGTCGACGCGCCCGCCGCGCCGCCGGTAGATGCCGGGGTGGATCGTCGCCTCGGGGCGCGACGCCTCCGGGCAGAATTGCATGCCGTTGGTCTCCACGCCGGCGAGCGTGCCGGCGTGGGCGGCGAGACGGAGGTGGGGGATCGCGGCGAGCATCGGATTGGTGAGGTCCTGGACCATCACCTCCATGCCGTGCGCGCGGGCGTAGGCGAGCGACAACAGCGCGCCTGTGAACGTCTTGCAGGTCTTGAGGGCGACGCCGTTCCACCCCAGCGCCCGGCCGGTGGCGACGTGCCGCCAGTCGTGGGCGCTCTCGTCGAGGAACAAGCGCGTCCGGGCGCCGAGCGAGTGGACCGGAATCGGGCAGGCCGCCAGGTCGTAGGGGAACGGCTGCTCCACGTACAGCAGCCGCGCGGCGAGCTCCGGCAGGTCGGCCGCCGTCCGGTCGAGGGCGGCGTGGACGTAGGCCGGGTCGGTGACGGTGCAGTTGAAATCGGCGCAGAAATGGCGGACGCCGTGGGCGAGGCCGATCCGGCCGACGCGCGCGAGGCGCGCCACGTCGTGGTCGAGGTCGTCGCCGCGGAGCTTGACCTTGAGGCATTCCAGCCCGTCGCGCGCGATCCAGTCGGCCAGCAGCAGCGGCTCGCCGTCGACCGGCTCGTCGCCCGTGAGGTCGGTAGCCTCGAGCGGGTCGAGGCCGCCGACGAGGTGCCAGGCGAGCAGCGTCCGCGGCGGCGCGGCGACGAGGAGGTCGCCGGGATGGCGCCCGGCGTATGCCGGATCGGGGGGCGCGGCCGCGTCGGCACGGAGGTACCACGCGAGGTCGCGCGAGAGGAACTCGGCGGTGAGCGTGGCGAAGGCGTCGCGGCCGTGGAGGATCCCGTAGGCGTCGTGGAGGGCGAGGTCGAGGGGGCTCGAGGCGATCAGCGCCGCCAGCTCCGGCACCGGGCCGCCGACGGCCGCGCCCCCCGCCGCCGCTGCCAGCGCGTCGAGGCGCGCCGCGCGGAAGTCGTGGCCGATCTCGAAGGCGTGGCCGCGCGCCGGGAACGTGGCGAGCTCCGCCGCGGCCGCCGTGCACAGGCGCACCATCGCGTCGTGCCGCGCGGCGTACGACAGCGCCGCCGACGGCCATCCCCACTGCACCGCCAGCGGCGTCTCCCCCCAGCCCACGGCGCTGCGGCCGTCGGTCCCCGTCACCTGGACGGCGACGCGGGCGCAGGTGACCGAGTCGACGACCTGGCCCCCGAACTTCAGCGGCACGCGCATCCGCACCGGCAGGAGGAAGACCGCGGCGCCGGTGACCCGGACGTCTGACGAAGTCGGCATCGGAAGCTCCACGTACGGGGCCGCGGCGGGATCCGGCAGGCTACCAATAGCAGGCGCGCTCGACGCGGTCGGCCGTCGGCGGCCGCTCCTCGGGAAGGGGGCGCGTCCAGGCGTCGGTCCTCAGCCGTCGGATCGTCGGGTCGTCGTCCCAGCGGCCGCCGAGGATGCCGAACATGATCTGCAGGTGGCCGCCGAGGTGGACCGCCTGCTTGCCGGCGCGCTTGACGTGTGCCGCCAGCGGCAGGCCGTAGGCCCCGGCGCCGATCAGCGCCACGTCGTAGTCGGCCCCGTCGATCCGGGCGCACATCGAGTCGAGGGCCGCGAACCAGTCGGCGAAACCGTGGTCGGCGCCGCCGAGCGACTGGACGGCGGGGAGCGTCTCCAGCGTGAACGCCGGGAGGACGCCGAGCGTGGGGAAGATCCGCTCGCGCCGCGCGTACTGGCGGCGGATCGACTCGGCGAACGGATGGACGACGAGCACGCGCCGGCCGGCGAGGCAGCGGCTCCAAGGGGGATCGTGGAGCTCGGGGCGGAGGTCGCCGACGGGGACCAGGCGCGCCGCGGGGAGGAGGTGGCGGACGCGCGATTCCTCGGGGAGCCACGAGCCGAGGAGGTCGATCTCGCGGGCGTCGGCCGCGAGCCGGTCGGCGAAGCGCCCGAGGGCCTCGTCGGTGAGCGGGAAGAATCCCGACCAGTCGGCCATGTGGCGGCGGATCCGCGGGCTCCACCGGTCGGTGGCGCGCATCTCGCCGAGGAGCACCTTCCAGCGCTTGATCCACACGTTCCGCGGGTCGCGCACGTCCCACACCGAGAGCAGCGCCGCCAATTCGGTCGCGCCGAACCGGCTGATCATGCACGGGGCGGGGCCCGAGAGCAGCTCGGCGATCGCCGCCGCGGCCGCCGGCCCCCGGGCGTCGACCGGCAGGAGGCGGCTCTTCGCCGGCAGCAGCATTCTCCGCGCCGCCGCCACCCACTCGACGACCGTGTCGGGAAGCCTCACGGCACCTGCTCCTGGCGCGGGAGCGCCGGCAGGCCGAGCCGGTAGGGATCGTCGGCGGCGAAGGCGACGACGCTCTCGGCCGTGATCCAGGCGCGCCCGGCGACGGTCGGCACGATCGCGCCCCCGTCGCGGCGCACCGAAGCGACGTAGACGCCGCCGAGGATGCTCTCCTGGCGCCACGGCTCGCCGGCAGCGAGCCGGCCGTCTTCGTGGAGGCAGCCGACCAGGGCGCTGGTGCCGGTGCCACACGGCGAGCGGTCGAAGGCGCCGTCGGGGCAGAGGACGAAATTGCGCGCGTCGTTGGCCGGATCGGCCGGCGGGCCGAGGAGGACGACGTGATCGATCGCCGCGCCGCCGTCGCCGCGGCGGCCCGCCGCCTCCAGCGCGCGGCGGATCGCCCAGGCGCGCGCCGACAGCCGCGGCAGCGCCGCCGGTTCGATCGGTTCGCCATGGTCGGAGGTGATGAAGAACCACAGCCCCGACGTGGCGATGTCGCCGGTCACGACCCGGCCGTCGGCACACGTCACGGCGACGCCGCGCGCCGTGCGCCGGGCGGGGACGTTCTCGAAGCTCGCGTCGGCACCGCCGTGCCAGGTGACGGCGACGACGCCGGCCGGGGTCTCGAGCAGGAACCGGCCCGGCTCGATCCAGCCGAGGTGCCCGAGCGTGACTGCCAGCCCGATCGTCGCGTGGCCGCACATGTCGAGGGAGCCGACGCGGTTGAAATACACCGCGCCGAACCGGCACGCCGGGTCGGCGGGGGGCACCGGGATCACGCCGACCATCGCCTCGGCGCCGCGTGGATCGCCGACCAGGGCCCGGCGGAGGGGAGCGTGATCGCGGGCGAAGGCGTCGCGCTTCTCGCGCACCGATCCGCGCGCCGGGAACCAGGCGGCCGTCGCCGGATCGACGACCACCCGCGTCGGCTCGCCGAGCGTGTGCGAGTCGACCACGCGGAGGCGCGACGGCGGCGGGGAGGCGTTCATGCGCCGCCGGTCCGCGTCGGCGGGCGGTCGCGGATCGCGCGGCGCACCAGCGCCGTCACCTCCTCGCGCTCCGCCCCGTCGAGCGGCCGCCGCGGTGCCCGCACCGCCTCGCCCCCCAGGCCGGTGAGCGCCGCCGCCAGCTTGATGCACTGGACGAGGGTCGGGCGCGTGTCGAGGTGGAGCAGCGGCGTGTACCAGCGGTAGACGGCCCGGGCCTCGTCGAACCGCCCCGCCAGGGCCAGATCCCACAGCAGCCGGTTCTCGGCGGGGAAGGCGTTGACCAGCCCTGAGACCCAGCCGCGCGCCCCCAGCACGATGCTCTCGAGCACCAGGTCGTCGACGCCGCAGAGAAGCACGTAGCGGTCGCCGACGAGGTTGGCGATGTCGGTGATCCGCCGTGGGTCGTCGCTCGATTCCTTGACGGCGCGGATCGTCGGTTCGTCGGCCAGCTCGGCGATCTGCTCGGGGCGGAGGTCGACGCCGTACGAGACGGGATTGTTGTAGAGCATCACCGGCAGGCCGCTGGCCCGGGCGACGGCGCGGAAGTGGGCGAGGTTCTCCGCGGGGCGCGGCTTGTAGACCATCCCCGGCAGGACCATCAGGCCGTCGGCGCCGAGCCGCTCGGCCTCGGCGGCCCAGCGGCAGGCGGCGCGGGTCGTGTATTCGGCGACGCCGGTCACCACCGGCACCCGCCCGCGCGAGGCCTCGATCCCGAGCCGGAGCACCTCGCGCTTCTCGTCGGGATCGAGCGACGTGCCCTCGCCGACGGTCCCCATCACCACCAGGCCGTGAATCCCGTCGTCGATGAGCCGCTCGAAGTGGAGCTTCGTCGCCGCCGGGTCGAGCCGCTCGTCGGGGTGGAATTCGGTCGTCGCGGCGGCGTAGACGCCGCACCAGTCGATCGGCATGGGAGGGCTCCGCGGGTGGAGGGGATTGTATGCTGCGGCCGCCGTGCGCGGTCCGCGCTGGCCCGGAGCGGGGATCGGCGATGGACGTCGTGATCGTCGGAGCGGGGATCGTCGGCGCCGCCTCCGCGCTCGCGCTGGCCCGCGCCGGCTGCCGGGTGACGGTCGTCGAGGAGCGGTTCCCCGGGGGCGGAGCCACGGCGGCGGGGATGGGCCACGTCGTCGTCATCGACGATTCCCCGGCCCAGATCGCGCTCACTTCGCGGGGCCGGGCGCTGTGGGAATCGCTCGCCCCGCACCTCCCCGCGGCAGCGGAGTATCGGCGGCCGGGCACGGCCTGGGTCGCCGCCGACGACGACGAGCTGGCCGAGGCTGCCGCCAAGGCCGAGCGCCTCGCGGCGGCCGGGGTCGCGGCCCGGCTCGTCGGGCCCGCGGAACTGGCGCGCTTCGAGCCGGCGCTCCGCCCCGGCCTGGCCGGGGCGCTCGTCGTGCCGGACGACGCCGTCGTCTATCCGCCTCCGGTGGCGGCGTGGATGGTGGCGGAAGCCATCGACGCCGGCGCGCGGCTGCGGCGCGGCGTCGCGGCGACCGCGGTCGAGCCCGGCGGCGTGCTGCGGCTCACCGACGGCGGCCGCATCGAGGCCGACGCGGTCGTCGTCGCCACCGGTGCCGCCGCCGCGCGGCTCGTGCCCGGCGTGCCCATCCGGCCGCGCAAGGGGCACCTCGTGATCACCGACCGCGCGCCGGGATTGATCCGTCACCAGATCGTCGAGCTCGGCTACGTGAAGCGCGCCCACGACGTCGGCACCGACTCGGTCGCGTTCAACGTCCAGCCGCGCGCGACGGGGCAGGTGCTCGTCGGCTCGTCGCGGCAGATCGACGTCACCGCGCCGGCGGTCGAGCCGAAGCTGCTCGAGACGATGCTCGCGCGCTGCTTCGACTACCTGCCGCGGTTGGCGACGGTGCCGGCGATCCGCGCCTGGACCGGGCTGCGGGCGGCGACCCCCGACGGGCTGCCGCTCGTCGGCCCGTGGCCGGCGATCGCCGGCCTCTGGCTGGCGACCGGCCACGAAGGGCTCGGGATCACGACGGCGCCCGCCACCGCCGAAGGGCTGGTCGCCGGACTCCTCGGCCGCGACGCGGTGGTCGATCCGGCACCATGGCTGCCGGCGCGGTTCCTGGCGGTGCCCGTGGAGGCCGCGCGATGAACGGTCCGGCCGACACGGCGCGCAGCCATCGCGACACGGTGACGCTCGTCGTCGACGGCGTGTCCGTCGCCGCCGTGCGCGGCCAGTCGGTGGCGGCCGCGCTGCTGTCGCGCGGTGGCGCCACGGCGTGGCACGTGCGGACGAGCGTCACCGGCGCGCCGCGCGGGCCGCTGTGCGGGATGGGGGTCTGCTTCGAGTGCCGGGCGACAGTCGACGGCCGGGAGTTGGTGCGCACCTGCCAGGAGACGGTCCGCGACGGGATGCGCGTCGACACCGCCGCGCCTGCCGCCGCACCGCGGGCTTGCCCGGCGATCCCGGCCGTGCCGCGGCACGGGTCGTGCGACGTGCTCGTCGTCGGGGCCGGCCCGGCGGGGATCGCCGCGGCCAGCGCCGCGGCGACGGCCGGGGCGGACGTGATCGTGATCGACGACAACCCTGCCCCCGGTGGGCAGATCTGGCGCGGCGGCGCGGCTCGGCCGGAAGGCGGGGCGCGGTTCTTCCCGGGAACGGCCGTGGTCACGGTGACCCCGTCGGGAGCGATCCAGCTCCAGGACGCCGTCGGGACGCGGCAGGTCGTCGCCCGGCGGATCGTCCTCGCCACGGGTGCCCGCGAGCGCTTCGTCCCGTTTCCGGGGTGGACGCTTCCCGGCGTCGTCGGCGCCGGCGGATTGCAGGCGCTGGTCAAGCAGGGGCTCGACGTCGCCGGGAGGCGCGTCGTCGTCGCCGGCAGCGGCCCGCTCCTCCTGGCGGTGGCCGACGTGGCGGCGCGGAGCGGGGCGCGGCTGGAGGCGATCGCCGAACAGGCCGACCGCGTCCGGCTGGCGGGGTTCGCCGCATGGTTGGTCGCCGAGCCCGCCAAACTCGTCCAGGCCGTCGGGCTCGCGCGCACGACGGCGGCCGTCTACCGGCTGGCGACGTTTCCGGTGGCGGTGCGCGCGGCTGCGGACGGCCTGGTCGTGACGCTCCGGTCCGGGCGCCCGGGGCGGGAGCGCGACCGCGACGTCGCCTGCGACATCCTCGCCTGCGGGTTCGGCCTGGTGCCCAACACCGACGTGGCCCGCGCCTTCGGCTGCGCGATCGGCGCCGATGGCGTGGTGGTCGACGAGCGCCAGCGGACGACCCGGCCGGACGTGCTGGCGGCCGGTGAATGCACGGGGATCGGAGGCGTCGACAAGAGCCTGGTCGAAGGGCGGGTCGCGGGGCTGGTGGCAGCCGGCGCCGGTGCCACGGCCGCGCCGCTTCTTGCCGAGGTACGCCGTGCCCGCCAGTTCGCCGCGCGACTCCTCGACACCTTCGCCCTCGACCCGCGCCTCCGGACGCTGGCCTCGGCCGAGACCGTCGTCTGCCGCTGCGAGGACGTGGTCGCGGAACGGCTCCGCGGGTTCACCGGGTGGCGGGAGGCGAAGCTCCTGTCGCGCGTCGGCATGGGGCCCTGCCAGGGGCGCGTGTGCGGCACGGCGACGGCCGTGACATGTGGCTTCGCCCCCGACGACGTCCGCCCGCCGCTGGTGCCGGTGCCGACCGGCGCGCTCGCCGACGCCGTGAGCCCCTGAGCGAACGTCCGGCCTGGGTGGCCCGGCCCGGTGCCGGTCCCCGCCGGTCCGCTCGACCCTATGCTGATCTCGTCGCGTTGTCGCCAGCCCGAGGAGGAGCCGATGCCGCCGATCCCTTGTCGTCGCACGCTGTTCGTCGCCGCTGTTCTCGCTCCGGCGCTGGTCGCGACCGCCGTCGCGGCCGCCGAAACGCCGCTGCATCGCGCCGAGCTCGTCTTTCCCCCCGACCCGCGCCACAACCATGCTCCCGGGATCGTCGAGTGCCCCGACGGCCAGCTGCTCGTCTCCTGGTACCGCGGCTCGGGGGAGCGGAAGGCCGACGACGTCGCGGTGTACGGCGCCCGCCTCGCGCCTGGTGGGGCGGCGTGGAGCGACCCCTTCCTGATGGTCGACACCCCGGGGTTTCCCGACTGCAACACCTGCCTGTCGATCGACCGCCACGGCGTGTTGTGGTTGTTCTGGCCGGTGATCGTCGACAACCGCTGGGAGTCGGCCGTGACCCACGCGCGCCGGTCGCGCGACTACCTCGGCGCCGGCAGCCCGGTGTGGGAGTGGCAACAGGCGCTGTGGCTGGCACCCGCCGACTTCGCCCCCCGCGGCCGCGCGCTGCTCGCCGAACGCCGGGCCGAGCTGGATGCCGCGAGCCCCGGTCTGCGCCGTGCCGCGGAGGAGTGGGACAAGCGCCTCGACGACCGGCTCCTCCAGCGGCTCGGGTGGCAGCCACGCTGCAAGCCGACGACGCTCTCGACCGGGCGGATCGTGCTCCCGCTCTACAGCGACACCTGGTCGAGCGCGCTGATGGCGCTGAGCGACGACGACGGCGCCACCTGGCGGGCCGGCGCGCCGGCGATCGGCTTCGGCAACATCCAGCCGGCGGTCGTCGAGCGCCGCGACGGCACGCTCGTCGCCTTCATGCGCGAAAACGGGCCGCTCGAACGGATCCGCACGGCCGAGAGTGCCGACGGCGGCGAGACGTGGGGCCCGGTCGGCGTCGCCGATCTCCCCAATCCGGGCTCAGGGCTCGACGCCCTCCGCCTCGCCGGCGGCCGGTGGCTGCTGGTGTTCAACGACGCGACCGAGGGGCGCGGCAGCCTCGCCGTCGCGCTCTCCGACGACGAGGGGAAGACCTGGCCGCACCTTCGCCATCTGGAGCGGGACCCGGCCGGGTCGTTCCACTATCCGGCGGTGACCCAGGGACGCGACGGCACGATTCACCTCGTCTACAGCGTGTTCCTCCCGGCCGGCAAGACGATGAAGCACGTCGCCTGTAACGAGGAGTGGATCCTCGCCGGCGACGGGCCCGCCGGCGACTGACACGTCACCACCGCCGGGGGCGTCCCGCTGCCCCCGTGCCGTCGCCTCGCCCTCATGTCGCCTGGAAGGTGCCTGTCGTCGCCGCCGTCGGATCGACGGTGATGTTCGTGGCGTTGCCGGTGATCGTGTTGCCCAGCACGCTCGTGCCGGTCGACACGCCGCTGGCGAACAACCCGAACTGGTTGGCCGAGATCGTGTTGCCGGTCCCCGCCGTCTCGGTGCCGACCGTGATCCCGGTGACCGCGGAGAGATAGACCCCCGCGCGGTTGGACTGGATCGTGTTGGCGAGGACCGTCGTGCCCGCGCAGTCGCCGGTGCCGTACAGGCCCCAGGCCGCGTTGGACCGGATCCGGTTGCCGGCGTTGATCGTCAGGTCCCGCGCTGCCAACAGCACGATCCCGGTCTCGTTGTTCTCGATCAGGTTGTCCGCGATCACCGTGCCGGTGAGCGTGCCGAAGGCGAACACCCCCTGCGTCGTGCCCGCGATGTCGTTCCCTTCCCCGAGGCCACCGATCCGGATCCCGCGCGCCCCGGCCAGGTAGATCCCGTACAGCCCCACGCCGCCGCCGCCGAAGATCATGTTGTCGACGACGATCGTGTCGGTGCAGATGCCGCGCGCGTACAGCCCCTGGGCGGCGTTGCGGACCATGACGTTGTCGCGGATCGTGACACCCTGGGCGAAGTCGAGGTACACCCCGACCGGATTCTCGACCATCGAGTTGGCCTCGATCGCGGTGCCGGTGCTGACCCCCGCGACGTAGACCCCGAAGGCGGTGCTCGAACGCACCTGGTTGCCGCTGCCGAAACCGAGCCCGGTGACGCTGTCGAGGATCACGCCGCTGGTGTTGGCGATGAACAGGTTGCCCACCATGCTCGTTCCGGTCAGGTTGCCGGTCGCGTACATCGCCTGGTAGGCGCCGGTCACGCGGTTGCCATCGCCGAGCAGGCCGCCGCCGATCGACAGGCCGAGCGCGTCGTTGAGGCGGAAGCCGTAGGTCGAGAGCCCCGCGCCGTCGATCGAATTGCCGATCGCCCTGGTTCCCGTGTAGGTGCCGGGCGCGAACTTGATCCCCGTCATCCCCGCGGCGGTGATCGTGAACCCGTGGACGAGGGAGTTGGTCGAGGAGCCGTTGAACCGGATCCCCTGCATGCCGGGATTGCGGATCGACCCACCGCCGGCGAGGGACACGTTGTTGACCCCCGCCGCGACGTCGATCCCGCGCAGGCCGGCCCCGGGAAGCTTGCCGTCGATCGACACGCTCCGTGGCACGTTGACGGCGCCCGCCGACTCGAGCGTGATCGACGCCAGGCTCGCCAGCCCGCCGACGACGCCGTCGAGGAGCACGGTGCCCCCGCCGGCGGCGAACGTCGCGTTGAACGGTCCGTCGAGCGTCGACGCCAGGGTGATGTCGCCGGCGAGCGTGCCGGTGTCGAGGCGGGTCGAGGCGGTGAGCGTGACCGGGCCGCTGTAGGTCTGGTTGCCGGAGGAGCCGACGTTCGCGCCGAGGCTCGTCGTTCCCGAGACGGCCAGCGTCGTCAGGCCGGCGATCGTGTCCTGCACCACGGCATTGCCGGCGATCGCCAGCGCCCGGTCGTTGCCCGTGACGGTGCCGGCGAGCGTGACCACGCTGCCGGTGAGGGTCACGTCGGCGGCCGCCGGCGCGACACCGAGGCGCACCGGGCCGACGTAGGCCTGCGGGGCACCGGCCGTGGTCACGGCAGCGCGGAGGATGATGTCACCGCCGCGCATCTCGAGGGCCTTGCCGGGGAGCGAGATCGCCGCGCCCCCCTCCTGGTCGATCACCGGCAGCAACCCCGGATCGCTGCGGCCGAGGACGATCCGCGACGCCCCGATCGCCTCGAGCACCGACACGTCGGCGGCGGCGAGCGGCAGCACCTGGCCGGCGACGAGGTTACGGATGGTCACCGTGGCCGTCGTCGCCAGGGCCCCGCCGGTCAGCGACGTCTGGAACGAGTCGGCCGTGAGGGTGATGTCGCCGGTCGAACTGGTCAGCGTCGCGCCGTCGAACATCAGCCCCGGGGAGGTGGTCGGCGTACCGCTGCCGGCACCGCCGTCGCCGGTGATCGAGATCGCCCCGGCGACGCTGGTGAGGATCGCGGTCGATGCGAGGACGACGCCGCGGTTGAAATCGCTCGGCACGGCGGCACCGCCGGTGCCGGTGATCGTGATCGCCCCCTTGTCCGTGGGCCCCGAGCCGGTGAGCGTCGCCACCGTCCCCTCGACCAAGACACCGTCGTTGCGGCCGTCGCGGGCGCCGCCGGTGCCGGTCAGGACCAGGGCCCCGCCCGTGGTCCTCAGCGATGAGCTCTTGTCGAGGAAGATGCCGTGACTGAACGGCCCGTCGGAGAGGGCGTTGCCGCCGACACCGCGGATCGAAATGCTGCCGTGGGTGGTGCCGTTGTCGCCGGCGCGGACGAGGCCGGCGCTGGTGATCGAGACGCCCACCTGGTATCCCGAGAAGCCTTCCCCGTCGCCGCCGCGCCCCTCGATCGTGATGCTGCCGCCGGCGGTCGTGATGCTCGCCCCGTCGATCGCCACGCCGGCGAACGTGCCCGCGTGCTGCACGCCGTCGTCGGCGTCGAGGAGGATGTTGCCCAGTCCGGCAGCCAGGGGCGCGATCACCGAGACCGACCGCGCGGCCGTGACCGAAAGCCCGGCCGTGCTGTTGAACGTCGTCGCCGCGGCGATCGTGACGTCGCCGGCGGCGGTGCCGAGGGCGACGGCGAAATCGTCGAGGTACACTCCCGTCGACGTCCCGAAGAGGACGTCGGCCGTGGTGCCGGTGCCGGTGATCGCCACGCGCACCAGCGGCAGGTCGCCGTCGATCGAGAGCGTCGACAGGCCGTTGCCGACGAGCTGCGTCGGGATGTCGGTGCCGGAGAACGTGGCGATTCCGGCCAGGGAGAGGACGTAGTTGCCTCCCCCCTGGGACGTGCTGGTGAGCTCCTCGCCGTCGGCGAGCGACACGCTGACGACGCTGGCGAGGGCGTCGTAGGAGAAGGCGGCCAGCAGCGCTCGCCCTTCGAGCCGCTCGGCGGCGAGGCGCGTGACGGCGGTCCCGCGGGGAAACGCGCGGCGCGGCCCGGTGACGGCGGACCGACGGGGGGCGAACAGCGAGCGGAGCATGGCAGCCCGAGCCTTTCTCGTGGAGGCCGGGCAGCCCGCCCATCATGTTCCGCCGCAGTCGTGTCCGGCGGGATCTGGCGGAACCCTACGCGCGTGCCGCTCCGTGGGTCAAACGCCGGAGGCGATTCGGGCCGTCAGGCGACGAGCGCCCGGAGGACGCGGCCGTGGACGTCGGTGAGGCGGAAGTCGCGGCCGGCGTAGCGGTAGGTGAGCCGCGTGTGGTCGAGCCCGAGGAGGTGGAGGAGCGTGGCGTGGAGGTCGTGGACACTCACCGGATCGACCGCCGCGCGGAACCCGAAGTCGTCGGTGGCGCCGTACACCGTGCCCCCCTTGATGCCGCCGCCGGCGAGGAACACCGAGAACCCGTAGTGGTTGTGGTCGCGCCCCGCCTTGGCGGCACCGTCGCCGCCGAGCTCGACCGTCGGCGTCCGCCCGAATTCGCCGCCGACCAGGACCAGCGTCTCGTCGAGGAGGCCGCGCCGCGCGAGGTCGGTGAGGAAGGCGTCGAGCGGGCCGTCGAGCTCGCCGCAGAGGCGCTGCAGGTTGGGGGCGATCTGCTCGTGGTTGTCCCACGGCTGGCCGGCACCGTGCCACAGCTGCACGGTGCGGACGCCGCGTTCGAGGAGCCGCCGGGCGACGAGGAACTGCCTCCCGTGGACGGTATCGCCGTACAGGGCCCGCGTCTCGGCGGTCTCGCGTGACAGATCGAAGGCCTCGGTCGCCTCGGTCTGCATCCGGAACGCCAGTTCGAACGAGCCGATCCGGGCCTCGAGGCGCGGGTCGGTGACGTGGCGCGACGCATCGAGGCGGCGGAGGAGGTCGAGCTGGCGCCGCTGGATCGCGGCCGAGGCGTGCGGGCTGGCGATGTTCTCGATCAGCCGGTCGACCGTGGAGTGGCGCGTGTCGATCGCCGTTCCCTGGAGCGATCCGGGGAGGAATCCCGACTGCCAGTTGTCGGGGCCCTTCACCGGCAGCCCGCCGGGACACATCGCGAGGAAGCCGGGGAGGTTGCGGTTCTCGGTGCCGAGGCCGTGGAGCAGCCACGACCCCACGCTCGGGCGCGGCTGCACCGAGTCGCCGCAGTTCATCAGCATCAGCGACGGCTCGTGGTTGGGGACGTGGGCGAACATCGACCGGATCACGGCGATCCGGTCGGCATGCCGCGCGGTCCTCGCGAGCAGGTCGCTGAACTCCAGCCCGCTGTCGCCGTGGCGCCGGAACGGGAACGGCGCGGGGAGGGCCGTCCCGGTCTTGCGCTCGGTCGTCAGCGACAGCGGGAGCGGCTGGCCGGCGTGGCGCGACAGCGCGGGCTTGGGATCGACGAGGTCGACGTGCGACGGCCCGCCATTGAGGAACACGTGGACCAGCCGGGTGGCGCGGGGGGGAAAGTGGGGCGGCTTGGGGGCGAGCGGGTCGCCGCCGGCGAGCCCGCCGGCGTCGGCGAGCACCCCGGCGAGGCCGACGAGTCCGATCCCGCAGCCGCCGCGGGCGAGCAGGTCACGGCGCGTGAGCGGGGCGGCAGGGGGCATGGTGATGGCGAATGTCGGGGCAGTCAGTCGACGAACATCACTTCGTTGGAGAGCAGCAGCGCCTGGACGAGCTGCTCCTCGGGGCGGAGCTGGCCCTCGGCCTGGCCGGCGGCGTGCCCCGCTTCGAGAAACGCGGTCGCGGCCGCACGCTCGTCGGCAGTGGGCGGACGCTGGAGGACGAGCTGCCACAGTTCGTCGAGCGCCTCGGCCGGCGGCCCGTCGGTGCAGAACACCCGCGCCGCCAGCGCCCGTGCCCGCGCCGCGACGAACGGGTGATTCAGCGCGAACAGCGCCTGCTGAGGCACGGTCGTCTCGGGGCGCGATGGGGTGTGCAGGTCGGGGTTGGCCATGTCGAAGACACGGAGCGGCGCCGACAGGTATTGCCTGTCGACGAGGCAGTGGATCGTGCGGTGGTGCGGCCCGGCGGCGGCGAACGGGTCGGCGGCCCGGCCCGTCGGGTCGAGCCGCAGCTCGCCCGACAGCGCCAGCCACGTGTCGCGGAACTGCTCGACCGACAGACGCCGCGGCGCCGTGCGCCACAGCAGCCGTGCGGCCGGATCGACCAGCTGCCCCGGGGCGTCGGCGGGCGCGGCGCTCGACTGGCGGAAGGTCTCGGAGAGGAGGATCCGGCGCACGAGCCGCTTCGTGCTCCAGTCGTCCTGCACGAGTGCCTCGGCGAGCCAGTCGAGCAGCTCGGGATGCGTCGGCGGGGCGGCGCGGGTCCCGAAGTCGCTCGGGGTGTCGACCAGTCCGGCACCGAACAGGTGGCCCCACACGCGGTTGGCCCAGACCCGCGCCGTGAGCGGATTGTCGGGGGCGACGATGGCGCGCGCCATCTCGAGCCGCCCGCTGCCGTCGCGAAACGGCACCGCATCGTGGCCGGCCAGGAGGCTGAGGAACCGGCGCGGCACCGGCGGACCCTTGAGCGCGGCGTTGCCGCGTCGGAGCAACGGGGCGTCGGCCGGCAGGTCGCGGTCGAAGCAGGCCAGCGCGTGGGGAGCGGCCTGCGGGGCGGCCAGCAGCCAGGCGTCGACGTCGTTGGACAGTTTCCACAGGTGGTTGACCGCGTCGCTGGGGAGCAGCGTCTCGAGCGCCGCGATCGGCTCGTCGGGGATCGTGGTCGGTGCGCCGGGCCCGAGGAGTGCCTGCCGGAGCGCTTCCGCCGCGGGATCGTCGAGTGCGACCGGTGTCGGCGCTCCCCCCGCGGCTGCGGCGGCGAGCGCCTCGTGCCAGCGCGTGGCGACCGCGGCGAACAGCCGGCCGTAGCGCTCGGCGACGTCGCGGCCGTCGTGGGGGGGCGTGGCGAACGCCGCGGCGACCAGCGGGTTGAGGTCGGGAACCGTGTCCCGCACGCTGGCGATGATCGCGTCGGCCTCGGCCGGGAAGCGCTCGTGAGGCAGCGACACGAACGCCACGAGCACGCTCCACACCGGATCGGTCGCCATCTCCGGCCGCCCGAGAAACGCCTGCCAGCGCCGCACCACCGCCGGCACCAGGTCGGTCGTGGCGACGATCTGGTCGAACCCCGTCTCCGGGTAGCGGTCGAGGTGACGCTGCGCGTCGAGGTAGTCGGCGATCCGCTCGCGGGCGCGGGCCATCGCCTCGCCGCGGAGTTTCTTCGAGCCCTCGGCGAGCGCCTCCTGCCGGCGCTCGAGCTCCCGCGTCCAGGCGGGCGCCGGTGCGCCGCGGTCTCCCCGCCGTGGCACCGGCACGAGCCGGTCGACGCTGCTGGCGAACACGCCGTACAGGGCGTAGTAGTCGGCGGTCGGGATCGGGTCGTACTTGTGGTCATGGCAGCGGGCGCAGGCGACGGTGAGGCCGAGCAGTCCGCGGCCGACGACGTCGATCCGGTCGTCGACGATGTCGGGGGGAACGCCGAGGAAGCGCCGGCCGGTCGTCAGGTAGCCCAGGGCCGCGAGGTCGGGGCTGCCCGGTGCGACCAAGCGGTCGGCGGCGAGCTGCAGTGACACGAACCGGTCGTAGGGGAGGTCGGCGTTGCAGGCCTCGATGACCCAGTCGCGGTAGGCGGGGGCGTGGACGAAGAACCGCTCCTCGCGGGCGTAGACGTAGCCTTTGGTGTCGGAGTAGCGCGCCACGTCGAGCCACAGGCGTGCCAGATGCTCGCCGTAGCGCGGCGATTCGAGCAGCGCGTCGACGAGCCTCGGCCAGGCGTCGGGGGACGGGTCGGCGACGAACGCGGCGACGGTGTCGGCACGGGGGGGCAGGCCGTGGAGGACAAACGACGCCCGCCGCGCGAGCGTGCGCCGGTCGGCCGGGGGCGACCGCGCGAGCCCGGCCGCGGCGAGCCGGGCGTCGACGAAGCCGTCGATCGGCGAGGGGGCGGTGTCGACCGGGGGGATCGCGAACGGCCGCCGGGGCCGGAAGGCCCAGTGGTCCGTCGCCTTCGCCGCACCGCGCTCGACGTCGCCGGGCCAGGGAGCGCCGGCTGCCAGCCACGTCTCGAGCGCCGCGGCCTCGTCAGGCGTGAGGCGCGGCCCGGCTTCGGGGGGCGGCATGCGCACGGTGTCGTCACTGTGGCGGATGCGGCGTGACAGCTCGCCGGGGCGCGCCGTGCCGGGGAAGGCGACCGGGCCGCCGTCGCCGCCTGCCACCAGCCCGGGCCGCGAATCGAGCCGGAGCGAAGCGAACGACGTGTCAGGGCCGTGGCAGCCGACGCAGCGCTCGAGCAGCAGCGGCCGCACCCGGCGCTCGAAAAGATCCTCCGCTGCCCGATCCGAGTCGGTTCCGGCCCCCGGGGGCGTGCCGGGCTCCGCGGCGCCGGCGGCCACGCAGGCCGTCACGAAGGCCGTCACGAAGGCCGCGACGAGCGCCGCCCCCCTGCCCGGCGCGTTGCCGACGAAGCGTCGCATCATCCGATTCCGAAAAGGCCCGTTCTCCAAAGGCCCCGCTTGACCGCTGCTGCAGTCTATCCGGGGAGCAGACGGGGCCGGTGGCCGGTTTCTCCGGACATGAAATCGTTTATAGTGCCGCCGGCCGGCGGGGGAGTCGAATCGATCGGCGCCCGCGCCGGGCCCGCTGCACGCGCCATCCGTCCCGAGGAGAGCCCGATGCCCACCCCCCGCAGTCGTCTGGCCCGTCGCCAGTTTCTCCGCCGCGGTCTGGCGGGCGGCGCGACCGTCGCCGCTCCGCTGGTGATTCCCGGATCGGCACTGGGGCTCGACGGCACGGTCCCGCCGAGCGAGCGCGTGGTCGTCGGCGGCATCGGCATCGGCAACCGCGGGACCTACGACCTGGGCTGCTTCTTCGAGCAGAAGGACGTCCAATTCGCGGCCGTCTGCGACGTCAAGGAGGCCCGCCGGGCCGCGATCAAGAAGATGGCCGACGACCGCGCCGGCAACGACGCCTGCGCCACCTACCGCGATTTCCGCGAACTGCTCGACCGCGACGACATCGACGCCGTCCTCATCGCCACCGGACCCAACTGGCACGCGACGATGACGATGTACGCCGCCCGGGCCGGCAAGGACATCTACTGCGAGAAGCCGGTCACGAAGAACATCGAGCAGAGCCTGATCCTCAAGGACACGATCGCCCGCACCGGGCGGATCTTCCAGGCGGGGACGCAGCGGCGCAACCTCCCCCACTTCGCCTTCGCGTGCGAGCTGGCCCGCACCGGCCGGCTCGGGAAGATGAAACGCGTCTACGCCCATCCCGCCGGGATGACGGCGATCAGCAGCGGCTGGCTCCCCGCCGAGCCGGAGCCGCCGAAGGAGCAGGTCGACTGGGACATGTACCTCGGCCCGGCGGCATGGCGGCCGTTCAACGCCAAGCAACTCGACGGCTTCAACTTCGAGAAGGGGGGCGGGCTCGTCGGCGGCGGCGTGCTCGAATGGGGCACCCACTGCGTCGACCTCTGCCAGTGGGCGGTCAACGACCGTCCGCCGCCGGTCGAATACAACCCGCCGAAGGACGGCGAGATCGTCGCCCGGTACGACGACGGCGTCGAGCTGATCTTCCGCGAGAAGGGGTGGATCCCGCTCGGTTCCTGCCCGGTGCGCTTCGAGGGTGAGGACGGCTGGGTCGAGGCGGGCGACAGCGGCAAGATGGTCCTCAGTTCGCCGACGCTGCTGGCGGGGCGCGAGGTCGCCGAGATCGGCGGCTACCCGGCGACGTTCCACGTCCGCGACTTCCTCGATTGCGTCAAGTCGCGGCATCAGCCGAAGACCAACGCCGTGGCCGCGTGCAACGCGCACATCGCCTGCCATGCCGCCAACGTCGCGCTGTTCCTCGGGCGTCCCGTGCGCTTCGACAACGCCACCAACACGTTCCTCGACGACGCCGAGGCCAACCGGCTCCGCTCCGAGGCGCTGCGCGAGCCGTGGCGCCTCTGAGCGCGGCGCGACCGCGCCGCACCTGTCCGGGTGTCGTGTTCCGCTTTTCCCGTTTCGCTTCCACCGAGGGTTCCACCGATGGTCGCCCCGTCCCGGTCGTTGCTGTTCGCCGTGATGCTGGCCTTCGTGCTGCCGGCAGTGGCCGGGGCACAGGCCCCCGCCGGCCGCACCGACAAGGAACGTGAGCAGATCGCGATCCTCCGCGCCCCGGCGGCGGCGGACGACGTGGCGGCCGAGGGCAAGAGGGCGCTGGCCTGCAAGATGCTGGCGATCCACGGTTCCGCCGACGCCGTTGCCGATCTCGCCGCGCTCCTGGCCAACGAGCGGCTGTCGTCGTGGGCCCGGATCGCCCTGGAGGCGATTCCCGACCCCGCTGCGGGCGCCGCGCTGCGGGCCGAGGCGGCGAAGCTCTCCGGGCGCCAACTCGTCGGCGTGATCCATTCGCTCGGCGTCCGCCGCGACGCCGCGGCGGTCGAGATGCTGGCGGCGAAGCTGGCCGACCGTGATCCCGCCGTCGCCTCGGCCTCCGCGTACGCCCTGGGGATGGTGGGGGACGCCGCGGCGACCGCCGCCCTCCGCAAGGCGCTGCCGCGGGCCGAGGGGAAGGTCCGGTCGGCGATCGCCGAAGCGTGCGTGGTCGCCGCCGACCGCCTCCGTGGCGCCGGCAAGGGAGCCGATGCAGTCGCCGTCTATGACGAGGTCCGGAACGCCGACGTGCCGGTCCAGCGGAAGCTCGAGGCGATCCGCGGTGCGATCCTGGCCCGGGGTGACGCCGGCGTGCCACTGTTGGCCGAGCAGCTCCGCGCTGCCGACGAGAAGTATTTCCGGCTCGGGCTCACGGTGGCCCGCGAGCTTCCGGCTGGGGCGACCGACCGGGCGCTGGCCGAGGAGCTGGCGAAGCTGCCACCGGCCCGCGCGGCGCTGGTGGTGACGGCGATGGCCGATCGGCCCGGTTCGACCGACGTCGCGACGCTCGTCAAGGCCGCCGGCGCCGGCCCGAAGGAGATCCGCGTCGCGGCGCTGTCGGCGCTCGGCCAGATCGGCAAGCCGGGGGCGGTCGCGACGTTGCTCGCCGGGGCGACCGACGCCGATGCCGACATCGCCGCCGCGGCCCGGGGAGCTCTCGCGGAGCTGCGCGGCGCCGAGGTCGACGCCGCGATCCGTGACCGGCTCGCGACCGCCGACCCGGGGCTGCTGGCGGTGCTCCTCGGCCTCGTCGGCCAGCGCCGGATCGACGCCGTTCCCGCTGTGATCAATGCCGTCAACCATGCCGATCCCACGGTGCGGACCGCGGCCCTCAAGGCCCTCGGCGAGATCGTCGATGGCGATCGGCTCGGTGTCCTCGTCGAACGGACCGTCACGCCGCGCAGCGACGCCGAGGGGGCCGCCGCCCTGGCGGCGCTCAACGCGGCGAGCCTGCGGATGCCCGACCGGGAAGCCTGCGCCGCGCGCCTTTCGGGGGCCCTGGGCACGGCGCCCGTCGCCGTCCAGGTGAAGCTCCTCGAGATCCTCGGCGGGGTCGGCGGCACGAAGGCTCTGCAGACGGTCGCCACCGCCGCGCGGAGCGACAGCGACGAGCTCCGCGACGCCAGCAGCCGGCTGCTCGGCGAGTGGATGACGGCCGACGCCGCCCCGGTGCTCCTCGACCTCACGAAGACCGCCCCCGGCGAGAAGTACCAGAACCGCGCGATGCGCGGCTACATCCGCATCGCCCGGCAGTTCGACCTGCCGCTCGACCAGCGCTTGGAGATGTGCCGCAAGGCGTGGGAGGCGGCGCGCCAGCCGGCCGAGCAGAAGATGGTGCTCGACGTGCTCCGCCGTTATCCCGCGCCGTCGGGCCTCGACATGGCGGTGACCGCCGCGGGGAGCGAGGGGGTGAAGGCCGAGGCCCGGCAGGCGGCGGCTTCGATCGCCCAGAAGCTCGGTGAGCTGCCGGCCGAGGCGTGGAAGAAGCTCGAGGGCCTGGGGCTCGTGAAGCGGAAACTGGAGATCCAGAAGGCCGAGTACGGCTCCGGCGAACGGAAGAAGGACGTCACGGAGACGCTGCGGAAGCACGCCGGGAGCACGATCGTGATCGTCCTTCCCGACCCGAGCTTCAACAAGGTGTTCGCCGGCGACCCCGCGCCCGGTGCCGCGAAGCAGCTGGTCATCCGCTACCTCCTCGACGGCAAGCCCGCGGAAGTGACCATTGCCGAGGATCAGCCGATCGAGCTCGTCGAGCCGAAGTGAGCAGCGCGGCCCCGCGGGGCCTCAGCCACCACCGTCGAACGTCACTCCCTGGGCGAGCGGCAGGTCGCGCGAGAAGTTGACCGTCACCGTCTGCCGGCGCATGTAGCCCTTCCAGGCATCGCTGCCGCTCTCGCGGCCGCCGCCGGTCTCCTTCTCGCCGCCGAACGCTCCGCCGATCTCGGCCCCCGACGGGCCGATGTTGACGTTGGCGATCCCGCAGTCGGACCCGGCCGCCGAGACGAACCGCTCCGCCTCGCGGAGGTCGAGCGTGAAGATGCAGCCCGACAGTCCCTGGGGGACGTCGTTGTGGAGCCGGAGCGCCTCGTCGAAGTCGTCGAACCCGAGCACGTAGAGGAGCGGCGCGAACGTCTCCTCACGGACGATCGCCGACTGCCTTGGCATCCGCACGAGCGCCGGGCGGACGTACACGCCGCCGCGTGGGACGCCGCTCGTCACCCGGCCGCCCCCCCACGGCTCGCCACCGTCGGCGACCGCCCGGTCGAGGGCCCGCTCCATCGCCACCGCCGCGGCCTCGTCGACGAGTGGGCCGAGGAGTGTGGCCGGGTCGCGCGGGTCGCCGATCGGGATCGAGGCGTAGGCCCTTTTCAGGCGCTCGACGAGCGGCGCCGCCACCGAACGGTGGACGATCAGCCGCCGCAGCGACGTGCAGCGCTGCCCGGCCGTGCCGATCGCCGAGAACACGATCGCGCGGACCGCGAGGTCGAGGTCGGCGGAGGGGCAGACGATCATCGCGGCGTTGCCCCCCAACTCGAGCAGCACCCGGCCGAACCGGGCGGCGACCAGCGGCGCGACGGCCCGGCCCATCCGCGTCGAGCCGGTCGCCGAGACCAGTGCCACGCCGCCGTCGGCCGCCAGCGCCATCCCCTGCTCGGGTCCGCCGTTGACGAGCTGCACGAGGCCCGGCGGGGCGTCGGACCCGAACCGGTCCAGCGCCCTTGCGAGGATCGCGAGCGCGGCGGCCGCCGTCAGCGGAGCCTTCTCCGACGGCTTCCAGATCACCGGGTCGCCACAGACCAGCGCCAGGGCGGCGTTCCAGCACCACACCGCGACCGGGAAGTTGAACGCCGAGATCACGGCGCAGGGGCCGAGCGGGTGCCAGCCCTCCGCCATCCGGTGGCCGGGGCGCTCGGAGGCGATCGACAGCCCGTGGAGCTGGCGCGAGAGACCGACGGCGAAGTCGCAGACGTCGATCATCTCCTGGACCTCCCCCTCGGCCTCGGCGCCGATCTTGCCGACCTCGAGCGTGACGAGGGCGGCGAGCCGGTGCTTCTCGGCGCGCAGCTCCGCGCCGAACAGGCGCACCAGTTCGCCGCGGCGCGGGGCGGGCACGTCGCGCCACCGCGTGAACGCCACCCCGGCGGCGGCGACGACGCCGGCGATCGCCTCCGGAGGGGTGACGGCGACGGAGCCCAGCACGGCACCGTCGATCGGCGAGACGCTCGTCAGCTCGGCGGCCATGGCGGAACCTCCCCGGGCCCGGTGCGGGCGCCGTGGCGCGACAGTATGGCAGCCGCGGCAGTCGGCGCGCCGGGCGTCAGTTGGCGTCGCCCCGCGCCTCCGGGCGGGCCACCGTCTCGACCGCGGCGGCGGCGGGCTCCTCGATCGAGCCGGCGACCGGCGGCCGCCCGAGGGCATGTTCGAGCCGGAATTGGGCGACGTTGTAGTCGATGACCGCGTCGAGATATTCGGTCCGGGCTTGGGCCAGCGCCTGGATCGGCTGGAGCACCTCGATGGGGCGCGTCGCCGCGACGGGCAGGCCTGCCGCGCGGCGGATCGTCGCGAGATTGAGGTCCACCGAGCGGACCGCCGCGGCGGTCGTCTCCTTCATCCGCTCCAGCTGCCGGCGCGCGGCGATCCGCGCCTTCTCGGCCTGGACGACCTCGGCGGCGACGCGGTCCTGGACCTTGAGGAAGCCGAGGTCGGCCACCCGTCGTTCGGCACCGCGCCGCTCGCGGATCGCACGGTCGGTGAACCCGAGGTTTGCCGTCTCCCAGTAGAGATTGACGTCGGCGTCGCTGCGCGAGGCGAAGTCGCCGAAGAACTCGTCGCGGCCACCGCCGAAGCCGCCGCCGGAGTAGCGGAAGGCGACGCTGGGCACGAACGGCCGCAGCCGGGCCTGGCGGAGGCGGATGAGCGTCTCCTCGACGAGCGCCCGGGCCTCGGCCAGCTCCGGCCGGTTGCGCAGGCCCGTGGCCACGAGGTCGTCGAGCAGCGCGTCGTCGGCGACCACGCGGAGCACCGCTTCGGCCGGCTCGACGGGGGCGACGACGACCAGCGGGTCGAGCCGGGTGCGCCGCACGAGGTCGGCCGAGGCGACCTCGAGCGCACCGACCGCCTGCTCGACATCGGCCAGGCGGCGGTCGCGTTCGGCGAGGCTGCGCTGGTGATCCCCCTCCAGTCCGGCGCCGGCGCGCACGAAGGCGTCGGTCACCGCGACGAGCTCGGCGGCGTTGGCAGCCGCCTCACGGGCGATCGCCAGCCGGCCGGCGGCACGCTGCAGCTCCATGTACGACTCCGCGGTGCCGAGCAGCGCGTCGTTGGCGGCGGTGCGGATCCCCGCCCGGCGGGCATCGACGATCTGCCGGGCCGCGAGCGGCAGGAAGATGGCGTCGGAGATCCGCAGGACGGTCGTCAGGCCGGTGACCGGTGCCGGCCCACCGGCGGGCACGGGACCGGTGATGCTCGATCCCCCGGCCGCCGTCGCCCCGAGGAACAGCGAGCTCTTGCTGATCGTCCGCACCGGCCCCTCGACGACTTGGGCCTGGCCGTCGTGGCGGATCCAGTTCGGGCCGATGAAGATGCTCGGCAGCCACAGGGCGCGGGCGTGCTGCAGGTCGGCGGCCGCCGCGGCCATCCGCGCCCGGGCGATGGCGACGTCGAGATCGCGCGCGCCGCAGAGGCGCAGCGCCGCCGCCAGATCGATCGGTTGGATTTCCTGGTCGGCGATCAACGGCCCCGTCGAGGCCAGCGCCACCGCCTTGCCGCGGGTCGGATCGGGGAGCGGAGCCGCGGCCTCGAGGAACGAGGCTGCGGCGACGGTCGGGGCGGCGTCGGGATCGATCGGTTTCGGCTCGAAGGGGGAGAGGAACAGTCCCGGGGGATCGGCCGCACGCGTGGGCAGCGCCACGCCAGCGGCCGCGCCGAGCAGCAGCGCTGCGCCGATCACCGCCGCCGTCCTGTTTGGCGGGGCGCGGCCACCGCGCCCGGCGCTAGCAGCCCGTGGAAAAAGTGATCGGCCGCCGGATGCGGCCGACGGCGACCCGGGAAACCCTCGGCGTTTCCCGCGGTCGCCGCAATGGACAAAGGCCATGGAGGGCTTTGTCCACGGACAGCTGGATCCCGCCGGACCGTCGCGTCGGGCACGCACCCGGCGGTGGGCCGCGGTATCGGGACGGGCGGTCGCGGGCATGGCCTGGAGACGCTTGGGGCGCAGGGCAGGGGCCTTGTCGGGTCGAACGGCCGATCCTTCCATCGGCCGAACAACCGCCCCAGCTTCGCCCGGGCCACCGATCGGCAACGTCATCGCCGCGGGAGGGGTTGCCCGCGTTCCCCATGTCGCCCCGCCCGCCGCGCTCGACCGGGCTCAGCGCCCCTTGGCCGCCGGCTGACCTTCGGACCATTCGGCACGCGGCGCACGGGCGATCGACTCGCCATCGGCGAGACCGGAAACGATTTCCACCCCGTCGGCAGTCTCCAGGCCGATCGTCACGCCCCGCTCGACGGGCCGCCCGTCGACGACGACGAACAGCCGGCGCCGCGCCGGCGAGTCTCCCGGCAGCAACGCTCCGGGCGGAACCGCCAGCGCGTCGTCGCGCGACGCGGTCGTGATCACCGCTTCGACGTAGCCGCCAGGGCGGATCCGACCGGCCGGGCCCCCTGCCTCCGGATCGAGATCGACCTCGGTGCGCAGCGTGCGCGTCGTGTCGGAGAGGCTCCACCCGGTGCGGGCGACGCGCGACTGGATGACCACGCCGGGAAGGGCCGGGAACCGGATCTCGACCGGGTCCCCGGCCTCGACGAGCGCGGCGTCGCTCTCCGGCACGGCGACCACCGCCCGGAGCCGGTCGACCCTAGCGATTTCGAGAACCGCAGGGGAGTCGCCGCCGGTGAGATGGCCGGGATCGACGAGGCGCCGGGTGACGACCCCGGGAAATGGGGCGACGATCCGGGCGTAGCCCAACGCGGCGTCGATCCGCCCCGCCTCCGCGACGGCGACCTCGACGGTGGCCCGCGTCGTGTCGAGATCGGCCCGGGCTTCTTCCTCCGCCGCGGTCGCCTCCATGACCAGCGCCTCGGCGAGGCGCACCCGCGCTGCCGCCTCCTGGCAGCCAGCCTCGGCCGCGGCCAGCTGCGCGCGCAGTTCGTCGGCCAGGGCGCCGGTCACCGCCCCGTCGGCGACGAGTCGCTCGGCGCGCTTGTATTCCGCCCGGCGCCGGTCGCGCTCCGCAGCCGATCGGGTCACCGCCGCCTCGGCCTCGGCGATCTTCGCCACCGCGGTCCGCCCGCCCGCCTGCGCCGCGGCGAGGCGCGACTCCGCCTGGCGGACGGCGGCCCGGGCATGGGCCACGACCGCTTCCTGACGCTGCCGTTCGGCGCGCAGTTCCGGCACCGCGATCTCCGCGAGCACGTCGCCAGCGGCGACCGTGTCACCGATGTCGACGCCGATCCGGTCGACGATCCCGCTCACCTTGGCGACGAGCAGGGCGGTCTCGGCGGCCTCGATCCTCCCCGGTTGCCGGACCGTGCGGCGCAGCACGCCGCGGACCGGCGTGACGACGTCGACGCGCGGGGCCGCCGCTGCCGCCGGCGCCGTGGCCGGTGGCGCCGGTGCCGGCCGGTTGCACCCCGCGACCAAGGCCAGGGCGAGGAGGGCCGGAACGACGACGCCCGGGGCAACGCGCCTGTCGATGTCGGCCGGGTGAAGCGACGGGCTGCCCACGGGGCGACCGCGCATCAGCAGCGCGTAGATGCCGGGCAGGAGCAGGAGCGTGGTGAACACCGAGGCGCCGAGCCCGCCGATCACCGCCCGGCCGAGCGGCGCCGACTGCTCCCCTCCCTCGCCGATGCCGATCGCCAGAGGGAGCATGCCCGCGATCATCGCCAGGCTCGTCATCAGGATCGGCCGGAGCCGGTCGGCGGCCGCCTGCCGCGCGGCGCCGTCGGCGGGGCGTCCGCCGCGCCGCTCCCTTTCGGCGAACGACACGAGAAGGATCGCATTGGCCGTCGACACTCCCAGAGCCATGATCGCTCCCATGAAAGACTGGAGGTTGAGCGTCGTGCCCGTGATCCGCAGCGCGACCGCCACGCCGACGATGACGACCGGGGCGCCCGACACCGCGATCAGCGCCAGCCGCGGCGACTGGAAGGCCGCGGTCAGCACCAGGAGGATGACCACGACGGCCGCCACCAACCCGATCGACAGCCCGCGGACGATCTCGTCGAGCGGTGCCAACTGGCCGCGGAGATCGACCTTCACCCCCTTGGGAGGCGGCCCGGTCGCGGCGACCGCCGCCGCCACGGCCCGGGACGCGCTCCCCAGGTCGGTTCCGGCGACGTTGGCCATGATCGAGATCGTGCGGCGCATGTTGTAGCGGTCGAACTGGCCGGGCATCGAGCCCCGGCCGATGTCGGCGACGTCGCGGAGAAGAACCGCCGGGCCGCCCGCGAGCGCCGGCGCGGTGCCCGCCGTGCGGTGCTCGACCGGCAGCCGGGCGATGTCGTCGACGCCGGTCATCCGCTCGAGGGGGATTTCGAGCTGCACCTGATAGCCGATGCCGGTCTTCGGATCGGGCCAGTAATTCGGCACGACGAACCGGCTCGACGACGTCGCGGTGACCAGCGACCGGGCGATGTCGTCGACAGCGACGCCGCTGGCCCCGGCGCGGCGGCGGTCGATGGCGACGCGGACCGTCGGGTAATCGAGCGCCTGGGCGAAACGGACGTCGCGGAGGCCGGGGAGCGCCGCGAGGGCGGCGCGGAGGCGGGCGGCGTGGGCGCGGGTGTCGTCGAACGACGGTCCGCTCACCGCCACCTCGACCGGCGTCGGTGCCCCGAGGCTCATCACCTCGCTGACGATGTCGGCCGGTTCGAACGACAGGCCGACGGCGGGCAGCTCGGCGGCCAAGCGCGTCCGCAACCTTGCGACGAGCGCGGGGGTGTCGACGTGCCGCTCCGGCCGGAGGGCGACGCGCACCACCGCTTCCTCCGGTCCCGCCGTCCACTGGTAGATCGCGTTGATCGGGTAACTGGCGGGGATCAGCCCCGCGTAGCCGACGGAGATCGCGATCGCGTCACCGCCCGCCTCCTCGTCGACCGCCGCCAGCACCTGCCTCACGATCGCTTCGGTGCGCTCGATCCGCGTGCCGGTCGGCGCCTCGATCCGCACCTGGAACCTCCCGGCGTCGACGCGCGGGAAGATCTCGAGGCCCACGCCGTGCGACAGCCACCACAGCGCCGCGGCGCTCGCCGTCAGCGTCATCGGCACCAGCCAGGCTCGCCACCGCACCGTCGTGGCGACGAGGAACGCGACCGCTCGGGCGACGGTGCCGGGCCCGTGGTCGGCGGCGGCTGCCGGCCGGAGCGCCCAGGCGGCGGCCACCGGCACGAGGGTGCTCGAGAGGACGTAGCTGGCCGTCATCGAGAACACGACCGCCAGCGACAGGGGCACGAACAGCGCCCGCGCCGTCCCGGTCATGAAGAACCCGGGGAGGAACACGGCGACGATGCACACCAGGGCCAGCAGCCGGGGCAGCGCCGTGTCGACGTTGCCCTCCCGGACCGCCGCGGAAACCGCCGCCGGACCCGACCGCTCGCGCCGCGCGAGCCGCGCGTGGATGTTCTCGACCTCGACGGTCGCCTCGTCGACGACGATCCCGACCGCCAGGGCCAGGCCGCCGAGCGTCATCAGATTGAGCGACTGCCGTGTCAGCCACAGTCCGACGAGTCCGCCGGCCAGGGCGAACGGCAGCGTCGCGACGACGACCGCGGCGCTGCGCCAGTCGCGCAGGAAGAGGAGCGTCACGAGCCCGACGAGGCCGGCCCCGAACAGCGCCTCGGTGACGAGGCTGGCGATCGCCCGCGTGACGGTCGGCGACTGGTCGAACTCGAAACCGACGCGGATGTCGTCGGGCAGCACCGCCTGCATGTCGGGGAGGGCCGCGCGGACGGCGTCGACGACCGCCAGCGTCGACGCCTCGGCACGCTTCGTCACCAGGATGTAGACGGCGCGGCGGCCGTCGACCAGGGCGTAGCCGGTGGTGACGTCGCTGGAGTCGGCGACGGTGCCGACGTCGCGGAGGAAGACGACCGTGTCGCCGGCCCGGCGGACGGGGATGTCGAGCAGGTCGGCGACGTCGCGGACGAGCGTGTTGGCCGTCACGATCGGCATCTCGTCGCCGATCCGGATCACGCCGGACGGGCTGATGGTGTTGCCGTGGACGAGGGCGTCGAGGACCTCGTCGGGGCTCATCGCCAGCGCCTGGAGACGGTCGGGGTCGAGCCTGACCACGACCGTCCGTTGGCTGCCGCCGAACGGTGGCGGCGCCGACACGCCCGGCAACCCGGCGAACATCGGCCGCACCTTGAACAGCGCCTGGTCCTGGATCTCGCCGATCGTCTTGGTGGCGCTCGACAGCACCAGGTAGCCGACCGGCACGCTGCCGCCGTCGAACCGGGTGATGAACGGCGACACGGTTCCCGGCGGCATGAAGGCCCGGGCGCGGGTCACGTAGCCGATCGTCTCCGCCATCGCCTGCGCCATGTCGGTGCCGGGATGGAAGACGAGCTTCATGATCGCCATTCCCTGCACCGATCGGCTCTCCACGTGGTGGATGCCGCCGATGTAGAGGAAGTGGTACTCGTAATAATTGGTGAGCAGGCCCTCCATCTGCGCCGGGTCCATGCCGCCGTAGGGCTGGCAGACGTAGACCACCGGGGCGTCGAGGTTGGGAAAGACGTCGATCCGCATTCGGCGGACGGCGACGCCGGCGAGGAGCAACAGCGCGACGACGCCGACGACGACCGTCCAGGGGCGCCGCAGGGCGGCGTCGATCGGATTCATACGGGCTGCGACGCTCCGGGGGGCGGCAGGCTGCCGACGATGTGACCGGCCCGCGGGGCACGGGCTGGCGGCGCCGACCCTCACCCGCCCCGCGTCGGCGCCGATCAACGGCCCGTGGAGCGAACCTCGCCGGGGCTGGTAGTCTACCGACGACGACCCGCCGGGCGGCGTGGGGCACGGGCGGGATCGTCGCTGTCCGGACGAACCCGTCGGCCCGCGCACGGACCAGCCCCATGCGCCTGCAACCGCTCGACTGGGTCGTGGTCGGGAGCTTCCTCGCCTTCACGCTCGCGGTCGGGATGGCCGTCGCCCGCCGTGCCGGACGCTCGTCGGCCGACTTCTTCCTCTCCGGGCGCACCCAGCCGTGGTGGCTGCTGGGGACGTCGATGGTGGCGACGACGTTCGCCGCCGACACGCCATTGCTCGTGACGAGCATCGTCCGCGAGCAGGGGGTGGCGGGGAACTGGGTGTGGTGGGCGTTCCTCCTCACCGGGATGGTCACCGCCGCGGTCTACGCCAAGCTGTGGCGCCGCACGGGGGTGGTGACCGACGTCGAGTTCTACGAACTGCGCTACGGCGGCCCGCCGGCGGCGTTCCTCCGCGGGTTCCGCGCCTTCTACCTGGGCCTGGTGTTCAACGTCCTGGTGATGGCCAACGTCACGCTCGCCGCGGTGAAGATCGGCAGCGTGATGTTCGGGTTCTCGGCGGTCGAGACGATCCTCGTCGCCACCGTGGCGACCGTCGTGTTCAGCACCGCCGGCGGCCTGACGAGCGTGCTCGTCACCGATTTCGTCTTGTTCATCGTCGCCATGGCCGGCAGCGTGGCCGCCGCGGTGGTCGCCCTCGGGGTGCCCGAGGTGGGGGGCATCGCCGGGCTGATGAGCCACCCGGTCGTCCGCGACAAGGCCGGGATGTGGCCGGCGCTCGATTTCTCCACCACCGCGGGCCGCGACCTGGCGATGACGATCTTCATCATCCCGCTGGCCGTGCAGTGGTGGGCGGCGTGGTATCCGGGGGCCGAGCCGGGGGGGGGCGGGTACGTCGCCCAGCGGATGCTCGCCGCCCGCGACGAGCGCCACGCCACGGGCGCCACGCTGCTGTTCAACTTCGCCCACTATGCGCTGCGTCCCTGGCCGTGGATTCTCGTCGCCCTCGCGTCGCTGGTGCTGTTCCCCGACGAGGTAGCGCTCCGCGCGGCGCTGCCCGCGGTCGACGCCGCGCTCGTCGGCGACGACCTCGCCTACCCGGCGATGCTCACGCGCCTGCCGGCCGGGCTTCTCGGGCTGGTCGCCGCGTCGCTGGCGGCCGCTTACATGTCGACGATCTCGACGCAGCTCAACTGGGGAGCGTCGTACGTCGCCAACGACATCTGGCTGCGCTTCGTCAGGCCCGGGGCCCCGGAGCGCGAGCTGGTGGCGGTGGGGCGCGTGATGACCGTGGTGCTGATGGCGCTGGCCGCCTTCATCGCGCTCCAGTTGGAGAGCGTCTACGAGGGATTCAAGGTGCTCCTCACGGTCGGGGCGGGGACGGGGTTGATCTACATCCTCCGCTGGTTCTGGTGGCGCGTGAACGCCAGCGCCGAGATCGTGGCGATGGCGGTGTCGTTCGCGCTGGCCGCGGGGTTCTTCGTCGCGGGGAAGACGCCGGGGATGGCGGTGCCTCCGGAATGGCAGCAGTTCCTCTGGATCGTCGGCGTCACGACCGTCGCCTGGCTGGCGGCGGCGCTGTTTGGCCCCGCCGAGTCGCAGGCGACGCTCGAGCGGTTCGTCGAGCGCGCCCGGCCGGGAGGGCCGGGCTGGCGGGCGGTGATCGATCGGGCCCATGCGGCCGGGCGGCTCACCGACCTCGACGCCCGCTGGAAACTCCCGGTGGAGTTGGTGTTCGCCGTCGCCGGCTGCGTGGCGATCTACGGGGGCCTGTTCGCCACCGGCTATCTGATCTACGGCGACTCCCGCGGCCTGGCCATGGCGCTCGCCGCCACGGCCGTGGGGATCCTCGTCGCCGGGCTGACGTTCCGCCGCGCCGTGGGATGAGGCTGTCGGCGTGCGGGCCAAGGTCGCGCGGACCTCGGGCTACACGCGGAGGTAGACGCCGTCCTTCTCGAAGTGACGGATGAACAGCCAGGTGATCCAGCCGAAGACGAGCAGCGACGCGGTCACGTACCAGCCCGGCGAGTCGTTGGGCACGAATCCCTTGACCGCGGTGCCGACCATGTCGTGGAGCACGTAGGCGAGGATCGCGTTGGTGCCGAACGTCGTGAACAGCGGAAGCTGCCAGCCGCCGCGGTCGCAGGCGAGGTGGAACAGGACGTACACCGCGAGCGAGAACCCGGCCGAGAACACGAGATACGACAGCGACCCGGCGCGCTGGCTCATCATCCAGTAGTTTCCCTGACGCTGCGTCTTTGGCGGCGGCGGGACGAACGGAGCCTCGGCGAGCCAGGCCCCGGCGCCGGCCGCCGTGGCCCGCTTGGCCGCCATCCGCTCCGCGGTCGGGATCACCCCGTCCGGCGCCAGTGGCGTGACGGCGGCGGTCGTGGTCGCCGGCAGGTCGTAGGCGCGTGTACCGCACGACAGCCCCCAGCCAACTGCCATCAGCGACGCCGCCGCGAGGACGATCCGGCCGAGGGGAACCGGCCGCCCGTCCGCCGCGGCGGATCGCGGGGCGAAGACGTCGCAGGCCAGCGTGCCGACGATCGCCGGGATCGTCCAGGTGAGGAAGCCGAGCGGGCCGCCGTCGATCCCGGCCGGCGGCGCGTTGACCCAGGCGAAGTTGAACCACCACGACAGGATCACGTGGGCCACGGCCGATGCCACCATCCAGGCGATCCGCACGCCGGCGGTGGCGCGGACGACGGGGAGAATCCACAGCGACGTCACCGCGATGTGCATCAGCGTCTGGAACCAGGTCCGCTTGAGCGGCTCGCCGATCGCGCCCCAGAACCCGAGCTTGGACAACTGTTCCCACGAGGGCGCCCGGCTGCCGACGGTGTAGACCACCATCGAAACCAGCACGAGGCCGAGGAGGCGGCGCACCACCCGGCCATAGGCCGCACTTCCCTCGCGCTCGAAGCGCCGCCCGAACGTGAGCCGCATCGCGAACCCGACCGCGAACAGGAACTGCGGCATGATCGTGTCGGCGTAGCTGCAGTAGTCGTGCGTGTGGCGGAGGATCCGCGGGCAGGCGGCAAACCCGCCGAGGTAGTTGACGAGCATCATCCCCACGACCGTGTAGCCGCGGAATTGGTCGAGGGCGGCAAGACGCGGCCGTGAGGCGGCGTTCCGGGTGTCGCTCATGGCACGGGCTTCCCCGGGGATGCGATGGGGCGGTGGCCCGAACCGACCGATCCCAACGCCGGGGATCGTAGCGTCGGCCGGGCGGTGGCGTCGAACCCGCCGCCGGGGCCGAGGATCGCCGAGCCGGTCGGAAGCGTCAGCGCTTCTTCTTCCGCGGGTCGACCTTGAATTCGATCTGATTGACCTCGCCGGCCTTGATGTCGGCGGTCAGCGGCGACGTGCTGACGTCGTAGTACTTGGAGTCGATCCGTGGCAACTTGCCGTTGGAGTTGTCGATCCACGCGCCGCTCTCGCTGAGTTTGTCGTCCTTGGTCGGCCAGAGGTCGAGGAGCACGACCTTGTGCGCTCCGACGATCGCACCCTTGGGCGCCTTCGGCACGTCGAGGGTGAGCGTGAACTGCCCCGATTCGTCGGTCTGTCCCGTCGATCGCGGTCCATTCGCCGAGAGGAACTCGACCCGGACCATTTCGAGCGGAGTGCCGTCGAGAGTGACTTTGCCCTTGACCTCGGCGACCTTGTAGCTCGGGCCGCAGCCCGACGCACCGACAAGAGCGACCGCCAAGGCGGCACGAACGGCTGCACGCGTCATCGTCGGGACTGGCTCCAGAAGGATCACGATCACACGGGGCTGCTCGCGGCCCGCCGCCGTCGCGCCGACGCAGGCCACGCGACGGTCCGCCATCCCGGACGCGAAACCGATCCCCCGGGACCGGCGCTGCCGGTCCTGGGGGACACGACGAAGGTGGCTTCCGGCTCAGTCGTTGGCGTTCGATTCGCCGCCGGCACGCGAGCCGAGAGCGATGAACGTCGCCTGGTCGAGCGACTCCGACAGGAACCGGACCGAACCGTCGGCGAACGCGAACACCGCCCCGCCGGGGTGCTGGCTGCCGAAGGCGTTGATGCGATCGTCGTAGCGGATCGGCGTCCGGTATTCGACACAGTCGCGGATCCGCATGTTGATCGGCACCCCGGTCCCGAGGAACGAGTTGCCCTCTCCACCGAACCAGACCCAGTTCCAATTCGCCATCTTCGTGGTCGACCAGCCGGTCTCGGGGCCGCAGCGGTCGAACACCGGGTCGTAATTGCTGCGCTCGCCCATCAGGATCGTGCGGCTGGTACCGTCGGAGATTTCCGCCAAGCGCCGGGCGACGTTACGGGTGAAGATGCCGTCGCTGGCCGCCTGCTGGGCGGAGGTCGCGCTTCCCGGAGGCCGCGGGTAGTCGGTGCCGGGGCCGAGCGGATACCACAGCGACGGCAGCGTGTTGCTGAACCCGGGATACCCGCGCCGACCGGCGCAGGCGAAGTAATCAGCCCGGGCGTAGACGCCGTTGCCGGTGGTGCTGTGGCTCTCGTTCCATTCCGGCCCGACGTTCGACGGGCAGCGGAGGATCGCCGACAAACGCTGGCCGACCGCCGCCGTCCCGTTGCTCGGGTTCATCGTCGTGCCGTCACCGCCGAACAGCGGATTGGAGCGCTGGTTGTTGCCGAAGTTCAACTGGTCCCAGGCGCGATGGAAGGCGACTTCCTCGACGTAGGGCAGGAGTTGGTACAGCAGCGCGTAGCGCCGGTTCTGGTTCGCCGTGCCCCACTCCGGATGGCCCCAACCGGTGCCGTCGGGGCGCAGCATGCCGTAGGGGAGTCGCTTGAACGAATCGAGATGATTGTGGTTCGCCACCGCCCACTGCTTGAGGTTGTTGGTGCACTGCGACCGGCGGGCTGCCTCGCGGGCCGCCTGGACTGCGGGCAGCAACAGACCGACGAGCGTGCCGATGATCGCGATCACGACGAGGAGCTCGACGAGGGTGAAGCCCCGCCGCAGGCTCCGGACCGAACCGGAATCCGAATCCATGATGATGTCCTCCGCCTCGAGGAATTGACCGAAATGACAGATCGGGGAAGCGAGGGAAACACACGGCAGCACACCGGACGCGGCGTGACCGCCTTAGAACCGTCCCCACCCCCGATGGACAAGAATAGGCAGCCCCCCAGAAAGAAGTCCCCCAGATAATTCCTCCTCGAGGAATCGGATTTTTCGATGCGTTACCGGTGTGGTTCACGTCTCGTCGTCGCTGTGACTTCATTCCGGGCAGTGGTGGTATCGCGGTGGTGGCGTATCGTGGAGGCCGCGCGTACCGCGCCCGACGGGTGGGCGGCGGGCGGCGTCCACTCTGCCGAGGTGATCACGATGCCGGGTCGCTGTTGGACTGTTCGCGCTCCGCGGTCGCCGGGGGCCGTTGTCGCGGTTTTCGGCTGCCTGGCGCTGGCCATGGCGGTTCCGCTCCGCGCGATCGCGGCCGAGTGCCCGCTGGCCGTGCGCTGGGAATTGATCGCCAACGCCCCCGCCGCCGGTGGCGACGGCGACTTCGAGGCCCGGTTCACGCTCACCAACGTCTCGGCCGTGCCGCTCGGTGACGACGGCTGGACGCTGTTCTTCACGATGGCGCCACGCGAGCTGCGCCCCCACCCGCGCCTCCAGCCGGCGGTCGTCGAGCATCTCAACGGCGACTGGTACCGCCTCCGCCCGGGGCCGGGCTTCCGCCTCGAGCCCGGCGCGACCGCCGAGGTCCGCTATGCCGGCGTCGAGCCGGTGGCCAAGGAATGCGACGCACCGCTCGGGCCGTATGTCGTCGCCCGCGACGCCACCGGCGGCGAGCCGCGGATCACCACGGTCGCCGACTACCGGATCCTTCCCTTCGTCCGCCCCGAGCAGACCCGGCGCGGACCGCGCGACCGCCACCCGCTGCCGACGCTGCGCGAGCGGTTCGAGGCCGACCGCGAGGTCCACCTCGTCGCCGACGAAGACATGCCGGCCGTCGTGCCGACGCCGGTGGCGGCACGGCGCGGCGTTGGCACGGCCCGGCTGACGGCGGCGTGGCCGATCGAGTGCCCGGCCGATCTCGAGCCGACGGCGGTCTGGCTCGCCGACCGGCTCGCGCGGCAGCTTGGCGACCGACCGGTCGTGGCGGTCCGCGCGGCGGCGGACGGGGCCGTGGGGCCGGCGATCCGGTTGTCACGCGACGGCGGCGCGGCCGAGTCCTACAGGCTGGCGGTCGCGGCCGACGGGATCACGATCGCCGGCGGCGATCCGGCGGGCGTGTTCTACGGCGCCCAGAGCCTCCTCCAACTCCTCCCCTGGGAGTCGCTGCGCCGTCCCGACGCCGAGCTGCGCGTGCCGGTGATCGAAATCGAGGACCGGCCCCGGTTCCCCCACCGCGGGCTCCATGTCGACATCAGCCGTAATTTCCAGAGCCGCGAGACGATCGAGCGCGTCATCGACCTGATGGCGGCCTACAAGCTCAACCGACTCCTCCTCTACACCACCGAGGACGAGGGGTGGCGGATCGAGATTCCCGGGCTGCCCGAGCTCACCGAGGTCGGGGCCCGGCGGCGCCACACCGACTCCCCCGACGATCCGGTCGTCCATCCGGCCTACGGCTCCGGGCCGTTCGCCGACGATCCCGGTCGCCACGGCAGCGGCCATTACTCGCGCGACGACTTCATCGCCATCCTCCGCCACGCCGCCGCGCGGCACGTGAAGGTGATCCCCGAGCTCAACTTTCCCGGCCACGCCCGCGCGGCGATCAAGGCGATGGAAGCCCGCTACCGGAGGCTGATGGCTGCCGGCCAGCCCGAGGCCGCCGAGGAGTACCGGCTCGTCGATCCGCTCGACACGTCCGTCTACCGCTCGGCGCAGAGCTACCGCGACAACGTCGTCTCCGTCGCCCGCGATTCGACCTACCGGTTCTACGAGAAGGTGGTCGACGAACTGGCGAAGATGTACGCCGAGGCGGGGCTGACGATGGACTCGATCCACACCGGCGGCGACGAGGTGCCCCTCGGCGCGTGGCGCCGCTCACCGCTGGCGGCCGACCTCCTCGCGCGCCGGCCGGAGATCGGCGGCCCCGACCGGCTCCAGGGCCATTTCTTCGGCCGGCTCCTCGACACGCTGCGGACGCGCGGGCTGCGTGTCCTCGGCTGGGAGGAGGTGGCGCTGCGCCGCGAGTCGGCCGATCCGGCGGTGCCCCCGGTCGTCGAACCGCGGTTCGCGGCCGACGACGTCGAGATCTACGTCTGGAACAACCTCTTCGACCGCGACGTCGGGATCCGCCTGGCGAATGCCGGCTACGACGTCGTCCTCTGCAACGTCACCAACTTCTACCTCGACCTGGCCTGCGAGAAGGACCCGCTCGAGCCGGGGCTGTCGTGGGCCGGATTCGTCGCTGCCCGCGATGCCTACGCGTTCGCGCCGTTCGACTACGTCCGCACCACGCTCCGCGACGAATACGGCACGCCGTTCGACGCCGACCGGGCCGCGCGCGAGGCCGCCGCGTTCACGCCCGAGGGGCGGCGGCGGGTGCGCGGCGTGCAGGCGCAGCTGTGGGGGGAGACGGTGAAGGGGCGGGAGATGCTCGAGTACTACCTGCTGCCCCGGCTGATCGCCTTCGCCGACACCGCCTGGAGCGCCGAGCGCCCCTGGGAGACGATGCCCGGCGGCCCGGCCCGCGATGCCGCGATTGGCGCCGGGTGGAATCTCCTCGCCAATGCGATCGGCCGGCGCGAGCTGCCGCGGCTGGCATTCGCCGACGGCGGCCGCCACTACCGGCTGCCGCCGCCGGGAGCCGTGATCGATGGCGGGCGCCTCGCCGCCTCGACGGCACTGCCCGGCCTGGCGATCCACTACACCACCGACGGCACGCTCCCCACCGCCGCGTCGCCGCTTTACGAGGGTCCTGTGGCGCTGGCGGGCAACGCCGGCCCGCCGGTCCAGCTCCGCGCCTTCGACGCCGCCGGCCGCGGCTCGCGCCCCGTCGCCATCACCCGCGGCGGCGAACCGGCGCTGCCGGTGACGGTCGATCCGCAGGGCTCGATCCCCGGACTGCCCCCCGGGATCGTCCCGGCGACGGCGAAGCCGGTCACGGTCGGCACGTTCGCGCAGCAGGTCCGCGTCGATGCCGCGCTCCCCGGCGCGGGCGCCGCGGCCACCGACGTGGCCGCGGTCGGAGACACGCTGGCGATCGTCGTCGACGGGGAGTTGTGGACCCGATCGGCGGGCACGTGGAAACGCGTCGACGGGCTCCCTGGTCCCGCCCGGGGGGTGGCCAACGCCGCCGGGGCGCTCCACGCCTGCGGCGAGCGCTACCTGGCGAAGATCGGCGGCGACGCCGCGGCGACCTTCGTCGCGCTCCCCGACGGCACGACGCCGCTGTTCCTCCCGGACGGTCCGCGGCTGGTCGTCGTCACCCCGCGCGATGTCCTCGAGCGCGACGGCGAGCGCTGGCGCTCCGTGCCGCTTCCCGCCGGCGCGCCGGTGGCGGCGGCGCAGGGGGCGGGAGAGCAGCTGGCGGTGGTCGTCGACGACCGGGTCCACGAGCGCCTCGCGCCGGGGGCGGGCTGGGCCATGCTGCGGATCCGCGACGAGACGCGCGGCTGGGATCCGCCCGGTCTGGCCGCGATCGCCTACGACGCGCGCGGCCGGCTGTGGTGCGGGGCCGAGCAGGGGCTCGCGGTGCGCGACGAGGACGGGCGTTGGCGGTTCGTCGAGCGCGACGAGCTCCCGGTGACGGCGCTGACGGGGATCGCCGCCGGCCCCGCTGGCGACATCTGGCTGGCGACGAAGCGCGGCGCCGTCCACGTCGGCGACGGCGTCGTCGAGTATCGCCAGGGCAGGCGCTGGCTCCCCGGCGACGACCTGGCGGCCGTCGCCGTCGGCGCCGACGGCACGGCGTGGTTCGCCGGCGCTGCCGGTGTCGGTGGCATCGGTCTCCGGGCGACGACGCTGGCCGGCAAGGCCGCCGCCTACGAGGAGGCGATCGACCGCTTCCACCGCCGCACCGAGCTGGGGTACGTCATCGAGGCCGGTCTCGACGCTCCCGGCGCCGTCGCCACGGCCACCACCGAGGACAACGACAACGACGGCCTGTGGACGTCGATGTACGGTGCGGCGCAGTGCTTCGCCCATGCCGCCGACGGCGACGCGGGATCCCGGGAGCGGGCCCGGAAGGCGTTCCGGGCGGTGAAATTCCTCAGCGACGTCACCCGCGGAGGCGACCCGGCGCCGCCCCCCGGTTTCCCCGCGCGGAGCGTCGTCCCGGTCGGCGGCTTCGATCCCAACACGCGCGACAACGCCGCGCGCGACGAGCGGCAGCGGCAGCGCGAGGCACGCTGGAAGGTGTTCGAGCCGCGCTGGCCGAAGGACCGCACCGGCCGCTGGTACTGGAAGACCGACACCAGCTCCGACGAGCTTGACGGCCACTTCTTCTTCTACGGCGTCTACCACGACCTCGTGGCGCGCGGCCCGGAGGAGCGCGCCGAGGTGGCCGCCGTCGTCCGTGGGATCATCGACCATCTCATCGCCCACGACTGGGCGCTGGTCGACATCGACGGCACGCCGACACGCTGGGCGCAGTTCGGCCCGCGCCAGCTCAACCGCACGCTCGACTGGTGGGAGGGACGCGGGCTCAACAGCCTGTCGATCCTCTCCTACCTCGCCGTCGCCGCGCACGTCACGGGCGACGAGCGCTACCGCACGCTCGCCCGCCAGCTCGTCGACGAGCACGGCTACGCCACCAACGTCCTCGTGCCGAAGATCACCCCCGGCGTCGGCGGCGGCAACCAATCGGACGACGAGATGGCGCTGATGGGCTACTACCACCTCGTCCGGCTGGAACGCGACCCGCGGCTCCGTCAGGCGTGGCAGCGGTCACTCGCCGGCTATTGGCAGCTCGAGCAGCCGGAGCGCAACCCGCTGTTCAACGTCATCGCCGCCGTCTGCCTGCGCGACGCCTCGTTCACCGATCCCTACGGGACGACCGCGCTCGAGCCCGATCCCGCCGACTGGCTCCCCGACACGCTCGACACGCTGCGCCGCTTTCCTCTCGACCTCGTCGACTGGCGGCTGGAGAACGCCCACCGCCACGACGTCGCCCTCCTGCCGCGGCACGTGCGCCCCGATGCCCACGGCGCGGTCGGCGTCCGCCGTGACGGCAAGGTGCTGCCGGTCGACGAACGGACCGTGTTCCACTGGAACCACGATCCCTACCGGCTCGACAGCGGCGGCGAGGGGCGGCGCCTGGCCGACGGGACGTCGTACCTGCTCCCCTACCACCTCGCCCGCTACCACCGGATCATCGCCCCCTGACGGGCGCTCAGCCGGCCAGCTCGGGCACCGGCGCGCCGTGGTCGACCAGCGGCGTCGGCCGGCCGTTGAAGTCGTCGATCGTGACCCGGGCCGCGTCGATCCCGAGGTGGTGGTAGATCGTGGCGAGGAAGTCGCCGGCGGTGATCCGCCGCTCCGTCACGTCCTCGCCGCGCGCGTCGGTGGCCCCGATCACGACCCCCGGCGTCACGCCGGCACCGGCCCAGAGATTGGAGTAGGCGCGCGGCCAGTGGTCGCGGCCGGGCTGCGTGGTGCCGGCCGGGGCGCTGGCGTCGCCGGCCCCGGTGCTCGGCGAATACTCGATCCGCGGCGTGCGGCCGAACTCGCCGGTCACCACCACGAGCACCTCGTCGTCGAGGCCGCGCGCGAAGATGTCCTCGACGAGCGCGGAGACGGCGCGGTCGTAGGCGCCGGCGCGGAAGCGGAGGGCGTCGAAGACGTGGTGGTTGACGGCGTGGTCGTCCCAATTGTGGACGCGGCCGCAGAGCGGGCCGGCGAGGCTCGTCGTCACCACCTCGACCCCGGCCTCGACCAGCCGGCGGGCCATGAGCAATTGCTGCCCCCAGGCATTGCGGCCGTAGCGGTCGCGGGTGGCGTCGTCCTCGAGCGTGAGGTCGAAGGCGCGCCGCGCCGCCGGGTCGGTGAGCAGCCCGACGGCCTGGGCCTCGAAGGCGTCAATCGCGTCCATCTCCAGGCGCCGGTCGAACTCGCGGCGGAAGGCGTCGAACTGGCGGCGGAGGCGGAGCTGCGCGCCGAGGCGCCGGTCGCCCTCCGGAGGCAGCCCGAGGTCGGGGACGGCGAACGACGGGGCGCTGGGATCGCCGCTGACCACGAACGGCTGCCAGGCGTCGCCGAGGTAGGCCGGGCCGTTGTATTCCAGCGGCGGATTGACGCCGACGTAGCGCGGCAGCGCCCCGGCCGGCCGACCGGAGCGGCTCCGCAGGTAATTGGTGACGCACATCCAGTCGGGGAGTTTCGGCTTCGGCTTGTCGCGCGTGTCGGGGTCGCCGGAGAGCATCTGCATCGAGCCGGCCGGATGGCCGCCGGCGGTCTGCTGCATCGAGCGCACGATCGCCACCCGGTCGGCCAACGCCGCCTGCAGCGGGAGCAGCTCGGTGAACGACACGCCGGGCAGCGTGGTGGCGATCGGGCTGAACGGGCCGCGATACTCGGCCGCGGCGTCGGGCTTGGGGTCGTAGGTGTCGACGTGCGAGCAGCCCCCCGGCAGCCAGACCATGATCACCTTCGTCCGCTTCGCCGCCGGCAGCGGCTGCTCGGCGCGGAGGCGCAGCAGGTCGGGGAGTGCGAGGCTTCCCGCGATGCCGCAGCCGCCGGCCAGGCCGATCGAGAGGAAGCCGCGCCGGGCGAGGGGCCCGGGGCAGGGGCGCGGGGCGGGATCGCTCATGGCGTGGAACCCTCCGGAGGGGGCGCGGCGACCTGGATGCGGATCGGCCGCGACACGATGATCTCGGCGATGTCCTGCGGGGGCACTGCGGCGCTGCCGGGACCCTTCGCGACCGGCGTCGCCGGACGGTACGACGTCACGCCGCCCCCCACCAGACAGATCGTGTAGTCGCCGGGGGGCACCGCCAGTTTTTTCAGGTCGAGGGTCAGCCGCGCGTCGCCTTGCGCGAGCGGCAATTCGACGTCGGCGGCCCGGTCGAACGGCGCTCCCACGACCCTGAGGCGGGTCGTGGCCCCCGAGAACGGCCCGCGCCGCTCGACCGCCAGAGGCACTTCCACGCTCGTCCCGGCGACGGCGGCCACCGGCTCCGCGGTGACGGTGATCGGAAACGTCTCGCCACCGCCGACCGACACCGGCAGCGTGGCCAGGAGGCGCGGCAGCGGGATCTCCTGGGAGGCGTCGCGCACCGGCCAGGCCATCGACGCCACCGCCCCGCGCCGCTCGACTTCCGCGCCGCCGATCGCCGCCCGGCCGACGAGCGCCGCCGTCGCCATCCCACGCGGCGCGTCGGCCGTCGCGCTGACGACCACCAGGCCGCGTGACGCCCCCTCCGGGATCCGCAGCCCCGTGGCCTCGACCCCCTCGGGCAGCCCCTCGAGCGCCAGGTCGATCGGCCCGGTGAAGCCGTCGCGCCGCAGCGCCGCGACCTCGAGGGCCACGCTCCCGCCGCGGCGCAGCGCCAGCGGCTTGGAGAGCGCGGCGCGGTCGCCGTTGCGCAACTCCATGTGCAGCCCCCAGGCGACCAGGGCGAAGTCGGGGGCCGGCCGGCGCACGATCAGCCGCCAGGCGTTGGCAGGATCGGCCCGCGTGCCGCCGAACAGGTCGCGGAGGAGGAGCCGATGGCGCCCCGTCGCGGTGATCGCCACCCTGCCGAGGACGTCGGCGCTGCCGGCATCGTAGGGGGGCCCGTCGTAGGAATAGCCGTTGCTCGACGGCTTGATCGGGCTGGCGATGTCGGCCGGCTCGGCGACATCCTCCCAGCGAACGCCGGCGGGGTCGTCGACGCGGCGCTGGACGACCACCGCGGGGTCGGTGGGGCGGCCGAGGCGCTCCGAGGCGACCTCGACCCACCATTCGTCGCCGGCCGTGGCGTCGAACTCGAAGGCCTCGACGTCGGCGGCGGTGGCGAAATGCCCGTGGAGATCGCAGGGCAGCGTGATCGCCTGCGGGTGGCCGGGGTCGTTGGGCTCCGTCTCCTCGGCGGCCGGCGCCGCAGCCGCTCCCGCCGGCGGCCAGGAGCAGGCGAGCACGGGGCGCGTCGCGGGGTGACGGGGCACCGGGGCGTCGGCGGCGACCGCGCGGAGGACGAGCCGGTAGAAGAACGCCGGCCCCCCCTGGAACGACAGGTCGTGGACCTTGACGAGGTAGCGGCCGTCGGCGGGAACGGTGAACGCCAGCGGCTCGCCGCGCCGGTCGGCGGCGAGATCACGGCCACCCGCATCGGCGACGACGACGACCGGCGTGAGCCGCGAGTCGATCCACCGCGCCGCGCACTCGACGACGATCCGCGTGCCGGCCGGGGCCGAGAACGAGTAGTGGTCGACCGCCTGCGCCGTGACCTGGCCGTTGGTGACGCTGCAAAGCGCGATCGGCAGCGCCGTCGCCGGATCGGTGACCGGCGCGGTGGCCGTCTGCTCCGGAAGCGTGCCGACGGAAAACACGCGGGACGACGAGATCCCGAGGCCGGCCAGCGCCGCCGCCTCGTACACCCCCTCGGCCACGTCGGCGCCGATCGTGATCCGGTATCCGCCGGGGATCGGTTTGCCCTCGGCATCGTGGCGCGCTTCGGCGCCGATCCCGGGCGACGAGAACACCAGCCGCTCCACCTCCTCGAGC
>JAGWVR010000016.1 GCA_018970785.1 Planctomycetota bacterium
GGGAAACCCTCGGCGTTTCCCGCGGTCGCCCGAGTGGACAAAGGCCAGGGAGGGCTTTGTCCACGGAAAGCCAAGCTACGACGCGGCCGGATAGAAGACGCGCCGCGTGTTGCGCACCAGGACGTCGAGGCCGAGGTCGACCGCCGCGTCCTCGCTCCAGCCGCGCTCCGCCACGAAGCGCCGCGCCAGCACGCGCGAGAGCACCCGGCGGAACATCGCGAATTTCGGGTAGCCGAATTCCAGCTTGTACATGTCGCTGTAGTAGCCGAGGAGCTTCGTCCGCGGCACCGCCTCGAGCCGCTGCTCGAGGTCGCGTTCGATCACGGCCGGGGTGTTGGCATACCACCAGTGGCCGAACGGGAAGACGTTGGGGAAGATCCAGGAAAAGGCGACCAGTTCGTGGTTCAGCGGGTGCGACAGCACCGACACCGGGAACGGGACGCGCGGGAAGGCGTTGAACAGCGGCGCGTAGTCGGCCAGCGACAGCCGCCCGTCGAGCAGGTCCTGCCCTTGGTACACGCCCCCGGGGTAGACGGCCCGGCGGACGCCGATCATCAGGTCGAACGGGAGCCCGACGGCGTCGCAGCACTCGGCCACGCGCCAGAACAGGTCGGCGGCGAGGATCGCGCGCTCCATCGCCGGCGCTGCCGGCCCCTCGCGCCGGACGACCGCGAGGGCGCGCTCGGCGGCCGTGGCGTCGGGGGCGTGGGGGCGGAAGTCGGGGGGCAGCGAGATCGCCGCCGCCCGGGCGCCGCGGCGGACGAAGCGCTCGGCGAGCGCCCCGATCGCCCGGTGGACCCCCGCCCGGTCGCCGACGGCCGTCGCGGCCGTGCGTTCGAGGCGCTCGAGCACGCCGGGCTTGCCGGTGTGGAACACGAGCTCGTCGACACGCAGGCAGGGGACGTAGGTCGCCGTCTCGAACCCCTCGAGCGGGTCGTCGAAGTCGTTGGTGAGGAACACCGCGTCCATGCGGTTGGTCGCCAGCACGCGTGCTTCCCAGTCGGAAGCCGCCGTCGCCGTGGCGACTCGGTCGGCGAGCCGCCGCCAGTTCGACCGGTCGAGGACGGGCTCGTCGAACCCGAACAGGTCGCGCGCGATCTCCATCAACCAGGCATGCTGGATCGTGTTGGAGAGGGGGGCGAGCCCCGCCACGAGGCGCTCGACGCGCTCGTCGGCCGGGAGCCCGTCGGCCTCGATCTCCCCACGGGGCACGCCGGCCGAGTGGACCAACTCGGTGTAGTAGTGGTAACCGAGGATGTCGGCCAGCGACCGCGCCGCCGGGGCGTGCGGGTCGATGTGGGAGTGGGGATCGACGAACGTGGCGACCGCCAGGCGGGCGTCGATCGCGGCGGCGCGGGGATCGCTCATCGGCGCGATCATCTTCCGCCCGAAGCCTCCCGCTCCTCCTGGGCATCGCGCTGGTCGAGCGCGTCGTCGGTCTCGCTCGCGCGATCCTCCATCTGCTGGTCGCGCTGGTCGAAGACGTCGTCGCGCTCGGAATTACCCCGCTCGCGGAGTTGGTCGCGCTGGTCGAGGCGGTCGTCGTTCATCGGCTCGTCGTTGCCGAACGGATCGGCGGGGTCGGCCCGGCGCCGCGGCAGCGCCGGACGCTCGCCACCCTCGGCGGGAACGCGCGGCTCGGGGCGGACGGCCCGGCCCGGGGCCACCGGCTTGGCCTCGGGCGGCGCGAGCGGCTCGGGCTGCGGGAGGATCGAACGCGGACGGACACGGCGGCGGACATCGGCCTCGGCGTCATAGATGTCGGCGTAGCGCCCCCGGATCGCCCCCTCGTCGCGCTGCACCGCCGCGATCCGGGCCCGGGCACGGAACTGCTCGAGGCGGAGGCGATCGCATCCCTGGACCCGCTCCAGCGATCGCGAGACGTTGATCCCGCCCGCACCGGCCGCCTCGCGGTTGGCCCCCTCGGCGAAGTCCAGGTCGGCGTCGTCGATCCTGCCGAGCTTGAGCGCGGCCAGACCGCGGAAGTAGTAGGCCCGTGGATCCTCGGTGCCGGCGTCGATCGCCGCCGAGAAGGCCTCGTGGGCGCGGCCGAAATCGAGCGTGTGGAACGCGTGGACACCGGAGCCGTAGGCGTTGCTCACCGCCAGCGGGTCGGCCGGCGTCGCCCCCCCGGCGACGGTCGCGGCCAACCAGCCCGACAGGCCGAGCACCGCGACACCGACCTCCACGCCGCTCCGCACGCGTCTGCCGCCGACGATCGTCATGGGATGTCCCCGGGGTCCTCCGACACGTTTCACGGATCGTATCGGCCGACGACGGTGGCGGCTGCCGGAAAGGACCCCGCCCCCGCACAACCCCACCCGGAGCGGCTCACCCGGGCCGCAAGGTCCGCGCGTCCCCCGCCTCCCACCGCGCTGCGGCATGGCGGCGGAACGTCGCCTCGTCGAGAAACACGCCGGCCCGGGGCAGCTGGGCCATCACCGGCGCGGCCGGCCACCCGCAGGCGGACAGCAGACGGTCGAAGACCGTCGTCGGGCAGCTCCCCTTGATCTCCACGGCCAGGAGCCGGCCGCCGAGGTCGGAGAGCTGCGCGTCGAATTGCCACGCACGGGCCGCCGGATCGACCCCGACCACCGATCCGTCGGGTTCGGCGTAGACCCCTTCCATTCGGGCCATCGACTCCAGCGCGTCGTCGAACGAGATGGCAAACGGCGGGATCCCCGCGCCTCCCGCCGCCAGTGTCGGCCAGGTGCCCCAGGCGTCGGCATGCACCGGACCCGGCGGCACCGGGCGGAGCGCGTGGATGACAGCCTCGAACGCCATCCCGCCGTCAACGCCCGGGGGTGGTGGCGGCGGCACTGCGGCGGGCATCGTCGTCACGCCGTCGGCGACCCAGCGCCCGTAGGCATCGCCCCCCTCGACCCGGGCGACGAGCACTTCCGGCAGGTCATAGGGATGGTCGGCCACCAGCGCCGCCGCGCACGCCGGCGCCGCCGCGGGGGTCGTCTTGCAGGTGCAGCGCCACTCCTCCGCGCACTCGATCCGCCCCTGCCAGCGGTAGACGCTCGTCACCGGTCCGTCGATCTGCACGCACGCGGCCAGTCCTTCCTCGAGGAGCCTCCGGGCACAGGCCTCGGCGCGGAGCCGATCGGGAAACGTCGTCCGGACCTCGACCAACGGTTGCACGCCTCGTCCTCCCTTCCACCGCCCGTGGCGGTCGGTTTTCCCCATGCCGCCCCGTCACGCCGCCTCGCGCGGGGCCCCGCGACCGGCACCGACCGTCGCCAGCGGCCGGAGCGGATCGTCGAACCCGTCGAGGGCCCGGACCACGCTCGCCGCCGACGTCCCGTCGAGCACGACCGCCCGGACCGGCTCGAACGCCGCGGCCCCGGGCACGATCCGCGTCGCCCCCGGGCCACCAACGGTCGTCGCCCCGCCGGCGACGGCCCCCTGGCCCGGCGGCGTCGGGCCGAGCGCGACGCAGCGGACACGCGGCGCGGGTGGGCGCGAGACCGGATGGCCGAGCACCACGACCTCCCCCGCCAGCGTGAATGCCCGCGGGTCGGGAGGGCCGGTGACCGCCTCGAGCCATGGCGACGGGGGGCGGTCGGGGCGCGGGTCGATCGCCTCGAGCCACGTCGCCAGGGCATCGAGCGGATCGAACGGCGCGATCGACCGCGGCCGTAGCCGCCGGGCGCGTTTCCACCACGTATCGACGGCCCAGCGCCAGGCATCGACCAGAGCCGCGCGCGTCCCCGCCTCGGCCAGCGGGGTCTCCAGCGCCGCGGCGACGACTGCCGGCATGCCGAGCGGCGATTCGGCTGCCGCCAGCCGGCGCACGAGGCGCCCCGCCGGCAAGCCGATCACCGCCGTCGCGAACGGCACGAGGAGATCGACCAGGACGCTGTCGAGGAGCGACGGGCCGACCTCGCCGGCGGGGCCGACGCGGGGGCGCGACCGGTCGACGGCGGCGGCCTCGTGGCCGTGATGGATTGCCACTCCGCCGGTACCGGTCCCCGAACCGACGGCGATCCCCAGCCGCGCCGCGAGCCGCCGCCCGCCGGCCTGCTCGACCCACGGGTCGCGGTCGCCGGCGAGCAGGAGCAGCCCCACCGGCACGCGCACGACGCGGTCGGCCCGCGGGCGCCCACGCGCGTCGGCCGCCGGCACCGGGAGCCCCGACCGAACGAGCTTCACCAGCCCGTGGAGCGTGTCCCAGGCGCGGGCGGCACTCGCCCGGGCGACGGCACGGCGCAGCGCCGCCGCCCCCGGTCCGCCGTCCCAGGGGCGAACGGCATCCCCCCAGCGGCGGCTCACCAGCCAGTCGAACGTGTCGCCGGCAAACACCACGTCGACGCGCTCGATCGGCCGGTAGCTGCCGTCGGGCCGGCACCCCACCCGGGCGGCGGCGCGCTGCACGGCCGTGGCGAACGCCCGGCCGCGTCCCCCCTCCGGGCCGGCGCCCAGCGAGCCGTCACCGATTCCCCAGTTGGACGTGACGACGAGCATGCGGTGGATCGAAACCGGGACCGCTGCCGCCGGGTTTCGGCGGCGGCGGGTCGGACCGAGGACCGGACCTGCCGCGCGGCCGCGGACCGTATCCGAAACACTCCGGTGTTCCGGCACCCGACGCGGTGGCGTGGGGCAGGCCGATCCGGACCCGCTCCCTGGGTCTGTCTTCGTCACCGACAGCCGTCACGGTCCGCCGGAAACGCCGCCGCCGGTCGTCACCGTCACCGGCGGCGCGGCCGGGACACCCGCCCGGTGGCGGATGCGGTGCGGGCTGGCCCAAGTCCGCGTCGCCGGTTCATGGCGCGAGGAACGTCGTCGAGCAGACTCCTTCGCCGCTGCCGACGATGTCGTCGGCGGTCACTGTGGCCATCGCCTGGCCGATGCTGCCCGGCGGGAGCCGGTAGGAGACCTCGAAGATCGCGTGGCCGCCCGGGGGCAGGCCGCCGACGGCATCGAACGTCACGCTCCTCCCCTCCATCCTCACCCGCGACGGCACCGGATCGCCGAGGAACCGCGCCTGTTCGGGGATCGACACGACCACGTTGAGTTTGCCGGTCGCGGCGTTGCCGTCGTTGGTGACGGTGCAGACGACGGTCGTCCCACCACCGGGGGCGACCGGATCGTCGAGGTCGGCGAGCGTCACCCGCAGGCCGGCATCGGCCATCGTCCGCCGGGAGGGGCGCGCCGGCGGAGGCGTCATCGCCGCCGGTGGGGGTGCGATCGCGGTCGGAACCGGTGGCGCGGCCACCGGCGGCGGGGCCGCCGCCCGGATCGTGACGCACGATTCATCGGCCACCATCTCGCCGCCGGCAGTATCGGTGACCACGGCCTTCACGCAGGCCCGCGCGGTGCCGCGGTACCCTCCGGTGACCGTCTCCGGCCGGAGATCGACCTCGCACTGGTGCGCCGAACCCGGCGCGAGCGCCGGGAGGGTCCAGGAGATCGTCTGCCCGGCAAGGACGTGCCCCTCGGTCGCCTCCAGTGGCGTGAACGGATCGTCCCAGCGGATCTCGAGTTTGGTCACGGACGACGGCGTCGCGCCGGTGTTGCGCACCGTGGCGACGAACTTGCCGACGCCCCCGACCGTCGCCTCGGCCGGCCCCGTCAGGCCGAGGCTCAGCGCCGGTGCGATCGGCTCGGTCGGCCGTGGCAGCGGTGGGGCGACGACGCTCGCCGCGGGGGGAGCGAGCGGCGGGGGGACGACGACCGGCGGCGGCGTCACCATCGGCGGTGGGGCCAGCGCCGCCGGCGGGGCCAGGGTCGGCGTGGCAGCGGCAGCGCTCGGGGCGGCGACCGGCGGCGCACCCGGCGCGGGGAGCACGAGGATGCACTCGGTCGCCTTCCCCATCAGCTGGTGATTCTGGTCGATGATCTCGACACGGTGGCACTGCCGCCCGGGCTCGTCGAGGAGGAACTCGAGCGTGAGGCGTTTGCTCGTGCCGGCGGCGAGGTCGATCGTCCCCTTCTGCTCGATCGGGCTCACCGACGCCTCGTGATGGAAGCCGGCGTCGAAGTAGTCGATGATCCGCAGCTTCTCGAGATTGCGTCCCGAGCGGTTGACCAGCTCGACCTCGTAAGCGACCTTGTCGCCCACCTTGCCGGACAGCGGCCCGGTGACGTCGACGACGACCGGATCCTCGCCCCGCGCGGTCATCCCCGCGCCGATCACGATGGCTGCCCACAGCCACCCGCCTCGGGCCCCGTTCGTCGCTCGCTCCATCGCCATGCTCCCCTCGCTCGCTCGGGAGGACCGGTCCGCCGCGCGTCGCGCGCCGCCGACGACACCCCGGGCGTGACGGCTCCGCCGCAGCCCCTTCCCCGACCCCCTCACCCGGGGGCCTGGACGTCGCCCCACATTACCACCCCACCCGGGCGACCGCCCACAGCGCTTCGCCACGAGGACCGTGGCGGTGTCGCCTGACCGGCCAGCGACTACACTCCCCGCGTGACCTCGCCGCCGCGGCACCGTGTTCCGCGGCGGCAGACGCCCTCCTTCCACTGCCACGAGATCCTCGCCCATGGGCCCCACTCGCGTCCGGTCGTCGCTCGCCGTCCTCGGCACGCTGCTCGCGATCCCGTCGGCCGGTCCCGTCCTTGCCCAGGGGCCGGTCGACCAGTCGACGTTTGACCGCAGCGTGCGCGTCCAGGACGACCTCTACAACCACGTCAATGGCACGTGGCTGAAAAACACGCCGATCCCGGCCGACAAGAGCAACTACGGTTCGTTCATCGCGCTCGACGACCTGTCGCGCGAGCGGATCCGGGCGATCGTCGAACAGGCAGCCGCGACCAACGCCCCGGCAGGGAGCGACGCCCGCAAGGTGGGCGACTTCCACCGCGCCTTCATGGACACGACCCGCGTCGAGGCCCTCGGGGCCAAGCCGTTGGCGGAGCTGCTCGGCCGGCTCGACGGCGTCTCGACGCACGACGAGATCGCCTACGCGTTCGGGGTCGCCGGCACGCTCGGCGTCGCCGCGCCGGTCGGCCTGTTCGTCGGGATCGACGACAAGGACTCGACCCGCCACCTGACCACGGTGGTCCAGGCCGGCCTCACGCTCCCCGACCGCGACTACTACCTCAAGGACGGCGAGAAGGAGACCGCCGCCCGGGCGGCGCTGGTCGAATACGTCGACCGTCTGTTCACGCTGCTCGGCGACGGCACGAAGGCTCCGGGTGAGACGGTCCTGGCCCTCGAGAAGCGCCTCGCCGAGATCCAGTGGCCGCGGGTCGAGCTGCGCGACGCGCTCAAGACCTACAACAAGTTCGCCACCGCCGATTTCTCCACGAAGACGCCGCAGCTGCGCTGGTCGACGTTTCTCGAGGCCGCCGGCACGCCGGGGATCGCGGAAGTCAACGTCGCCACGCCGAGCTACTTCGAGAAGCTGGCGCCGCTGTTCGAATCGGTCGACGTGGCCACCTGGAAGACGTGGCTCCGCTTCAAGCTCGTCGACGCCTACGCGACCTTCCTCTCGCCGCCGTTCGACGAGGCGCACTTCGACTTCCATGGCCGCAAGATCGCCGGGATCCAGGAGCAGCTGCCGCGCTGGAAGCGGTCGGTCGAGGCGCTGAGCGGCAAGGGCGCGGGTGATTTCGGCGCCCTCGGAGACGTCGTCGGCAAGCTGTACGTCGAGCGCCACTTCACGCCGCAGGCCAAGGCGCGGATGGACGAGCTGGTGAAGAACCTGCTGGTGGCGTTCGGCACGAGCATCGACGAGCTGTCGTGGATGACTCCGGCGACGAAGGCCAAGGCCCGCGACAAGCTCGCCCGGATCACCACCAAGATCGGCTACCCGACGAAGTGGCGCTCCTACGACGGCCTCGAAATCCGCCCCGACGAGCTCGTCGGCAACGTGATGCGCTCGCGCCGCTACGAGCACGAGCGCAACACCGCCAAGCTCGGCAAGCCCGTCGACCGCGACGAGTGGGGGATGACGCCGCAGACGGTGAACGCTTACTACAACCCGTCGCTCAACGAGATCGTGTTTCCCGCGGCGATCCTCCAGCCGCCGTTCTTCTCCGTCGACGCCCCCGACGCCCTCAACTACGGTGGCATCGGCGGCGTGATCGGCCACGAGATCAGCCACGCCTTCGACGATCAGGGGAGCCGCTACGACGGCGCCGGCAACCTCGTGAACTGGTGGACCGACGCCGACCGGGCGGCGTTCGAGGCCCTCACCAAGCGGCTCATCGACCAGTATTCCGGCTACGAGCCGCTCCCCGGCCGGCGCGTGAAGGGGGATTTCACGCTCGGCGAGAACATCGCCGACCTCTCGGGCCTGGCGGTGTCCTACAAGGCCTACCAGCTCGCCAAGGCGGGCAAGGAACCGGAGAAGGTCTCGGGGTGGTCGGGCAACCAGCTGTTTTTCGTCGGCTGGAGCCGGGTCTGGCAGCGGAAGTACCGCGAGGCGGAGCTGGTGAAGCGGCTCCTCACCGACCCGCACAGCCCATCGCAGTACCGGGCCAACGGGCCGGTGATGAATCTCGACGCCTTCCACGACGCGTTCGGCGTCAAGGAGGGGGACGCGCTGTGGAAGCCGCCGGCGGAGCGGATCCGGATCTGGTGACGCTCGGGCGGCGGAGCGTCGTGCGCGGACGGCCGGAGGGGATCAGGCGTCGCGGTGGCGGACGATGTCCCCCTCGACCATGTAGATCACGTCCTCGGCGACGTTCGTCGCCATGTCGGCGATCCGCTCGATGTGCTTGGAGATCGAGTTGATCCGCAGCAGGTTCTCGAGCTTCGCCGGTTCGGCGCGGATCGCCTCCATCATCCGCCGCCGCACGCGCTGCCGGGCGTCGTCGACGGCGTCGTCCTGCTCGCGCACCTGGCGGGCGAGCACCGGATCGCCGTCGATCACCGCCCGGAGACAGTCACGCACCATTTCCTCGGCGCGCATCGCCATCGTGCGGATCTCGGGGGGCAATTCGCACGGCGTGCCGGTCGCCAACGGTCCGACGCGCTTGGCGATGTTGGTCGCCAGATCCCCCATCCGCTCGAGGTCGTTGTTGATCTTCAAGGTCGAGACCACGAACCGCAGGTCGGCCGCCACCGGCTGGTAGAGGGCGAGGATCTTCAGGCATTCCTCCTCGACCTCGACCTCCATCCGGTCGATCTGCTCGTCGTTGTCGAGGACCCGCTGGGCGAGCCCCTGGTCGAGGTTGATCACGGCGGTGATCGACTTCGAGATCGCCTCCTCGACGAGCGTCCCGACCCGCTGGATCTTCTCCTTGAGCGTGGCGATCTGGCGCTCGATGTGCTTGGTCACGGCACGCGTCTCCCTGCCCCGGCGTCACCCGAACCGGCCCGTCACGTAGGCCTCGGTCTCGCGGAGGATCGGCTTGGTGAAGATGTCGGTCGTCGGACCGTACTCGATCAGCCGGCCGAGGTACATGAACGCGGTGTAGTCGCTCGTCCGGCTGGCCTGCTGCATGTTGTGGGTGACGATCAACACCGAGTAGGTCCCGCGGAGCTCCTGGATCAGGTCCTCGACCTTGCCGGTGGCGATCGGGTCGAGCGCCGAGCAGGGCTCGTCGAGAAGGAGGACCTCCGGCTCGGCGGCGATCGCCCGGGCGATGCAGAGGCGCTGCTGCTGCCCGCCGGACAGCCCCAGCGCGCTCTCGCCGAGCCGGTCCTTGACCTCGTCCCACAGGGCGGCGCCGCGGAGGCTCGTCTCACACACCTCGTCGAGGACCGAGCGCCGGTTCTCGCCGTCGATCCGCAGCGCGTAGACGACGTTCTCGTAGATGCTCATCGGAAACGGATTCGGTTTCTGGAACACCATCCCCATCCGCTTGCGCAGTTCGATGACGTCCATCCGCGGGTCGTAGATCGATTCGCCGCGGAGGCGCATGTCGCCGGTGGTGCGGACGTTCTGGACGAGGTCGTTGAGCCGGTTGACGCTCCGCAAGAGCGTCGACTTCCCGCAGCCGCTCGGCCCGACCAGCGCCGTCACCCGGGCGTGCGGGATCGGCATCGTGATCGCGTGCAGCGCCTGCTTGGCTCCGTACCAGAGATTGAAGCGGTCGATCTCCAGCACCGGCGCCTGGTCGAGCACCTGCCGGTGAACCTCGGAGGGAACGTCGCGGCCCGCGGCGACCGCGGCGAGACGATCGTCGGCCGGGCGCGCCGCCAGTGCAGGGGGAGCGAGGCTCGCCGCGACGGGGAGGGAATCGGATGGCGTCGGCATGCGCACCGTGGGAAGACGAAGGGGGAGGGAAGCGTTGCCGGCGACCGATCGCCGGCAGGATACCGGTCAGAACTGCTGGGCGACATAACGCCGCTTCAACCGCGACCGCAGCCAGATCGCGGTCAGATTGAGCGCGGCGATGATCGCCACCAGCAGCAGCGTGATCGTGAACACCAACGGCCGGGCCGCCTGGGCGTTGGGGCTCTGGAAGCCGACGTCGTAGATCAGGTAGGCCAGGTGCATGAACTCGCGCTCGGGATGGACGAACGGGAACGTCCCGTCGATCGGCAGATCGAGTGCCACCTTCTTCACCCCGACGAGGATCAGCGGGGCGACCTCCCCGGCGCCGCGCGCCATCGCCAGGATCAGCCCGGTCAAGATGCCGGGGAGGGCGCGCGGCAGCACGATCCGCCGGATCGTCTGCCACTTGCCCGCCCCGCAGGCATACGATCCCTCGCGCATCGAATTGGGAACGGCGGCGAGGGCCTCCTCGGTCGCCACGATCACGACCGGAAGGGTGAGCAGGGCCAGCGTCAGCGACGCCCACAGCAGCCCACCGGTGCCGAACGTCGGCTGGCCGTCGGCCACCAGCGCCGGCTGGAACAATACCTCGTCGATGCTCCCGCCGAGGACGTAGCAGAAGAACCCGAGGCCGAAGGCGCCGTAGACGATGCTCGGAACACCGGCGAGGTTGTTGATCGCGATCCGCACGGCGGCGGTCAGCGGGCCGCGGTCGGCGTATTCCCGCAGGTAGAGCGCGGCGAGGACACCCAGCGGGGCGACCACCAGCGCCATGATCAGCGTCAGTGCGACCGTTCCCCAGATCGCCGGGAACACGCCCCCGGCGCTGTTGGCCTCGCGCGGCTCCTCGCCGAGGAATTCGCCCCAGCGGCCGGCGTACACGCCGAGTTTCCCCCACCACGACAGGCGATTGGGCTGCCACGCCCTGACGATCCTGTCGAGGGGAAGGGCCACCTCGCGGCCGTCGGACGTGGAGCAGTCGAGCACCCAACCGGCACTCGGCCGCCGCAGGTCGTCGGTGCGGCGGTCGAGTTCCCGTTCGGCCACGGCCACGCGGGCCGCGAGGTCCTGCTCCGCGGCCGCGGCGGCCACGGCGGCCGGCGAGTCGGCCCCGGCGGCGAGCCGGGCACGGGTGGTCGCGAGGCGCGCGGAGCGGAGCTGGCGCTGCAGCCGGCCCCGCTCGACCCGGTCGATGCGGCGGATCTCGGCGCCGCGGCCGACGATCGCCGGATGCTCGGCGCGGAAGCGTTCCCAGGCGGCTGCGGCCCCCTCGGCCACCACCTCGTCGCCGTGGCGCAGCCGTAGCGGCACGCCATGGAACCGCCCTCCTTCCAGCCGTTCGACCGCGGCCGCGTGCAGCGGCCGGCTCTCGGCGCTGATCGCGGAGTCGTCGCACCAGCGGTAATGGCTGCCCGTGATCTCGAAATTCTCGGTGCGGAGCAGACGCCGCGAGGTCGGCCTCGGGCCCCCGTCGGCGTCGGTCACGACCCGCTCGCGGGCACTGACCTCGCCGAGCAGCACGGTGCCGTCGTCGAGACGAATCTCGTCGAGGGGGACGGGCCAGAACGTCCGCGCGCCCTGGAAGACGATCAAACCCAGCAGCCCCGTGATCATCGCGACGGCCCAGCCGAGGGCGCCGCCGGTGAGCCACAGCCAGGGCTCCCCCTGGGCCGTGAGTGCGGCATAGGGTGAGCGCAGCCGTCGGGTCCGCGGGGCGTCAGAGCTCATGGGCCCTCCGCCGGAAACGCTGGCGGACGATCTCCGCCGCGGTGTTGATGACGAACGTGATCGTGAACAGCGCCAGGGCGGCGAGAAACAACACGCGGTAGTGGGCGCTGCCCCGTGCCGCTTCCGGAAGTTCCGTGGCCACGGCCGCCGACAGTGTCTGGAAGCCGTTGAACAGGTTCCAGTCGAGAATCGGGGTGTTTCCGGCTGCCATGAGCACGATCATCGTCTCCCCCACCGCCCGGCCGAGGCCGATCATCACCGCCGAGAACAACCCGCTCCCCGCCGCCGGGATGATCACCCGGACGGCCGTCTGCCACGGAGTCGCGCCGGCCCCCAACGAGGCGCTGCGCAGATGCTCCGGAACGCTCGACAGTGCGTCGTCGGCGAGCGTGAACACCAGGGGGATGATCGCGAAGCTCATGCCGAAGGCGACGACCATGGCGTTGCGCTGCACGTAGCCGCCGACGACGACCGCACGGGGATCGACGCGCCACGACTCGAGGAACATCCCGATCAGCACGGCCAAAAGGACGGCCGCCAGCGCCGCACCGCCGCACGTCGCCAGCGACGCCAGCGCGGCCCGTTCCGGCGACCACTCCGCCAGCGCACGCCGCAGCCAGGGGTTCACGAGCCTGGCGACGATCACCGCGACGACGATCGTGGTACCGGGCAACAGCGTCAGGACCCAGCCGCCGAGCGCATGGCCGTCGCCGCCGTCGAGCCAGCGCCGCAGGCTCCCGTCGAACAGTGCCCACTCCAGCCACGGCGCCGCCAGCCGGGCGAGCAGACAGCCCAGCGGCAGGCCGACCATGACGATCAGGGGAAACCTCCACCGGACGCCGCCGACGCGGATCGCCGCGGGCAGCACCTGCCAGGCATGGGCCGCGACGACGAGCGTGAGCGGTACCGCGAAGACCGCGAGGATCACCGCTGGCAGGAGGGTCTCGACGAGCGGAGCGAGCACGAGCCCGGCGACGAACCCCAGCACCACGCTCGGCAGGCTCGCCATCATCTCGATCATCGGCTTGATCCGCGCCCGCCAGCGTGGCTGGAGGAATTGACTCGAATAGACGGCGGCGAACAGCGCCACGGGCGCGGCGAACGCCATCGAGTAGAACGTCGACTTGAGCGTGCCGACGACGAGCGGCACGAACCCGTACTTCGGCTCGAAGGCATCGTGGCCGGTGGTTTCCCAGGCGTGGACGGGGGCGGGATAGTTCTCGTACCACACCGGTGCCAGCAGCGTCCGCACCGAGACCTCGGGGAATCCGGCGTCGAAGCCACCCGCCCAGACGCCGCGGTCGTCGGCCACCAGCAGCGTCCGCTCACGCGGGCCGATCGCCAGGGCCCGCGGCGTCGCCGCGCCCGCCGCGAGCGTGAGCAGGCCCTGCCCTGACGTCGATTGGAGGATGCGCACCGGGCCGCGCGCCGTAGCTGCCGCGAAGATCCGCGACCGTGGCGAAGCGGTCAGGGCGACCACCGGCGTGTCCGGGGTGGCCGCGGCGATCGAGTGCGCGACGGTCATCGCCAGGCCGTCGGCCGCGGTCGCCCCCGGCGAGCGCACGGTGAACAGCACGTGGACGTCGCCCCGGTCGTCGCCGACGGCCAGGCTGCCGCCGCCGAACAGGCGGATCACCGCGGTCACCGCGGTGCCCCCGGGCGTGGCGGCGAACTCCTCGGCGAGCGTCGGGGCCGCGATGTCACGGATCGAGTAGCGGCGCCCACGCCCATCGCGGGCCACGAGAAACAATTGGTCGCCGCGCTCGGCGACCCGGGCGAACGCCGGCACGAACCCCTCGGCGGCCGTCGACAGCGTCGCCCCCTCGCGGCTCACGATCACCTCGTCGGTGAGGAGGTTGCGGCGCGACGACATGGTCTCGACGCGGACCGTGCCGTCGGCCGCCAAGGCGGCGACGATCGGCCCGCGCGGCCCCTGGGCGAGGTCGACGTCGATGACCGCCGCTCCCAACGGCGCCGAGCGCCCGCCCGGGGCGGCGGCGATCGGGGTGATCCGCGCCCACTGCTCGGGGGCCGAGCGGAGGAGAATCGCGTCGTCTTCGACCACCAGGTCGCCGACCGCGAGCCCTGCGGCGGCGGCGGACAGTTCCCCGCGGCCGACGAACGACGATTCGACGCCGAGACGCCCGACCTGAAACGTGCCGTCGTCCCGGCCGGCGACGGCGTCGAGCCGCCCGGGCAGGAGGCGGAACGACGTGCTGCCCGCCAGCCAGTCGGCACCGACCGGACGCTCGAGGAGCGTCGTCCCCCGTTCGGCGTCGAAACAGACGAACCGGCCCGCGGCGGCGTCCACCCACCAGCCGATCCTTCCCTGCTCGTCACAGCCCAGCGCGACGGGTCCCCGGGGGGGCGGTGCGACCACCCGCCCGACCGTGCCCGTCCGTGCCGGCAGGAACAGCGGCAGGGCGACGGCGACGAGAAACAGGCCCATCAACAGGACTGCGGCGATCGTTCCGATGCCGGCCGTGGTGATCACCAGCCGTGCCAACGAGTCCTCGAAGCGGACGCGGCGGGTCGTGCCGCGGCGGACGCGGCCGGTGAAGGTGTCGTGCGGGGGCATGCGGAGTGGCATTCCGGAAGGTCGGCCGCGGCCCGCGCGCCGCTACCGCGCGGCGATGCCGACGGACTCCAGGCCGCGCCGGGCGATCGCCGCGGTGATCGGCAGGTAGCCGTCCTTGACGACATCGGCCTGGCCGCTCCGGCTGAGCACGTAGCGGAGGAACTCGCGGCGCAGCGGGTCAAGCGGGGTGTCCTTCCGATGGTTCACCGACAGGTAGAGGAACCGCGCCAGCGGATAGTCGCCCGAGTAGGCGAACTCGGCCTCCGTGGCGACCGCCGTCGCACCCGCGCCCGGCGCCAGCGGAACGGGACGGACGTCGGCCGTCCTGTAGCCGATGCCGCTGTAACCGATGCCGTAGCGGTCGCTGGCCACCGCCTGCACGACCGCCGAGCTCCCAGGCTGCTCCTTGACCGAGGGCTTGAAGTCCCCCTTGAACAGCGCCTTCTCCTTGAAAAAGCCGTAGGTGCCGCTCGTCGCGTTGCGGCCGTACAGGCTCAGGGCGCGGTCCCGCCACGGGCCGTCGAGGCCGAGATCGCCCCACGTGCGGATGTCCCTGGTCAGTCCGCCGTTGCGGTTCCTGGAGAAGATCGCGTCGACCTGCTGGAGCGTGAGCTGTTCGAGCGGATTGTCCTTGTGGACGAAGACGGCGAGCATGTCGATCGCCACGGGAATGACGGTCGGAGCGTAGCCATGACGCTCCTTGAAAGCGTCGATCTCCGAGTCCTTCCAGTCCCGGCTCATCGGCGCGAAGCTGCACGCGCCCTCGGTGAGCGCCGGGGGAGCCGAAGCCGATCCCTTCCCCTCGATACCCTCGCGGACCCCGGGATACGACCGCTTGAATCCCTCCGCCCACAGGGCGACGAGATTGTTCATCGTGTCGGAGCCGACGCACGTCAGGGAGCCCGCGACCTCGCCGGAAACTTTCACGTACGGCGGCAGCGCCGCATCGACCTCGGCGGCTCCGCCGCGCCGCAGCCAGCCGATGCCCCCGGCCATCGTCGCGGCCAGCGCCGCACGCCTGCCCACCCTCGCTCCACCGTCGCGCATCGCAGACACCTCGGGACTTCGGGATACGGCCATCCGCCATCAGCGGATCCCCGGCGACGGGGTTGTACGGTTGTACCGGTTGGAGATGAGTGTTTCGTGAGTCGCGCGACCGCCGCCCGGGCGGCTCAACCGGGGCGTCCCTCCGGCTGACGCTGTGGAGCGAAACCGCGGCGGAGCGTGTTTTCGGTGACCACGCGCGGGACGACGAACTGCTCGAGGTAGTCGGGTCCTCCCGCCTTGCTCCCGATTCCCGACATCCGGTAGCCGCCGAACGGCTGGCGATGGACCAGCGCCCCGGTGATGCCGCGGTTGAGGTACACGTTGCCCGCCTCGAGACCGGTGCGGGCCATCTCGAGGTGGGCGGGGCTGCGTGAGAAGACGCCAGCGGTGAGCGCGTAGGGGGTGTCGTTGGCGAGGGCCACGGCGGCGGCGAAGTCGCGCGCGGCGAACACCGCCAGCACGGGGCCGAAGATCTCCTCCTGGCCGAGCGGCCCGCGCGGGTCGACGTCGGCGAACACGTGGGGCCCGACGTACCAGCCGCGCGCGGCCAGCGCTGGATCGGGCTCGACCGCGACGACGGTCCGCGCCGCGGTGCGGCCAATGCCGACGAACCTGCGCACGCGCTCCACGGCGTCGGCGTCGACCAGCGGCCCGACGCGCGTGCCCGGCTCGGTCGCCGGTCCGATCCGCAGGCTCGCGACCGCCGGAGCGAGCTTGGCGAGGAAGGCGTCGTGGACGCGCTGGAGCACGATCACGCGCGAGCAGGCGGAGCACTTCTGCCCCTGGTAGCCGAACGCCGACTGGACGACGGCGAGCACCGCCTCGTCGAGATCGGCGTCATCGTCGACGATGATCGCGTTCTTGCCCCCCATCTCGGCGATCACGCGCTTGACGGCGCGGCCCCCCGTCGCCGATGCCGCGGCCGCCGCTTGGTTGATCGCCATCCCGACGGCGCGGCTGCCGGTGAACGCCACCAGTGCCGTCGCCGGATGGGTCACCAGCTCCGGTCCGACCTCCTCGCCACGGCCGGGCAGGAATGCACAGACCCCGGCCGGCACGCCGGCCTCGAGGAGGATCGTGTGCAACCGCCACCCGACCGCCGACGACTGCTCGGCCGGTTTCATGACGACGCCGTTGCCGGTGACGAGGGCGGCGGTGGTCATCCCGGCGAGGATCGCCAGCGGAAAGTTCCACGGCGCGATCACCACGGCCACCCCCCGCGCGCGGACGGTGGAGACGTTCTCCTCGCCGGGCACGTCGACGCGCCGCGGGGCGGCGAGGGCGACGCCGTGGTCGGCGTAGTAGTCGCAGAAATCGATCGCCTCGGCGACGTCGGCGTCGGCCTCGCGCCACGGTTTGCCCACCTCGCGGACGATCAGCACCGCCAGATCGAAGCGCTGCCGGCGGATCACGGCCGCCGCCCGGCGCAGCACCGCGGCCCGCTCGCCCACTCCGCGCGCCTCCCAGGCGGGACGGGCGGCGGCCACCGCCTCCACGGCGCGCCGCGCCTCCGCCGGCGTCGCCGCCGAGACGCGCGCCACCACCGTCGCGGTCGCGCCGGGGTCGGGGCGCTCGAAGCCGGGCAGCCGCGTGGGCCGGCCGTCGATGACCACCGGAACCTCGAGCGGCCCGCGTGCCAGCTCGGCGTCGATCCGGGCCAGGGCCGCGGCGAACGTGTCACGGACGGTGGCCAGGGCGAAGTCGGCGAGCGGCTCGTTGCGAAAGCCGACCGACGGCTCGGGGGGATCGAGAGCCTCGCCGGGCCCGGGACGCGGCGGCAGGAGGAGCGTGGCCGGGGGAACGTGCTTCACGAAGCCGGCGCGGAGAAACGAGTCGTTGGACGAGTTCTCGAGGAGCCGGCGCACCAGATACGCCATCCCCGGCACGAGCTGGCCGTAGGGCATGTAGATCCGGAGGCGCTGCCCTTCGGCCGTGACCGCGTGCTTTTCCGGATCCCCCATCCCGTAGAGCATCTGCATCTCCAGCGCCCGTGCCGGCAGGCCGAGATGGCCGGCGACCGCCATCGCATGGGCCAGCGAGCGGATGTTGTGGCTGGCGATCGCCGGCCGCAGCCACGGCGACTGCTCGAGCAGCCAGGTGGTCGCCGCCTCGAAGCAGGCGTCGGTCTGCCACTTCCGCTCCCACACCGGCACCGGCCAGCCCGCCGCGCGGGCCTGGATCGTCTCCTGATCCCAGTACGCCCCCTTCACGAGGCGCACCCACACCGGCGTGCCGCGGCGCCGGACCCAATCCCCGAGCGCGACCAGATCGCGGTGCGCCTCCCGGAGGTAGCACTGGATGACGATCCCGCACCACGGCCAGTCGCGGAACTCCTCCTCCCCGGCGATCTGCCGGAAGATCGCCAGCGCCAGGTCCTTGGTGGCATGGCTCTCCATGTCGACGTGGATCTGCACGCCATGGGCCCGCGCCAGCCGCCACAGCGGCCGCAGCCGGTCGAGGACCCGGCCGGTCGTGCCCACCGGATCGATGGCGTCGAACTGGCTGTCGAGCGCCGACAGCTTGAGCGACAGATTGACGCGCGGCAGCGGATCGCCCGGATCGCCGTCGACGAGCGGATCGGCCGGCCAGCGCGCGGCCAGGGCCGGGAGCTCGACGATCAGGCGCGCGTAGGCGGCGGCGTAGGCGTCGGCATCGGCGTCGGCGGTCACTGCCTCGCCGAGCAGGTCGAGCGTGAAGCCGCGGTGCAGCCGCCGCTCGGCCAGCGCCGCCTTGGCCGCCTCCCCCGGGGTGGTCCCGGCGATGAAGCGCCGCGCCTGGGAGAGCACGGCGGCGCGCACCGCACGCGCCGCCAGAGGCGCGAGCATCCCGCTCCGCGCCGCCTGGAGGGCGGCGCGCACCGCCAGCGGCAGCCGGGCGAGGACGTCGTCGTCGATGTATTCACGGATGTGCCGGTCGAGGGCCACCGGGTCCTCGAGCATCGGCATGCAATCGACGAGCCGGAACAGGCGCACCTTGAGGTCGTCGTCCTGTGTGGCCCATTCCCCCGCCTGCTGGACCCAGAACTCGGTCGAGACCTTCGACGGGCGGGCCTCGAGCGCGCGATCGAAGAGGCGCCGACCGATCGCCTGCGTCCGCGCCTCGATCTGGTCGCGGTCGGCCGCCGACAACCGGCTGGTGAACAGCCCGGCCGCGAAGCGCCGCGCCTCGTCGCCACCACCGGCGCTGTGCATGTCAGCCATCGCTCCGCTCCGCACCCGCCCCGGAAGCGTCGCCGCGGGGCTCGAACGGCCCGGCCCCCGGCGGCAGCGCGTCCCAGGCGACGACCAAGTCGGCGAGCCCCGCCGCGGCGGCCTCGAAGAACGCCCTGCCCCGTGCCGCCGTGGCACCGGCGGGATCGCCGCTGCCGGTGTCGGGATGGACGACCGACCAGGGGCGCGGCGTCCACGCCCCGGGCTGGTCGAGTCCGCGCGGCAGGAGCGCGGCCCGGGCTCCCGGTCCCGGCCGCCGCGTCACCCACTGCGGCCGGAGGTGGAGGATCAGCGACGTCTCCAGCTGGCCGGCGTGGTCGCCGGGATCGGGAAACGTGGCCGCGGCGACGGCCGGCGCGAGGCGGAAGAAATCGACGACCACGATCGTGATCCCGGTGGCGAGCATGACGTCGCGGACGAGTGGCTTGAAGTCGTTGCCGCCGTGGCCGTTGACGATCACCAGCCGGCCGATCCCCTGGCGCACGAGACTCGCGGCCACGTCCTCGAGAACCGCGAGGGCCGCGCGTGTGGAGAGGTGGATCGTGGCCACCTGATCGAGCTGCTGGGCGTCGTTGCCGTAGGGGATCGCGGGGAGCACGATCGGCCGCGCCCCGTGGGCCGTGGCCAACGCCGCCGCGGCCTCGGCGACGGCTGACGCCTCGATCACGTCGGTGCCGTGGGGGAGATGGAGGTTGTGGGCCTCGGTCGCTCCCCACGGCAGCAGTGCCAGCGTCGGACGCCGGTCGAGCAGGTCGCCGTAGCTCGCTTCGAGCAGCACCCATGGCCGGGGTGGCCCGAATCCCGAATCGGCTTCAGGCGGCGGCCCCGAGGCGATCGTGGTGGGATCGAACGGGCTTGGCATGGTGGGTCCCTGGAAACGCAGGGCAGGTCCGTGGCACCCCCACCATGGTAGCGACGGAGGCCCGTGGGACTTCCTCCAGGTTTCCCCACCCCCCGCGGCCCCCGGCGGGGCGCGTTGCCCGGAGGAATCGGCACAACCCCCACCACCCGCGCAACCGATATTTTCGGCGAGCTCACGGTCGCCCGGCCACGCGACCTCGTCCTCTTTGCGAAGCGCTCCGGCTTTCGTGCGTTCCGCCATCGACACCGCCGCGTTATCGCCTCCCGGTCCACCGCGACCGCCGGATCGCGTCGTCGGCGCGACCCTGGCTGTCCGTGGAAAAAGTGTTCGGCCGCCGGATGCGGCCGCCGGCGACCCGAGAAACCCTCGGCGTTGCCCGCGGTCGCCCGAGTGGACACTGGCCTCAGAGGGCTTTGTCCACGGACAGCGAGCGTCGCGCGTGGTGGCGGCCTTGTTGTGCGGCACCCTCGCATGTGCCGTGAGCGTGCCACGTTCGACGCGCGCCGACGACTCACCGCCGGCCCCACGGGCGGAGGTCGGGTCCTTCGCGCGTGCTCAACAGCCCCCGGTGTCGGGGTGGGGCGCCAACGGACCGCAGCCGGGTGCGCTCGTCTCGGAGACAGGTGCGATCGAGGAGATCGCGCCCCCAGCCCCCGTGCCGTCCTGGGACGAGGCGGTCGACGCCGCCGGGGGGCCGCCGATCCTCGGCCCACCGGTCGACAACCCGTTCGACCTCGCCGACGACGAAGAGGCGCACGACCCGCTGTGGCGCTACCCCGCCAGGCCTCCGGCCGGGTTCACCGGCCGCTCCAGCGTCGTCCCGGAGGAGGAGCAGGAGTCGTCGCACTTCGTCCCGATCGAGGATCGCTGGCGCCAGGGGCTGCCGGAGTGGGACCGCTACGGCAAAGGGCATCCACGCCTCGACGACTATCCCTGGGCGCCGGGCAACTGGCTCAACCCCTACACGCAGCACCTCCTCAAGGAAGACTTCCCGATCGTCGGGCAGCACACCTTCTTCGACCTCCGGGTCGCCAGCCGCTCGATCGTCAACTGGCGGCAGGTGCCGACCCCCAACACCCCCTTCGAGTCGACGCCGACGCCGGGGCAGTACGACTTCTACGGCAACCCCAACGGGTTCCTCTACCTCCAGTACTACACGCTGGCGTTCGAGCTCAACCACGGCGACAAGGCCTTCAAGCCCAACGACTGGCGGCTGCGGGTCGTGCCGGTGTTCAACCACAATTACCTGGCCGTCGAGGAACTCGGCGTCGTCAGCCCCGACGTCCAGCTCGGCGACACGCGCTACCGCGGCTTCTCGACGATCGAGGAATGGTTCGTCGAGTCGAAGATCGCCGACCTGAGCCCCGACTACGACTTCATGTCGGTCCGCGTCGGCTCCCAGCCGTTCACCTCCGATTTCCGGGGCTTCATCTTCAGCGATCTCAACCGGGCGATCCGCCTGTTCGGCACCCGGTTGGCCAACCGCGACCAATTCAACGTCGCGATCTTCGACCAGCGCGAGAAGGACACCAACAGCTTCCTCAACACGTTCGACAGCCGCGGCCAGGAGATCCTCGTCCTCAACTACTACCGGCAGGACTTCCTGTTCCCCGGCCACACCGCCCAGACGAGCTTCATCTGGGACCACGACCAGAAGAGCCTGCATTACGACAAGAACGGCTTCCTCGTCCGCCCCGACCCGGTCGGTGCCGCGACGCCGCACGAGGTCAATGCGCTGTACGCAGGGATCACCACCGACGGGCACATCGAGGGGATCAACGTCACCAGCGCCCTGTACTACGCCTTCGGCCACGACACGCTCAACCAACTCGCGCTCCAGCCGGTCAACATCGGCGCGACGATGGCGGCCCTGGAACTCTCCTACTCGCCCGACTGGATCCGCTTCCGTGGCAGCGTGTTCTACGCGTCGGGCGACAACAACGTGAACGACGGCCGTGGCGGCGGCTTCGACGGCATCGTCGACAACACCCAGTTCGCCGGCGGCGAATTCAGCTTCTGGGTGCGCCAGCAGATCAAGCTCCTCGGCACGAACCTCAAGAACCTGTTCTCGATCTACCCCGACCTCCGCGCCAGCAACAAGTTCCAGTCGCAGGCCAACTTCGTGAACCCGGGCCTCCAGCTCTACAACGTCGGCGTCGACTTCGAGCTCACCCAGCGCACCCGGCTGATCACCAACTGCAACTTCCTGTTCTTCGACACGACGGCGCCGCTCGAGGCATACGTCTTCCAGGACAACATCTCGCGCGAGATCGGCACCGACCTGTCGATGGGCTTCGAGAGCCGGCCGTGGCTCAACAACAACTGCATCATCCGCGCGGGCGTCTCGGGCCTGCTGTGCGGCAACGGCTTCGACGCCCTTTACGGCGACGTCAACGGCAAGGTCGACAACCTGTTCGGGAGCTTCATCGACGTCGAGGTGGCGTTCTGAGTTTCGCGCGGCGGAAGCCCTCCATGGCCTTCCGCCGCTGCGCCGACCGGTGGGAACGCCGAGGGTTCCCACGGTCGGCAGCCGCCGCATCCAGCGGCGGCCACGCGCGGTGCTACGCTCTCTCCGGTTCCCGCGGAAGCCCTCCATGGCCTTCCGCCGCTTCAGACGGCGGCAGATCCAGGATGGTTGCGGGTGGACGACAGGATCCCGGCATTACCGTCACAGGGCCGGCGAAGCCCCTCCGCCGTCGCCCTCGCATCGGCCCGTCACCCCTGGCTGCGGGTCGATGCGAGGGCAGAGGCGGGGGGAGCGCCCCCTCTGCAGAGCCCGAGCGGAGGCTGCGCCCGCCGCGATGACCCACGGAAACCCCGGAACGACCCATACTTCTTCACCCATGCCTGAAGCCCTCGTCGTCGTCGACGTGCAGCGCGACTTCTGCCCCGGCGGCACTCTCGCCGTGCCCGGCGGCGACGCGATCGTGCCGGCCGTCAACCGCCTCCTCGCCAGCGCCCACCTCGCCGTGCTCACGCAGGACTGGCACCCGGCCGATCACATGTCGTTCCACACCGCGCACCGCGGTGCCGTCCCGTTCGACACGATCGCCACCGACCATGGCGCGCAGACGCTGTGGCCGGTCCACTGCGTCGGCGGAACGCCCGGTGCCGACTTCCATCCGCTCCTCGCCACCCACCATGCCGCCCTCGTCCTCCGCAAGGGGCTGCGCCGCGACGTCGACAGCTACTCGGCGTTCCTCGAGAACGATCGCGCGACGACGACCGGCCTCGACGGCTACCTGCGGGCCCGGGGGATCGACGCCGTGGCCGTCGTCGGCCTGGCGCTCGACGTCTGCGTGAGCCGGACGGCGCTCGACGCGGCCGCCCTCGGCTACCGCGTGCGGATCGTCGAATCGGCCTGCCGGGCGATCGACCGCGCCGGGTCGCTGGCCACGGCCCGCGCGGCGCTGGCCGCCGCCGGCGTGGTCCTCGAGCACTGAGGGGGGCCGTCGATGACCACTGGCGCCACCGGCGACGGCGCGACGATCGTCCGCTCGCTGCTCGACACCGACTTCTACAAGTTCCTCATGTGCCAGGTGGTGCACGGTCGTCACCCCGACGTCGAGGTGACGTTCGAGCTGGTCAACCGGAGCCGCTCCGTGCGGCTCGCCGACCGGATCACCGAGGCCGACCTCCGCGAGCAGCTCGACCGGACGCGCTCGCTGTCGATCACCGGCGCCGAGATCGAGGCGCTCGGCCGGCTCGAATCGGCCCCTGGACGGCCGCTGTTTTCCCCCGGCTTCCTCGCCGCGCTCCCCGGGCTCCGCCTCCCGCCCTACCGGCTCGCCACGCGCGACGGGCAGTTCGCCCTCTCCTTCACCGGCCCCTGGCCGGCGGTGATGCTCTGGGAGGTGCCCGCCCTGGCGATCCTGATGGAGCTGCGCGCCCGCGCGGTGGAGCGCGATCTGGCGGCGGCCGAGCGTGCGGAACTGCGCCGCGCGGCGACCGCGCGCCTCGACGGCAAGCTTGCGCGCCTGGCGCGCGTGCCGGGGCTGGCACTGTCCGATTTCGGCACCCGCCGCCGGCATTCGGCGGCCTGGCAGGAGCTGGCAGTGCTCCGCGCCCGCGACACGCTCGGGCCGGCGTTCACCGGCACCTCGAACGTCCTCCTCGCCGTCCGCCACGGCCTCGAACCGATCGGGACCAGCGCCCACGAACTGCCGATGGTCTACGCGGCGCTCGCCGCAGGCGATGCCGATCTCGCCGCGAGCCCCTACCGCGTGCTCGCCGACTGGCAGGCGACCTACGGCGAGGCGCTGCGCATCATGCTCCCCGACACTTTCGGCACGGCGGAATTCCTCGCCCGCGCCCCGGAGTGGGTCGGAGGATGGACCGGGATCCGCATCGACTCGGGTGACCCGGCGGCGATCGCCGACCTTGCGATCGGATGGTGGCGGAGCCGCGGCGCGGACCCCGCCGAGAAACGCGTGATCTTCTCCGACGGCCTCGACGTCGACGACATCGAGACGCTCCACGGGCGCTACGCGGGGCGCGTCCGCGTCGGCTTCGGCTGGGGCACGCTCCTGACCAACGATTTCCGCGGCCTCGCTCCCGGCGACAGCCTCGCGCCGTTCAGCCTCGTCTGCAAGGCGGTGGCGGCGGACGGCCGGCCGACGGTGAAGCTCTCCGACAATCCCGGCAAGGCCCTCGGACCGCCCGCGGAGGTCGCGCGCTACCGCCGCGTGTTCGGCGTCGGCGAACAGCCGAGCCGGCCGGTGGTGGTGTGAGCCGCTTCCGTCGACGGGCGTTGGAAACGACCGAACGCCGACGGCCGTGTCGCGATGTCGGCTCGCGTTCAGGACCCGCCGCCGGGGTTGCGCGAGAACTTCATGTAGGGGAGACGGATGCCGCGGACGAAATACTGCCAGGCCTGGATCGGCTCGGGGGCCGCGTAGCCGGCGATGCCGTAGTAGGTGACGACGTCGTCCTGATCGACGCCGTCGCCGGAGACGCCGAAGCCCCCGGCGAGCGTGCTGCCGACATAGGCGGCGGAGCTGCCCGGGAAGAACACGATGCCGTTCTGGTTGGCCTTGGGCATCACCGTGAACGGGCAGGAGAAGTTGCGGCCGGGGTTGAACGAGTCGAATCCGAGCACGGTCGTGAAGCTCGACGCCGGACGCGGCGCGCCGACGTTGAGGCCGGTGGCCGGATCGATCCCCGGCTCGTTGAGGATCGAGAACGGCGCCGGGGCGCCGGTGGCGTTGCCGGAGGGGTACTTCGGCACGGCCAGGTAGCGGAACGTGCGGTTGGTGAATGCCGTGCCGAGCGGCACGCCGGCGACCTGGTCCTGCGGCTGGAGGTTGGCCGAGGCGTAGTAGACGGTGTTCCGCGATTTCGCCACGGCGACGTCGATCGAGAACACCGTCGCATCGGGCATCCGAAAGAGGCCGAGCACGTCGCCATTGGTGTCGGCGACGCCGAGGACCATCTTCGTGAACGTCGGTTGGACACGGATCTGCGCCCGGGTCTTCACCGCCTCTGCGACCCCCTGGTCGACGATCCGCTTCACGTCGGCAGCCGAGAGGAGGGAACCGGCTCTGGGGGCGACGAGCCAACCGTCGGCCTGCGGCTTGCCATCGAGAAGCGTCTGCCCACCGACGAATACCTGCTGATTGAGGCCGTTGATCGGCCCGTTGCCCTGCGCGGCGATGAGCGAAAAAATCGTCTGCACCCCCGACGGTCCGGCCTGGGGCCCGAAGCTCTGCAGGGCGATGCCGCCGAGATTGATCCGAGCCGCGGTGTTGACACGGTTGACGAGATTCTGTGCCTGCGGCATCGACATTGGCACCGAGGCACCGGGACCGCCGGCGCGGTTGAGGATCACGGCGGGGGTGAGGGTGACATGGAGCGGAGCCGTCAGCGGCGTGACCGTGCCGGGGATCGAGACCGGAAGGAGCGTTGCCAGCGCGATCGCCTCGGCCTCGAGGGCCTTCGGGGCGTTGAGCCGGTCGGCACGCGTCTGCGATGCCACCGGCCGGAATCCCTGTTCCACCGCGGCAGTGCCGTCGCGGCCCGGGAAGAAGACGCCGATCCCGCCGATCACCTCGTCGGTTCCGGCCCGGTAGATCGCCACTCCGCCCGGCAGCGTGGCGATGCCGCGGCCGATCGAACCGGGAAGCGTGCCCGACTGCTGCCCGTAGCTGGCGCGGTTGGTGATCACCTTGCCGTCGACGACGATGCTCGTCCGGTTGGTGTGCTCGATGGCGAACAGATCGACCAGCGGCGTGCGGAGGATCCCCGGGGGAAACTCGCCGCCGATCCCCACCGGCGCCACCCAGCCCGGCCCTTTGACCGTCTGGTCGGCGGCGTTGGGATTGGCCTGCATCTCGCGCTGGGTGATCGTGCTTTGGCTGATGTGGCTGACGGTGCGCGACGTGAGGATTCCCTGGCCGTTGGAGAAGAACGCCCCCGTCCGGGCCTTGGCGACGGCGCCGTCGATCGCGAAGGCGAGCATCGGCTTGTCGGTGATCGTCGCGGTCACCTGGTCCTCGGTGCGCACGCCGAGGATCCGACCGCTGCGGTCGACGATCGCGATGATCGCGTCGGTGCTCGGCGTGGCGGCACTCGCCCGGTCGAGCAGCGCGGCGACTTCGCTCGTGGAAAGCTGCGCCGCCGCCATCATGGCGCGCGGCTCGAGCGCCTCGACGGCGGCGCCCGACCCCGTCGTGGCCGGGACGGCGTTGCGACGCGCACGGCGACGGCCCTTGGCCGGGCCCCTCTTCCCCGTCAGCCATCCGGACAGTTTCAGCACGCCTGCACCTCGTTCGTGACCTACCGTTGCCATCGGAAGACCCGAACGGCCGGCTTTACCTCGACCGCCCAACCCCCCCAAGTATCATCGTTGCTGCGATCGGAACCGGGGGGACCTCAATGACCGCTCACGCCTCGAGTCAGTCGAATCCGGAACTCGACAGGGTGCAAGCAATCGGCGACGACGCCACCGGCTGGCGGCGCTGGGGCCCTTACCTCTCGGATCGCGCCTGGGGGACGGTGCGCGAGGACTACTCCCCCGACGGCGAGGCGTGGCGCTATTTCCCCTACGAGGCGTCGCGATCCAAGGCCTACCGGTGGGGGGAGGACGGCATTGCCGGAATCTCCGATCGGTTCCAACTCCTCTGCCTCGCCCCCGCCTTCTGGAACGGAGCCGATACGCATCTCAAGGAGCGACTGTTCGGGCTCACGCCGCTGGACGGCAACCATGGCGAGGATGCCAAGGAGTACTGGTTCCACGTCGACAACGTGCCGAGCCACTCCTTCATGCACCTCCGCTACCGCTACCCGCAGCGGGCCTTTCCCTACGACGACCTCGTCGCCGAGAACCGCCGCCGCGCCGGCCAGGGGCCGGAGTACGAGCTCCTCGACACCGGCGTGTTCGCCGATGGCCGCTGGTTCGACATCGACGTCGAATACGCCAAGGCCGACCCCGAGGAGATCGTCCTGCGGATCACCGCCGTCAACCGCGGTCCCGAACCCGCGCCGCTCCACCTGCTCCCCACGCTCTGGTTCCGCAACACGTGGGCCTGGGACGGCGCCGATCATCCGCAACCGGTGATCCGCGCCGACCACAGTCCGGCAGGAACGCTCGCCCTGGTCGCCGACGACGGCCCATGTGACCTCGATCCGCGGATCCCCGCCACGGCCCGGCTCGGCCGGCGCTGGCTCGTGCTCGCCGCCTCAGCCGCCGACCGGCTCCTGTTCACCGACAACGAGACCAACGGCCCGGCGGTCTACGGCGCGGGTCACTCGAGCCGCTCGCCGTTCACCAAGGATGCCTTCCATCGCTTCGTCTGCGACGGCGACGGCGCGGCGGTCAATCCGGCCGGCCGGGGCACGAAAGCCTGCTTCCACGCGCCGCGGATCGTGCCCGCCGGGGGCACCGTCGCCGTGCACCTTGTGTTCACCGACCGCGAGCCAGGGGAGCGCGTCAGCGGCGGCGCGGCCCTGGTCGGCCATGTCGAGGCAACGCTCGCGGCACGGCGGCTCGAGGCCGATGCCTTCTACGCCTCCCTCCCGCCGGCCGACGCCTCGGCCGACGAGCGCCACGTCCAGCGCCGCGCCCTGGCCGGCCTGCTGTGGACCAAGCAGAGCTACATCTTCGACGTCGCCAAATGGCTCGACGGCGACGACCCCGCCCACCCGCCGCCGGAGAGCCGGCGGCGGATCCGCAACCAGCACTGGCGGCACCTCAACTCCCTCCGGGTGATGAGCATGCCCGACAAGTGGGAGTATCCGTGGTTCGCGGCCTGGGACCTCGCCTTCCAATGCATCCCCTTCGCGCTGGTCGATCCGCGCTTCGCCAAGGACCAGCTGTGGCTGCTGCTGTTCGAGCAGTTCCAGCATCCCAGCGGCCAGTTGCCGGCCTACGAATGGGAGTTTTCCGATCTCAATCCCCCGGTCCACGCCTGGGCGGTGTGGCGGGTCTACAACATGGAGAAACGCGGCCACGGGCGTGCCGACCGGGCCTGGCTCGAGCGTTGCTTCCACAAGCTGCTGCTCGTGTTCACCAGCTGGGTCAACAAGGTCGACCGCGAGGGCAACAACGTCTTCGAAGGGGGGTTCCTCGGCCTCGACAACATCAGCGTCTTCGACCGCAGCGAGCGCTGCAGCGACGGCTCGACGCTCGAGCAATCCGACGCCACCGGGTGGATGGGGCTGTTCTGCCTCAACATGATGCGGATCGCCCTCGAGCTGGCCGGCGACAATTCGGCCTACGAGGGGCTGGCCTCGAAATTCCTCCAGCACTACGTCTACATCGCCAGCGCGATGAAGCGGATGGGACCGCGCGGCGTGTCGCTGTTCGACGAGGAGGACGGCTTCTTCTACGACCTGTTCACGACGCCCGACGGACGGACGACGAAGTTCCGCGTGCGCTCGATGGTCGGCCTGATCCCGCTGTTCGCCGTCGAGCGCCTCGAGGCGGGCTGGATCGAGCCGTTCCGCGAGTTCCGCTGGAACCTCGAATGGTTCCTCGCCAACCGCCGGGAGTTGGTCGCCGACGTGATCCACCAGGTGCCGGCCGCCGACGGCACGACGACCCACGTCCTCACGATCGTCGACGATCGGCAGTTGGTGCGGATGGTCGGGACGCTGGCCGATCCGGGGGAGTTCCTCGCGCCGTTCGGCATCCGCTCGCTCTCCCGCCGCCATGCCGCGGCACCGTTCGAGTTCGACGGCCGCCGCGTCGCCTACGAGCCCGCCGAATCGGAAACGAAGCTCAAGGGGGGCAACAGCAACTGGCGCGGACCGGTCTGGTTCCCGACCGCGTTCCTGCTCGTCGAGTCACTGCGCAAGCTCGGCACGGCCTATGGAGACGGCTTCACGGTTCCCCTTCCGGGGACCGACGAGAAGGTTCCGTTCCGGTACCTCGCCCGCGACATCGCCCGGCGCCTGGCGGCGATCTTCCTCGCCGACGGTCGCGGCCGGCGCCCGGTGTGGGGATCGGATCCGCGCTGGAGCGATGACCCGGCGTGGCGAGACGAACTGCTGTTCTTCGAGTACTTCCACGGCGACACGGGAGCCGGCCTCGGCGCCAGCCACCAGACCGGCTGGACGGCGCTGGTGGCCAATCTGATCGCCGAGTGGCGGTAGCGGAAAGCTCCCGGGCGCGGGCCCCGGTACTCGGTTTTGCGGGATCACCGCTGCCGGCGTACGCTCATGCCGGGCCGGCTCTGGGACGGGGGTGTGCGGAGCCCCCCGGCGCGACGCGACTGGTGTGGGACGATGATCGTTCAAGAACTCCACGCCATCCAACACCGGCACCGCTGGCTGCCCGAGGAGGAACTGCGCAAACTCGCCACCCGCACCGGCACGCCGCTCTACCGCCTCCAGGAGGTGGCGAGCTTCTTTCCCCATTTCCACCTCCGTCCGCCCCCCGATGTCGTGGTCGCGGTCTGCCACGACATGGCCTGCCACATGGCCGGCTGCGGCCGGCTCAAGGCGGATCTCGAGGGGCGTCTCGCCGCCGGCATCTCCGCCGGCCGCGTCCAGGTGCGCTACGCGTCCTGCCTGGGGCGCTGCGACCGCCCGGTGGCATCGCTGGTCAACGACGAATTCCTGGCGGCCCGCTCGGCAGACCAGTTGGCGACGCTCGCCACCGAGGCCCTCCGTGGCTCTCCGCCGGCGGCCGACACCGACAGCGCGTACCGACCCCACGCCAATTCGCCGTGGCGGATCGACCCGTATGCCGCGCCGTCGGACGCTCCCCTGCCCTACGCCGCCGTCCGCCGGCTCGTCGATCTGGTCACCGCGGGCGCCGGCCAGACCCTGATCGACGAGCTCAAGAACTCCGACCTCCGCGGCATGGGGGGCGCCGGCGTGCCCGCCCACCAGAAGTGGAGCGACGTCTGGAAAGCGAAGGGCGACCGGAAGTTCATCGTCTGCAACGCCGACGAGAGCGAGCCCGGCACGTTCAAGGACCGGGAACTGCTCACCCGCCATCCCCACCTCGTCCTCGAGGGGGTGATCATGGCCGGGCTGCTCACCGGCGCCACGCGTGGCTGGATCTACATCCGCCACGAATACGCCGAGCAGATCGAGATCATGAAGGCCGAGATCGCGCGGGCGACGGCTGCGGGAGCCTGCGGGGCTGAGATCCGCGGCACCGGGCGGGGCTTTCCGGTCGAGGTCTTCGCCAGCCCCGGTGGCTACATCTGCGGCGAGCAGAGCGCCCTGATCGAGGCCATCGAAGACCGTCGCGCCCAGCCGCGCAACAAGCCACCGCAACTCGAGACCAACGGCATCGAAGACAAACCGACGCTCGTCAGCAACGTCGAGACGTTCGCCTGGGCTCCGGCGATCCTCCTCCGCGGCGGCCAGTGGTACGCCGACGGCGGCATCAACGGCTGCAAGGGGAGGCGACTGTTCTCGGTGTCGGGCGACGTCCGCCGTCCGGGTGTCTACGAAGTGCCCAACGGGATGCCGATCCGCGAGCTCGTCCACGACCTCTGCGGTGGCATGTCGCGTCCGCTCAAGGCATTCGCCCCGTCGGGGCCCTCGGGCGGCTTCCTGCCGGCACGGATCCCCGTCGCCGCCCTGCCCCGCGGCTGGGAGAAGCGCGCGCCGGCGGGGCTCGTCGCCGACGGCGACACGATCGACCTGCTCGACATCCAGCTCGACCTGCAGCGCTTCCGCGATCTCGGCCTGGCGCTGGGGGCGGGGATCGTCGTCTACGACGACTCGCGCGACATCGCCATCGAGGCGGTCAACTGCTCGCAGTTCTTCCGCGACGAGTCGTGCGGGAAATGCGTCCCCTGCCGGATCGGCTCGGAGAAGATCACCGGGATCGGCGAGCGCTTGCTCGCCGGCACGGTCGGCGCCGACGAATACGCCGCCCAGCGGAGGCTCATCGACGAACTGACCCGGGCGATGGAGATGACGAGCATCTGCGGACTGGGAATGGTGGCCGCCAAGCCGGTCCAGTCGGCGATCCAGTTTTTTCCGGCCGATGTCGAGCGGCACCTCCGCACCGCCGCCCCGGGGGGACGACGATGAGCGACGCGTCACGCACGCCGGTCGATGACGACTTCGACGACGGCCTCGTCCTCCCCGAGGAGGACGGCCTGTTCGCCCGCGACATCGACGGGCAACTCGTCCGCATGGACAAGGTGACCGCCGCCGACTTCGAGAAACAGATCACGATCACGATCGACGGCCGCGCGGTGACGGTGAAACGGGCCGTGCCGCTCACCGATTCCCAGGGGAAGCTGATCCGTGACCCGGAGGGGAGGCCGATCCCCCGCGCCACGACGATCTACGACGCCGCCGCGAAGGCCTACGAAGGCGATCCCGACGGCAACCCGATCCCCGTCCTCTGCCACCAGGAGCATCTCCATCCTGTCGGCGTCTGCCGCGTGTGCTGCGTCGAGATCGCCAAGGTCAAGCGCGGCGCGATGCAGCGCGAGCGCAAGCTGCTTCCGGCCTGCCAGCACCGCGTCGAGGAGACGATGGAGGTGCAGACGATCCGCTCGCCGGATCTCGCGGCCCGGCGGCGCGTCGATGCCAACGTGCGGACGCTGGTCAACCTGCTCGCCGCGGACCATCTCCCGACCGATTGGCGGCAGCGGATGCCGGCCAACGAACTCGGGCTGTTGGTCGATCGGCTCGACCGCCTCGCGCTCGAGGCCAGGGCACTCGAGAAGCAGGCCGATCCCGCCGCCGAGACCGGCGCGATCGACGCCCGGTGGCCGTTGACCGGCGGCCAACCCTTCGCCCCCCGGACGCTCCCCCGCGGCCAGGACCACTCCTCGCCGCGGATCGACGTCGACCACGACCAGTGCATCCTCTGCGACCGTTGCGTGCGTGCCTGCAGCGACGTCAAGGAGAATTACGTCATCGGCCGCTCCGGCAAGGGCTATGCGACGCACGTCGGCTTCGACCTCGACGACCCGATGGGAAAGTCGAGTTGCGTCTCCTGCGGCGAGTGCATGATCACCTGCCCCACCGGAGCGCTCGTCTTCAAGGCGAGCGTCCGCGAGGCCGCGCCAGGCGGCGTTGACCGGACCGTCCCCGCCGCCGAGCTCAAGCGGCTGCCGATCTTCGCCGGCGTGCCGGTCAAGTTCCTGGAGTGGAACCGCGATTCGGTGGAGCGGCGGGTGTACGGCGCCGGCGAGGTGATCTGCCGCGAGGGGGAGAGCGCCTCGACCGCGTTCCTCCTGCTCCGTGGCCGCGTCGGCGTGTCGATCGGCGACCGTGCCGCACAGCGCGGCTCGGGCGGTGGCCTGAGGGCCGTCGTCCGCGCCGCGACACGCTGGCTCCAGGGCACCTCCGGCGGCACGTCGTGGCGGCGTGAGGAGGCGCGCGACCGGGTGGCGATCGACGGCGGCCGGGCCCTCGAGTTCAAGGACGGTCGTTGGGTCGACGAGATGACGCCGGCCGACGTGATCTTCGGCGAGATGAGCTGCCTCAACCACTATCCGCGGTCGGCGACGGTGGTCGCGCTCGAGGAAACGGAGCTGCTCGAGATCAACAAGAACGTCCTCCACGTCCTCCAGCGCACCGAGGCCTCGCGGCGGATCCTCGATGCCGCCTATCGCACCCGGGTCCTGCAGCGCGAGCTGCGCCAGTTGACGATGTTCGAGGGCCTGTCGGAGGCCGACAAGGCGGCGTGCGCCGAGTTCCTCCGCGACAAGGCGGAACTGGTGCGCGTCGACAAGGGGCAGGTGATCTTCCGCCAGGGGGACGTGGCCGGCGCCTTCTTCAAGGTCCGGCTCGGATTCGTGAAGGTCAGCCAGAAGCTCCGCGACCAGGACCGGGTGATCGACTACCTCGGCCCGGGGCGGACCTTCGGCGAGGTCGGCCTGCTGTCGGGGCTGTTCGACCTCGGTGCCGATCTGGCCGCGGCGGGCGCGACGCGCGCGCAGCGGACGGCGACCTGCACGGCGCTCGACGACGTCGAACTGGTCACGATCCACGGCGAGGATTTCCGCACGCTCCTCCGCCGGTTCCCGGCGATCCGCGCGCCGCTGCTCGCCGAGGCCCAGCGCCTCCTCAAGCGCGACGCCGAGCGCGAGCAGGCGGGATCGGCCGGGCTGGAGAACTTCCTCGCCAACGGCCTGTACAGCGCCCAGAAGCTGCTCGTCCTCGACCTCGAAAGCTGCACGCGCTGCGACGAATGCACCCGCGCCTGCTCCGACACCCACGACGGGGTGACCCGGCTGATCCGCGAGGGCCTGCGCTTCGAGAATTACCTCGTCGCCAGTTCCTGCCGCTCCTGCCTCGATCCCTACTGCCTCGTCGGCTGCCCGGTGGACGCGATCCACCGCAAGCCGCGCGAAAACAAGCCCGGTGCCGTCGAGATCGTGATCGAGGACCACTGCATCGGCTGCGGGCTGTGTTCGACCAACTGCCCCTACGGCAACATCTCGATGCACACCGTCGCCGAGTCGGGCCGAGCCGAGCGGCGCGTGGCCACGACCTGCGACCTGTGCCGCGACCTCGTCGGACCCGACGACGATCCGAGCTGCGTCTACGCCTGCCCGCACGACGCCGCCTTCCGGATGAGCGGCCCGGAACTGGCGCGGATCGTGGAGAATCGCCGCGCGGGAAGCCTTCCGCGCTGAGTCGCGCCCGCCCGCAGCCCTACCGATGACCGCCCCGCCGCTGTTCGATCTCGACGACGTGGGGCTCGCGCGCGACGGTCGCGCGATCCTCGACGGCGTCACCTGGCGGGTCGAGCAGGGAGATCGCTGGGCCGTCCTCGGCCCCAACGGCTGCGGCAAGTCGACGCTCCTCCGCCTCGCGCTCGGCCGCGTCTGGCCGACGTCGGGCGTGGTCCGCCGCCTCGGGCGCACCCTCGGCAACCTGCCGGCCTTCTGGCAGCGCGTCGGGTGGATCGCCGACACCGTGGCCGGGCAGATCCCTCCCGAGGAGCCTGCCGCCGACACGGTCCTCTCGGGGACGGTCGGCCAGTTCGGCCTCCGCTTGCTCCCCGGGCTCGAGCCGACCGCCGCCGACCGCGACCGCGCCGCGGTGGAGCTCCACCGCGCCGGCCTCGGCCATGTCGCCAGGCGGCCATTCGGCGTGCTCTCGCAGGGGGAACGGCAGCGCGTCCTCGTGGCCCGGGCGATCGCCGCCGATCCGCTCTGCCTGGTCCTCGACGAGCCCTGTGCAGGGATGGATCCGGGGGCGCGCGAGCGGTTCCTCGGCTGGCTGGCGCGCTGGATCGGCGACCGGCCTGCCGACCGCCCGCCACCGGCGATCCTCCTGGTCACGCACCACGCCGAGGAGATCCTCCCGGCGTTCGGGCACGCGCTGCTCCTCCGCGGCGGGCGCGTGATCGCCCGGGGCCCGACGGCGACCGTGGTCACGCGCGCAGCCTTCGAATCGCTTTACGACACGCGCCTCGAGCGCCTCGACAGCGTCGGCGGACGGCTGTGGCCGATCTGGCCGGCGTGCGGGTGAGGATCGACGGCACGGCGCGGCACGGTGACGACTCCGGGACTGCCGCCACCGAGCGCGATTCACACTTCCTGCCAGTTTCGATCCTTCACCAGCGGCCACGCCTCGTCACGAGTGATCCGGCTGTACGGATCCTGCACGCAGGAGTGAACGTCGACTTCGGGAAAGAATGCTTCGCCAACGCCGGCCTTCATGAAGAACGCATTGAATCCGAAACGATTGGTACCGATCAGTCGGTATCCCTTTTGCTTTCCCAGTTTGCACATCGCCGCCAAAGAGACCCCGAAGTAGCGGTTCGACTGCCAGACGAAACCGGGGTCGTACGGAATCGTCAGGGACTTGTCCGGCGGTATCGCATTCTGCGTTTCGCACACCACGACCTGTGGATCGATCACCGTGATCGCCTTCCACACCCAGTAGTCGACCCCGTCGATGTCGAGGCTGAGCAGGTCGATCGGCCCTCGGGCCCCGGACTGGGCGATCAATTCGTCGACGTTCTCTGCCGTCACCCATGCCTTGGTGAAACGCGGCGGGTGAAGGAAGGTGTCGCGATGGCGGGCGAAAAAATCCTTTCCGGCCTTGACGTTGCGTTCGTTTCCGTCGAACAGGTGCCCCCACCACCCATGATTGATGATGAGATTCGCCACATTGCATTCGCGGCCCATGCCGGCGCAGATCTCGACGCACGTGCGGTTGACCGGTGGAATCAGCGAAAAAATGTAGAGCAGGATCCCGTCTTCCTCGAATTGCGAGTACTTGCGGAACCCTACGTCGCGGATAGTTGGAAGGTACTGGCTACCCTGCGACGCCAACAGACGGTACTGCTGCATCAATGATTTTTGGGCGACCGCCTCGTTTGCGACGCGCGCTTCATGATCAGCAATCCTCCCAACGACCGGTCTTGCCAATCGGCGCACGACACGTTGCACGAGTGACATCATCGTGTTTTCCGTCTCGGATGAAATGTACGACTGCCTTCGCTGACGACGGTATACCCTACCAAAAGCCGTGTGGTTTCGATGGTTTTCCGCGATGTGGGCATCGACGGGCCGTTCTCCGCCGGATGGCTGGAGAACGTGGCGGCATCCTCGCCGAGGGTCACCGGTCGAGCGGGATCCGCTCCGCCTCGGGCAGCAACTCGTTGACGAGCCGGACGAACGCCTGCATCGCCGGCGGTGCGTCGGAGAACGCTCGCATCTGTCCGTGGACCACGCGCGCCGATTCTTCCAAGGAGGATCGCCCCGATCGGACGGCTGAACCGTTGACCGGCACGGCACCACGACGCGAAACTGCCATCGCCATGGATGTCGAACGTAACTTCGCCCTGTTCCACCGTCACCATCGCGATCCTCGGAATATCGCCTTCCATCTCGCCTGCGGATTGGCGTACCTGAGCCTCGTCGTTTCGCTCGTCGGCATGCCGGCACTGATTGCCTACGGGGCGTTTGTCACCTGCGCATTTCGCGGGCATGCGCCCGCCGCCATCACCGCCACGACGGGCGCATGGCTGGGCGCGGAGGCGATCGATGCCCTCGGCATGCCCGTCGCGCTCCGGGCCGTCGGCGTTGTCGTGTCGTACCTGCTTCCCGAACTGTCGCACTGGCTCACCGGTGAGCAGGCGATGCTCGACCGCACGACGCTCACCCCCCGCAGTCTGGCGTTGAACTTCCTGCTGCTGCCCCCGTATTCGATCGCCTGCCTCTACCGGACGCCGGTCAGGCGGTAGCGGAGCCAGTGGGAGCAGGCGTTTGCCCCCCAGACGCCGACCGCAAGGGCGAAGACGGCGAACAGTTGCGTCGCCACCGACTCGAGCCCCACCAGGGAGAGCAGCAGGGCGACGACCGGTACCGCCAGGCAGCCACGAAACCAGCATGGGTGACGGATCGCGAACTGCCCGAGCACTCCGGCGGCGAACTGCGCCGGCGTCCGTGGATCGGTTCCGGTGTCCATCACCCGCCGCGTGATCACTTCGTACGCACCGTAGGCACGGGCCACGCACCACATGTAGGGCGCCGTCAGCACTCCGGCGGTCGAGACGCAGTAATGCAGCTTGAGGAGGATCCGGTGGCCGTCGGCAGGGGCGTCGGCCAGCCTCACCACCCGGTGCCGAGCCCGGTCGAAATCGAAGACGACGAACTCCCCCTTGCCGATCCGGTGGCCGACGCCGAGCCGGGGAAATTGCGTCTCGACATGTTCGTTGTCGGTGAGCCCGACGAGGACACGGTACACACTGATCCCCGGGAAGGCGAAGACGCCGTCGACATGGAGGTCGTAATTCGCCGCGGCGCCGTACAGCCGCGCCCGGTCGCGCGGGGCTCGCGAGTAGTAGATCTCGTCCATCCCGTCGAGGTCGTGGACGGCTGCCTTCGGTCCGTCGGCGAGCTGCCGCCACAGCGCGTGGTGCCGGACCGCGTCGACCGCGGCACGAAGCCGCGGTGGCAACCGCCGGCACCATTGGTGATGGGTTGCCGCGGTGCGGGCCTCCGGGGTCATCCCGTCGAGGAACTCCCGGGCGATGGCGTCGAGTTGTGGCGCCAGTTCGGCAGGTATCGAACCGATCCCGAATCGGCCCTCCGTCGGCGACCGGATGGTGAACAGCGTCATGGCCGATGGTCGTGCCGTGGACCTGGGTCGGGTAGGGGGGGCGGCGCAGCGGGGCCGTCGGGCGTCATCGCCGGCCGACGGGTGCGCTGCGGCATGAACGGATAGGCCCATTGGGCCAGATATCCGGAGGGGACGTCGTTGGGATCGACGCCGTAGCCCTGCGGCCAGCGATCGGCGGGGAGGTGGAACGTGCCGAACAGCATGTCGAGCACCGGGAGATGGATCGCGAAATTCTTGTCGATCGCCTCCCGATCGACACCATGATGCCAGTGGTGGAAGTGGGGCGTCGCGAACAGGTAGCTGAGCCGGCCGAAGCGGAAATTGACGTTGGCGTGGATGAAGACCGACTGCACCGAGACGAGGACGACGTACAGGACCATCGGCAGTTCGGCAAAGCCGAGCGCGAACGCCGGAATGTAGATCAGGCCCCGGGTTACGGCTGCATCGACGATGTGCTGACGATTACCCGACATCCAGTCGAGCACCTCGGTGGAATGGTGGATGGCGTGGAACCGCCACAGCCACGGGACGACGTGGAACGCGCGGTGGATCCAGTACTGGGCGAAATCGACGATCACGACCAGTTCGAGGAACTGCAGCCACGTGGGTTGGGCCTTGACCCACTGCTGGACCGCCCCCCCTTGTGCCCAACCGAATAGCAGGCTGGCGGGCGCGACGGTGAGGAACGTGGTCACCTGGACGAGCAGCGTGCTCACGAAAAAGTAGGCCAGGTCCAGCTTCCAATCCTTCCGGAACACCCGCTGCGGCAGGCGGCCGAACACGCGCTCCAGCGGAATGAAGATCAGCGCGTAGAGGACGAATAGGAGCAGGACGTAGTCGAGGCCGAGATAGACACCGCTGGTCGTCGGTCCGTCGATCGGTACCCGCGACCCCCCGAGCAGCACCGCCACGACCGCGAGGGCCATGCCGACAGTGCCGAGTGTCTTGTCGCCCCGCAGCACGAAACTCGTGCAGCCCGTGAGGAAGGCCGTGACGAGGATCGCGTGGAGCAGCAACCGCACCCAGACGAGCGGATAGAGGTGGCGGACTTCGGGAATCGTCAGGTACGAGGGAAAGTGGAAACAGGCCACGGCGAGCAGGCCGACGATGCCCAACGCCACCGACATCGTGCCACTGATCCATCCGGTGCCGAACCGACGCTCGGCCACGGGATCGGCGGGCTCGTTCGATCGCATCGGATGCTCCTGGTCCCTTGCGCGGTTCACCGGCCGAGATTCCGAAGGCCATCACGACGTGGCTTTCCGCGGAAGGGGTTTCCCCGCCGGCCGGAGTATAGCCCCGGTCGGCGCAGCGACCGAGAGGATCGCAGGAGCAGATCTTCCACGGTCGCCCGGTACCATTGCCGCCCGGTGTCCGCGTCGACCGGCGGGCTAGTTGCCGAGCTCCGCCAGCCGGGCCGCCGCGGCGGCCAACGCGCCGCGGACGGCGGAGGGGTCGTGGCCACGGGGGCTGTTGGCCCGCACCCGCGCCGCCCCGGTCCCCGTCGATTCGAACGCCAGCACCCGCCGCACGTCGACCAGCGCCGCGGCAGCCGCGGCCGTCCGTTCGGCAGGGGCGCCGCGCGCCCGTTGGTGATCGAGGAGCGCCTCGAGGAGCGACAGCGCCACAACGGCCTCGTCCCACGTGGCAGCGTCGGTCGCCGCCACGGCGCGCTCGGCCAGCCCGCGCGTCGCCGCGGCGTCTCCCGAGAGCCGCGTCGCCGTCGCCAGCGTCTCCACCGCGCCGCGGACGCGCCGCGCGTCGGGCGCGCGCCACCAGTCGCGCTCGATGCCGTCACGAAGCTGGAGGAGCTCCGGGGCGGCGCCGGGCACCGTCTCGGCGAGCAACGCCCACGCCGCCGGCTGGAGCCGGACGCGGCCACGGCTGGGAGCGACCGGCTGGCCGCGGTCGACGACCGACAACGCCTGCCGGTGGCAGCCGTAGCAGTCGAAGGCCGCGAGCTCCGGCCAGGTGCCGGCGACGCCCTCAGGACCGGCCCCGGCGCCGGCTTGCCTCGCAACCTGGTCGAGGTAGGCCTCGAGCGCCACCACCCGGCCGGTCGCCCATTCCCCGAGAGGATCGACCGAATCAGCGGGGATCGTGCCTGCCGCGGCCAAGGCCACGCGGTCGCGCCAATGGGGCGGTTGACCCTGCTTGAACGACCGCAGCTCGAACGCCAGCCGCGGATGGCCGGCGGCGACGAGGTCGTGGCTGACCTCGAAGGTCGCGCCGTCGGACCGCGGCGGCGCGCCGACGTGGCAGGGGGTGCACGTCCGCGCGCAGGTGGCTGGATCGGCGAGATCGACCATCCCGGCGGCGTTGCCGGGTGTCTTCCATCCGGGCAGCGTGTGGGCCACGACCCACTCCCCTGCGGGCCCATGGCACTGCTCGCAACTCACCCCGTCCCGGGCCCATGCTGCCGGCGCGGGGGCGTGGCAGGCGATGCAGGCGTGATGAGATGTGGCCGGCGGCTGCGGGGCGCCGTCGCGAAGCGCGATCGCCGCGACGATCCGCTCGGCGAGCGCGCCTTCGAGGGCCCGCGCGGCGGCGGCATGGGGATCGCGCGTGATCCAGGTGGTCAGGGCGCTTTGCCAGGGGGCGTGACCGGCTTCCGCGGCGGCGTGGCAGCCGACCGACGCGCAGCTCGAGGCTCCGAGCCAGCGTTGCGGCTCGTCCGCCGCCGCCAGCGGTGCCGCGACCAGCGCCGCGACCATCCCGAGCCGGCGGCGCACCCTCGCCAATGCGCGATCACGGCCGACGCTGCCGACGGCGGCCGGCCACGGATCGTTCGGGCGACGTGCCACCGGAAAGCGCATGGTCGGTCAGCGCTCCGGGAGAGCCGCCACCGGCGCGGCCGCGGGGCCGTGCGGTCCGAGCCCATGGTAGCCGTGGCACTCGACGCAATCGTGGCGCACGCCGCCGACGGAGCGCCCCGCGGCGTCACGTCCGAGGGGTGCGTGGCAACTGGTACAGCTTTCCAGGCCGGCGATCATGACCTTCGAGTTGTCGAGGACCTGGCCGGCGATCCCCGCCTGCCGCGTGGCGTCGTCGGGATACGCCGCGGCGTGGCAGCCCTGGCACTCGTGGCGATCGAGCGCGTGCGGCAGATTTCGATGGGGCTGGTGGTTGAAGCGCGACTTGGTCAGCCAGATGGCCGGAACCGCCGTCGGCGCGACGTCGAACCAGCCGGCATCCGTCCCCGACCGCCCGGCGCGGCCCGGGAGGAGGCTCGTCGCGGCGGGCAGGTCGCGCTCCACCAGGTCGTGGCACTTCTCGCAGGTCGCGCGCGCGAACGACTGCGCGCGGGCGAGGCGCTCGCCGACCATCTCGCCGAGCGCCACGGCTGCCGGGTCGGTTTCCCGGATCGACGGGAGTGGCGGCGCCGCGGCCGCGCGCTCGAGCAGCGCCGGATCGCCGCGCAGCGCTTCGCCGAGCAACGTGGCTTCGAGAGCGCGGCGGATCTCGGCGCCCGACAGCCCGTGCGGCAGGACCGAATCGGCACCAGTCCCACCGGCCGCGTCGCCGACGCCGCCGGCGACGGGCAACTGGTGGCAGGCGGCGCAGTGGCGCTCGAACTCGACCGGCAACGGATAGGCACCGGGCGGGGCGCCGGTGAGCAACGTCGACACGCTGCGGAGATCGTCCGACCCCGCCGGGGCGAATTCGTGGCACGACGCGCAGTCGAGTTGGACGAGGGCGTCGACGGACTCACCGCGCGGTTGGTAACGCGCCCGGTCGGCCTCCGCGAGCATGGCATACGTCCAGGCCGTGCCGCGTTCGCGCTGCCCGGGAGCCGCGTCGGGAGCGAACGACAGTCCGGCGAGCATGTGGCGACCATGGGAGAACTTCAGCCTCCCGGGATCCCGTTCCAAACCGCGGAAGGGCGGGTGCGTCCCGGCGGCGAAACCGGTCACCGGCTGTTCGACCGGTGACGGGGCGACGGCGGGAGCCTCCGTGGCCGGCAGGCGGTGGGCGGCAATGTCGGCGTGGCAGTGGGTGCAGGTGCGATCGGCGACCCGGACGATGTCGGCATCGCGGCCACGGTGATCCTGGTGGCAGGAGCCACAGGAGCCGACTTCGTGGAAGTTCTGCAGCGGATGGTGGGGACGCGCGGCGACGTCGGCATGGCAGACCTCGCACTTCGCATCGGCCCGGTCGCGCGTCGCCGCGGTCGACAGGAAGGTGTCGTCGGTGATCGGCTGGAAGGGCTCGTGGCAGGCCTGGCAGTCGCGTTCCCAACGGGCGTGGACCGCCGCGACCGGTCCGGGTGAATGGTGCCGCGGCGGGTCGATCGCCCCCCAGGCGACCCAGGCCACCCCCGCCGCGAGGCCGGCGACGGCCACCCAGCGCCGGGCGCGCTGCAACAGGCTCGGCCGGCGGTAGTAGTCGCGGTCGATCCGCGACACCTGGCCGCGCGACGTCGGTCGCTTCGCCCCGGTATCGCGGCCGTCGGATTCGGTTGGCTGCACCATCGATCCACCAGCCTCAGGTTGGTCACCAATAGTTGAAGGCGATCGGAATGTGGACTGCGAGGAGGACGCCGAGGACGACCGAGAGCGGGAGGTGGACGAGGATCCAGAGGTGCAACCAGCGGTGGAGCCTGGCCTGAAGGTCGAACTGCCGGCGGCAGTCACAGGCCTGTTCGATCCGCTCGACGAGCCAGGCGGCCTCCGCAGGGATGACGGCGCGGAGATCGGCGAAGAACCGGGCGGCGCCCGGCGCGGTCGCCAGCGGCGAGCCACCTCCACGGCCGGCCAGCAGGTAGGGACGGACCTCGGTGACGAACCGGCGCCGCAGTTCCTCGGTGCCGGGGATCACCGCGTGGACGGCGAGCGTCTCGACGACGCGCCCCTGGATGCCCGTCATCGCCCGGAAGCCGGTGACGACGGCGTGGTCGCCGTCGTCGGCATCGTCGCCGGCGGCTTCGTGCCGGTGATCGCCGCTGGCCAGCGCACACGATGCATCGACCAGCCGCCAAACATCCTGGCACTGCTGCCTGGCGACGTGGTCGATCTGGTCGTAGATCGTCTCCGCCGGGACCTGCTCGAGGAGCGCCTTCGGGAGGTACTGCTGGAGGACCAGCCCCCAGATCCCACTGGCGATGACGATGAAGAACACCACCATCAGCGCCTGGTTGAGCAGCCCGCCGATGAACAACAGCCGGGCGTGGAGCAGCACCAGCGGAACCGCCAGAAGGCCGAGCCAGACGTGGGCCCGGAGCCACGACTGGGCCGATCCGAGCCGCCAGCTGCGGACGCGCTTCCGCGGCCACAGCAGCAACTCGAAGAGGATGATCGCCCCGCCGGCGATCCCGCACGCCAACCCGACGCGGCTGCTTCCCCCCGGAAGGCGGCCAAGCTCCCGCCACTCGGCGACGTACCACGCCGCCGCGGCCAGCGCGACCAGCGTGATCGCCACGATCCAGCGACGGTCCTTCGGCCATGTCCTCCCGCCGATGATCACCGCCAGTCTCCTCGGGGCCGCCGGGGCCGGCGGGACGTCGTCGGGAAGCGTGCCAGAGCTGTCCGAATGTAGTTGGCCTGATCGGCTTCGGCAAAAGGCGCCGCTTTCCCAGGTTGCCAATCCACTGCGGCCCGTGCCTGGCAAGGGGCGTCGACTGCACCGGACCCTGGCCGGCGCTGCACGGCTGGCTCGGCGGCGGGAGCCGCGCGCGCCGATAGTGCCGCCATTTGGCCGCGGGTGAGCGCATGCGTCCCTTCCGACGGACTTCTGCCCTGGCGACACTCGCGGCGCCGTTCTTTGCCGGGGTGATCACGCTGGGGGCGACGCCGCCATCCGATCCGCCGGGCCCGGGGCCGGCGCGGTCCTGTCCGGCTCCGGAGTGCATCGTCGCCCCAGCTATCCGTGGACAAAGCCCTCCCTGGCCTTTGTCCACTCAGGCGACCGCGGGAAACGCCCAGGGTTTCCCGGGTCGCCGTCGGCCGCATCCGGCGGCCGGGCACTTTTTCAACGGGCTGCCAGGAGAAACCGGTCCGGCCACCGACACGCCGTACCCGGGAATGACGCCCGACCCGGCCGGCCGCGGACTGGCGACCGCGTCGTGCGCGTCGTCGAGCTGCCACGGCGGCCCACGCGGCGGCAACCACGCGATCCACTCGTTCTCCGCCACGACATGGGGGGAGAGCGATCCCCATGCCGGCGCCTACCAGACGCTGTTCGAACCGCGCTCGCTGCGGATGGCGAAGCTGCTGGGCATCGGCCCGCCCCACACCGAGCGCCAGTGCCTGGCGTGCCACTCCGTCCAGGAAGGGATCGAGCGGCCGCTGCCCCGCGCGGTTCTGTCCGACGGCGTCGGCTGCGCGTCGTGCCACGGCGACGCCTCGCGATGGCTCGAGTCCCATTCGACCGACGCCTGGAAGGGCTTGTCCCCCGCCGACAAGTCGGCGCTGGGTTTCACCGACCTCTCCGGCCCCCGGGAACGGGCCCGGGTCTGCGCACGCTGCCATGTCGGCGACGCCGACCACGACATGCACCACGACCACGTCGCCGCCGGGCATCCACGGCTGTTCTTCGAGTTGGCCCAGCTCCAGCGGCGCTGGCCGCGCCACTGGGACCCCCACGGCAGGGCCGAGTCGGCACCCGACTTCAACGCCCGCAGCTGGGCCGTCGGGCAGGCGGCGGCTCTCGAGGCTGCCGCCGAGCTGCTGGCTGCCCGCGCCACCCGTGCCGCCGTGGCGATCCGCGGCGGCGAGCGGGCGCGGTGGCCGGAGTTCACCGAATTCGATTGCCTCGCATGCCACCGCGATCTCGCCCCGGCACCGGTGCTTGCTTCACGTGGCCAAAGCCATCCCTGGCCTTTGGCCACTGATGCGACCGCGGGAAACGCCGAGGGTTTCCCAGGTCGTGGCCAAAGCCAAGCCGATCTCCCCCGCACGTTGCCCCCCGGCACGCCGGGATGGCAACCCTGGTTCGTGACCGGGTCGAGATGGCTCGACCGCTCGCTCGACGGCGACGCGGCCACCGCCGAGCTGGCCGAGCGCACCGCCGCGCTGCGCCGCCTCCTCGCCCGCGAATGGACCGCCACCGACGCGACGCGGGTCGAGCGGATCGCCGCCGAGGCGCGGAGCCTGGCCCGCGTCGCCGGCCGCAGCGCCGACACGCTGGCCGCCGCCCCGTGCATCACCGTGGCGGCCGACGGCTCCCGTCTCGACACGCTCTCGGCCGGCGACCCGCGCCTGTGGCGGAGTTGGGAAGCGGCGGTGCAGTCGACGCTCGCCCTCGAGGCGGCCTGCCGCGGCGGCCCTGCTCCGCTCGGCAGCGCTGCCCCCGACGGGCCGCTCGACGATCTCCGCGAGAGCCTGCTCTATCCGCCGGGATTCGACGCTCCGGTCGGCTTCGACCCGGTCCGTTTCCGGGAGCAGCGGGACGCCGTACGATGACCGCGATCGTCGCGATTCGATTCCCGGGAGCGGCGCGGATGCGCCCGATCGGCACCATGCGTCGCCCCCCAGTCGGCCCGGTCGTCGCGGCGCTCGTGCTTGCCCTCCACGCCGCGCCGGTCGCATCCACCGCGCCCCCCGATCAGCTCCCCGCGCCGACCGCCGAGGCGCCCGCGTTCAAGGGGACCGAGTTCTGCATGCGCTGCCACCGCAGCGAGCAGAGCGAGTGGTGCGACCAGGCGACGAGCACCGCGTGGCGACACGATGCCCATTCCCGTTCGCACCTCGCGCTCCTTCCCTCCAACCCACGGACGCGGGCGATGGAGGAGACGCTCGGCATCAAGGCGGCGGAGACCCGCAGCTGCGTCGCCTGCCACACCCGCTCCCCGGCCGAGCCGGCCCCCGAGGAGACGATCGCCGACGACGACAACCGGTTTTTCCACTCCGGGATCAGCTGCGAGACCTGCCACGGGGCGGGGAGCGCCTACTTCGAGCCCCATCTCCATGCCACCTGGCGCTTTCTTCCGACGGCGGAGAAAGCCCTCCTCGGGATGGCAGACCTGCGCGACCCGGTCACCAAGGCGCGCAACTGCCTCGGCTGCCATCTCGGCGATCCCGACACGGACCGCGTCGTGCCCCACGCGGCGTACGCCGCCGGTCATCCGCCGCTGGGAGCGTTCGACATCGAGGCCGCGAGCCGCGCGATGGGGCCGCACTGGAAGCGGGTCTGGGAGAAGTCGGAGCGGATCCAAGCGTTGGCTGCCGCCGCCGACTACCGGGTCGAGGCCGCGAGCACGACGCACCGGTCGCTGATCGGGGCGCTGGTCGCCCTGCGCGAGTCGGGGTTGCTCGTGCAAAAGGGCGCCGCCCGCGCGACGGGACCGGCCGCCGATCCATCGGCCTCCTGGCCCGAACTGTCGCTCCACGACTGCCAGGCCTGCCACCACGACCTCGTCGTCCCCAGCCGTCGGCAGCAGGCCGGGTACGGCGCGCTTGTGCCGGGGAGGCCGGGGCTCGTGCGCTGGCCGCAGCGCGCCGCCGAGGCCGCCTTCGCGGTGGCGGAGATGCCGACCACCGCCGACGCCGTCCTCGCCCCGTGGATCGTGTCGCTCAATGCCCGGCCGTTCGGCCGCCCCGAGGACATCCGTTCCCCCGCGGGCGCCGGCGAGTCGCTCGCGCGGATCGACGCGGCGATCGCGGCGCTGGCCGCCGAGCGGCGCGACGCCGCTCTTCCCGCCCGTCAGCAGCGGATCGCGGTGACACTCGCCGCCGCCGGACCGCGGTCAGGCGACCTCGACACGGCGCGGGCCATCGGCTGGCCGCTCGTCGCGGCGCTGGCCGACGCGGAAGGATGGCCCGACGACGCCCGCGCCGCCGCACGGGCCCGGCTCACCGACGTCCTGGGGCTGTCGATCCCAGGCCCCCCTGCGGGCACCGACGAATCACGGGCTTTTTGGCGGACGTCACTCGACCGCGCCGCCACCTTCGACCCGGCCACCGCCGCGGAGTCCTTCAGCCTGCCGCCGCCGGCGAACTCGGCGGGCAAGTAGACCGCGCCTCAGATCCCCGCCCACGCAAGCGGGCGACGTCGCCGGTCAGCGACGGGGCGATCTGCTTCAGGAATGGCCCCCCGGTATGGCGTGAGCCGAAGGGCAGTTATACTGCGTGCTCTGCGAGGTATCGCCCCGGTATCCACGTGGCTGGATCGTCGCAATCGATTGCCGGGAGGCCGTTTGCGGTCGAACCTCGCCAATGGTGGTCGGCGCTTAACACGCGTCCCTCGGCTGTTATACAGACCGTATAAATACACGTTGTATCTGTGGTAGGATGCATTCATGATTGACATAGCTCAGGCCCTTACCGAACTGACAGCCCTGCCGATTCATGATCGGTTACGCGTGGTCGAATCGTTGTGGGACAGTATCCCGCCAAACTCGCCCATCGAGGTTTCTCCCGAGCAGCGGGCAGAACTGCAGCGGCGGATCGCCGCTCACGAGCGGTCGCCCGAGCAGTTACTCACGTGGGACGAGGTTCTCGATCGCCTGCGGGATAGTCGATGAAGTTCGT
>JAGWVR010000017.1 GCA_018970785.1 Planctomycetota bacterium
GTGCGCGAGCTGTTTTTCGAGAGCGGCGCGATCCGCGTGACCGAGGTCGCCAACCTCGACGGCAACCGCGTCCGGGCACGGCTCGTGATCCCGTCCGACTGCCCGCTCGGCAACCACCGGCTCCGGCTGCGGACGGCCACGGGGCTGTCGGACCTGCGGCTGTTCCGCGTCGGCGCCCTGGAGCATGTCGCCGAACGGGAACCCAACGGCGACGTGGCGTCGGCGCTGCCGCTCGAGCCCCCGGCCGCCGGGACGACCGTGACCGGCGTGATCACTTCCGAGGACGTCGACCTCGTCCGCGTCAGGGCCCGGGCCGGCGAGCGGATCGCCGCCGCGGTCGACGCGGTGCGCCTCGAGCAGGAGATGTTCGACCCCGCGCTCGAGATCGTCGCCGCCGACGGGACGATCCTCGCCGAACGCGACGACCACCCGCTCCTCGCCCAGGACGCGATGCTCGCGGCGATCGCCCCGGCCGACGGCGAGTATTTCATCCGTCTCCGGGAGAGCGCCTACGGGGGCAACGACGGCTGCGTCTACCTGCTCCACGTCGGCGCGTTCCCGGTGCCTGCCGTCGCCTGGCCGCCCGGGGGCACGGCCGGTTCGACCATCGATGTCGAGTGGCTCGGCGATCCCACCGGGCCGTTCACGGCGCGGGTCGAGGTGCCCACGCGCGGCGATGCCGCCGGGCTGGCGGAGGTCAGGCCGGTCCGTGACGGGATCCCCGGGCCGGTCGGGGTGCCGCTCCGCGTCTCGTCGCTGCCTCTGGTCACCGAGGAGGAGGCCAACGACGAGCCGCAGCAGGCGACGCGCGCCAGCGCCCCCGCCAGTTGCGCCGGACGGCTGGGGTCGCCGGGTGACGTCGACTGGCTGCGGATCGACGCCCCTGCAGGCAGCGTCTGGAGTGTCCGCGCGTTCGGCCACCGGCTCGGCGCCCCGGTCGACCTGGTGGTCGCCGCCCACCAAAACGACGCGAAGCGCGGCCGGATCACCTCCAACGACGACGGCGACGGCCCCGACAGCCAGCTGCGCGTCACGACACCGGCGGAGGGATCGTTCCTGCTCCGCATCTCGGACCACCAACGCCGTGGAGGAGCCGACTTCGTGTGGTGGCTCGACGTCGAGCCGATCACGCCGGCGGTCGATCTCTCGGTGCCGCCGGGGCGAAACAACACCCAGGACCGTCTCGTCGGCAGCGTCCCGCGGGGCAACCGCACGGCCTTGGTCCTCAACGCGGCGCGGACCGAATACTCCGGAGCCGCCGAGGTGTACTGCCGCGATCTGCCCGCGGGCGTGCAGGCGACTGTGCCGCCGCTGGCGAGCAACGCGGCGGGGACGCTCGTCGTGCTCGAGGCGGGCGCCGACGCCAGCGAATCGACGGGGCTGTCGCGGCTCGACGTCGTCGCCACCGAGGCCGCGGCCGGCGTCACCCCGGGGGCGCCGCTCGGCGGCCTGCGGCAGACCACCGCGATGGTCTTCGGCCTCCCCAACAACACCGTCTACCGCACCAGCTTGTCCGACCGGCTCCCGGTGGCGGTGGTCGGTCCGGCGCCGATCGGTATCGACGTCGAACCACCGGCGGTACCCCTGGTGCGCGGCGGCACGCTCGACCTCGTCGTCCACGTCGCCCGCGGCGCCGACGCCAAGGGCAAGGTCCGCCTCGGCTTCCCCTTCAAGCCGACGGGGATCGCCGCCCAGACCGACGTCGACGTCGCCGACGGTGCCGACACCGGCTCGTTCACCGTCAGCGCCAAGGCCGACGCCCCGCTCCGCGAGTGGGACGTCGTGGTGACGGGGTTGCTCCGCGGCCGCGATGCCCGCGACGACGGCGGCGCGCTGGTCTGCAGCCGCCCGGTCCGGCTCCAGGTCATCGAGCCGCTCGTCGAGATGACCGTCGCCAAGACGAGCGCCGAAATCGGCACGACGGCGCGGCTCGTCGGCACGCTCACCCGGCCGCCGCGGTTCACGGGGAAGGCCCAGCTCACGGTCCGCGGCCTGCCGACTGGGGTCACCGCCGACGCCGTCGAAATGACCGCCGAGGCCACCGAAGTCGTCGTCCCGATCCGGATCGACGCCACGGCCATGCCCGGCAAACACGACACGATCCTGTTCGAGATCGCGGTTCCATTCGGCGAGCGCACGATCCTCCACCGCATGCCGCCGACGCAACTCCGCATCGATCGCCCCTTGCAGACCGCCGCCGTGCGGACCGCGAAAGACGCCCCATGAACCGCCCCCCGTCCGTTCACCGCTGCACCCGATTGGTCGGCGCCGCGCTCGCCGCGACGGTTCTCGCCGGACCGGCAATGGCTGCCGACGCCGACGCCGTCGTCGGTCTGGCCGTCTACCCGCCGACGGTGCGGCTCGACTCGGCCCGCGATTCGCAACGCCTCGTCGTCGTCGAGACCCTGGCCGACGGCCGCACGCGCGACGTCACCGACCGGGCCGCGGCGACGATCGCCGACGGGCGCCTCGCCCTCCTCGAGCCGACCGCCGGTGGGATCGTCGTCACCCCCCGCGCCGACGGCACGGGGACGGTGCGGATCACCCACGGCGAGCGGGCCGTGGAGGTGCCGCTCGAGGTGATCTCGGCGACGTCGGATCCGCCGCTCTCGTTCCGCCTCGACGTCATGCCGGTGTTCGCGCGCGGCGGCTGCAACATGGGGAGTTGCCACGGTGCCGCCCGGGGCAAAGACGGCTTCCGGCTCAGCCTGTTCGGCTTCGATCCGGCCGGCGACTACCACCGGATCACACGCGAGCTGCCCGGCCGGCGGATCGACCTCGCCGATCCGGAGGAAAGCCTGCTGGTCCGGAAGGCGGTCGGCACGGCGCCGCACACCGGCGGCAAACGCTTCGCCCCGGACAGCGCCCTGGCCGCGACGCTCGTGCGCTGGATCGCCGCCGGGGCCCCGGACGATCCGGCGGCTGTGCCGGCGCTGGTGGGGCTCGACCTCTACCCGCCGGCGGCGCTCCTCGAGGGCGCCGGAGCCGGGCAGCAGCTCGTCGCCGTCGCCCGGTTCGCCGACGGCACCGACCGCGACGTCACCGATCTGGTGTGGTACGGGTCGAACAACGACCGGACCGCGAAGGTCACCGTCGACGGCCGCGTCACCAGCGGCGACCGCGGCGAGGCTTTCGTGATGGCGCGCTACGACTCGATCACCGTCGGCGTGCCGCTGGTGGTGATCCCGACCGGGCTCGGTCCGGTCGGGCCGGGCAGCGCCGGCGCCGAACCGCGCGGCTGGATCGACGAGTTGGTCGAGGCCAAGCTCGCCGCCCTGCGGATCGACGCCTCGCCGCTGTGCGACGACGCGACGTTCCTCCGCCGGGCGATGCTCGACACCGTCGGCCTCCTCCCGTCGACGGCGGAGCGCGAGGCGTTTCTCGCCGACACCTCGGCCGACAAGCGTGCCCGGCTCGTCGACCGGCTGCTCGGCCGGCCGGAATTCGTCGATCTGTGGGCGATGAAGTGGGCCGACATCCTCCAGATCCGCTCGCAGAACAACGTCGTCAGCCCCAAGGGTGCCCTCCGCTACCACGAGTGGCTGCGGCGCCGGATCGCCGCCGGCCAGCCGGTCGACGCGATGGTGCGCGACCTGCTCACCGCGTCGGGGGGGACGTTCGAGAATCCGCCGACCAACTACTTCCAGCTCGAGCGCAACACCCTCAAGCTCTCCGAGAACGTCGCCCAGGCGTTTCTCGGGATGCGGATCCAGTGCGCCCAGTGCCACAACCATCCGTTCGACCGCTGGACGATGGACGACTACTACGGATTCGCGGCCTTCTTCGCGCAGATCGGCCGCAAGCGCGGTGCCGACCCACGCGAGACGATCGTGTTCGACGCCGGTTCGGGCGACGTCAAGCACCCGGTGACCGGCAAGACCGTCGAGCCGAAGTTCCTCGGCGGCGAGGCACCGCGGGTCGCCGACCGCGACCGGCGCGAGGCACTGGCGGCATGGATCACCTCGGCCGACAACCCCTACTTCGCCCGCCACGTCGCCAACCTCGCCTGGAGCCACTGCTTCGGCCGCGGGATCGTCCATGAACCGGACGATGCCCGGGTCAGCAATCCCCCCGCCAACGGACCGCTCCTCGACGAGCTGGGGCGCCGGTTCGCCGCCTCGGGTTGGGACTTCCGCGGGCTGATCCGCGACCTCATGACCTCGCACGCCTACCAGCGCGCCTGCGAACCGACGGCGTCGAATGCCGGCGACACCACCAATTTCTCCCATGCCGGCGTCCGCCGGATCCGCGCCGAGGTGCTCCTCGACGTCCTCGCGCAGGTCACGGAGACGCGCACCAAGTTCCCCGGCCAGGCCCCCGAGGGGCGCGCCGTGCAGGTCGCCGACGGCCGCACGACCAATTACTTCCTCACGACGTTCGGTCGGGCGACGCGCGAGGATGTCTGCACGTGCGCGGTGCGGATGGATCCGAGCCTGTCGCAGGCGCTCCATCTCCTCAACGGCGACGCCGCCCATGATCGGATCGCCCAGGGCAAGGTCGTGCCCCGGCTGCTCGCCGGGGGGATGACGCCGACGGCCGTGCTCGACGACCTGTTCCTGCGCTGCTACTGCCGGCTCCCCACCGAACGGGAACGTCAGGAGACGATCGCGTTGGTGCTGCAGTCACCCGACCCCCGTCAGGCGCTCGACGACGTCTTCTGGGCGCTGCTCAATTCCCCCGAATTCGTCTTCAACCACTGATGCACTCCCGTCCCTGGATCCGCGCGGCGTCGTTTCTCCTCGTCTGCGGCACGTCGACCCGCGTGCCGGCCGCCGATCCTCCGGCACCGACATTTGAGCGCGACGTCGCGCCGATCTTCCGGGAGAAGTGCTGCAGTTGCCACAACCCTGACCGGAAGCGTGGCGGGCTCGACCTGTCGGGATACCCGCAAACGTTGGCCGGCGGGAGCTCTGGCGAGGTCATCGCCCCCGGCGACGCCGACGCGTCCTACCTGTGGCAACTGGTCAGCCACGCGTCGGAGCCGAAGATGCCGCCGGAGTCGGATCGGATTCCGGCCGACGCCCTCGACGTCGTCCGCCGCTGGATCGCCGCCGGCGCGCCGGAGCGCGACGGCTCGGCGCCGGCACGGCCGCGCCCGGCGGGGATGACGGCGTTGGCGACCGTCGGCCTGCGTCCCGAGGGCCCGAAGGTGCTGCCACCGCGGCTCCCCAAGGAGCCGCTTTCCACGAGCAGCCGCCCCGGCTCTGTGACCGCCCTGGCGGTCTCGCCGCACGGCGACGTCGCCGCGGTCGGCGGGCGCGGCCAGGTGCTCCTGTTCGACACCGGCACCCGCGCGCTCCTGGGTGTCCTGCCGTTTCCGGAGGGGATGGCGCGGACGCTGCGATTCTCCCGGTCCGGCCGGCTGCTGATCGCCGGGGGGGGCATCGCCGCCCAGAGCGGTCGGGTCGTGGTCTGGGACGTTGCCGGGGCGTCGCGGCTCTTCGAGGGGGGCAACGAGTTCGACGAGATCCTCGCCACCGACATCTCCGCCGACCAGCGCGTGATCGCCCTCGGTGGACCGGCGAAGGTGGTCCGGCTCCTTCGCTCCGCCGACGGCGAGGTCGAGGCGACGATCGACCGTCACACCGACTGGGTGATGGCGCTGGAGTTCTCCCCCGACGGCAAGCTGCTCGCCACCGGTGACCGCGCCGGCAACCTGTTTCTCTGGGAGACAGCCGGGGCCCGCGAGCATGCCGTGCTCCGCGGGCACCGCGGGGCGATCACCGCCGTCGCCTGGCGCCCCGACGGCGCTGCCGTCGCCAGCGCCTCGGCCGACGGCTCGATCAAGGTCTGGGACGCCCGCTCGGGAAGCCTCGTCAAGGGGTGGGACGCCCATGCCGGCGGCGCCGAAGCGGTCGCCTGGACCGCGGACGGGCGGCTGGTGAGCACCGGCCACGACCGGCGCGTGAAAACGTGGACCGCCGACGGGCGTGCCGAGAAGACGCTGGAGGGATTGTCCGACATCGGGCTGCGCGTGGCGGTGACCGACGATTCGCGGGCCCTCGTCGCCGCTGACTTCAACGGGCGGATCGTGATGTTCGACGCCGGCGGCGGCAGCGTGCTGGGAGCGCTCGACGCCAACCCGCCGCGGCTCGCAGACCGGCTCGCCGCGGCCCGCGAGGCCGCCGGCAGCGCGGCAGCGGCCGAAGCCGCCGCCCGTGCGGCGGCCGATGCCGCGACCTCGGCGCTCGATGCGGCCACGGCGGCGCTCCGTGACGCCGAGCGAACGGCCGCAGCCGCCCGGGAGGCACTGGAAAGTGCGGCGGCCGCCGCCGCTGCGGCCCGTGCCGAGGAGGCGCGGTGGGAGGACGAGATCGAGTTCGCCGCCCGCCGTGACGGAGCGACCGAATCGGCACCGTCCCCACCGCTCCCCGCCGAGCCCCCTGCTGCCGGGCCCTGACCGACCGACCGGGCGGCTTCTGTCAGCGGCTCGCCATGTCGCACGACACGCCGCCGGCGGCCGGCACGTAGCACGACCGGGCGTAGTCCATCACCATCCGGTGGGAGCTGAAGCGCCAGGCCAGCGAAGCGATCGAGTTCATCATCATCTTGATCCAGGTCCGCGGCAGGCCGTCAACGTCGCGGTCGTAGAACGTCGGGATCACCTCGGTGCGGAGCACCTCGAACAGCGCGTCGGCGTCGCGCCGGTCGGTGATCTCGTCGTGGGCGTGGGTTTCGCCGCGGCCGATCGCGAACCCGTTGCGGCCGTCGTAGGCCTCGGCCCACCAGCCGTCGAGGATCGAGCAGTTGAGGCCGCCGTTGAGGACCACCTTCTGGCCGCTGGTGCCCGAGGCCTCGAGCGGCCGCCGCGGGTTGTTGAGCCAGACGTCGACACCCTGGATGAGGTGGCGGCAGACGTTGATGTCGTAATCCTCGACGAACACGATCCGCCCGTGCGTCCGGGTGTCGTGGCGGAGGTTGGCGATCCGGCGGATCAGGTTCTTCCCCGGCTCGTCGGCAGGATGGGCCTTGCCGGCGAAGATGATCTGCAGCGGCCGGTCGGGATCGTTGATCAGCTCGATCAGCCGGTCGAGGTCGGAGAGCACGAGGTCGGCCCGCTTGTAGGTCGCGAACCGGCGTGCGAAGCCGATCGTGAGCACGTTGGGGTCGAGCGCCGTCCGCGCCTTCTCCACCGCCTCGTCGCACTCGCCGCGCCGCCGGCACTGCCGGGCGACCCGGCGGCGGACGAATTGGAGGAGGAGGTTCTTGAGCGCGTAGTGGGTCTCCCACAACTCACCCGGGTCGCAGTCGTGGATCCGCTGCCAGACGTCGGGCTCACCCATCCGCCGGAACCAGTTGGCGGGAAACAGCCGGTCGTAGAGCTGGAGCATCTGCCAGCTCAGCCAGCTCGGCACGTGGACGCCGTTGGTGATGTGGCCGATCGGCACCTCCTCCTCGACCCGCAGCGGCCACAGCGGGGCCCACATCTTGCGGCTGACGTGCCCGTGGAGGGCGCTGACGGCGTTGGCACGGCGCGAGAGCTTCAGCCCGAGGACCGTCATGCAGAACGGCTCGCCGTGGTTGTGCGGATCGACCCGCCCCAGTCCCATCAACTGCTCGTGGGAGATCCCCAAGGCGTCGCGCATCGGCCCGAGGTGCTCCTCGACGAGACTGCCGTCGAACCGGTCGTGGCCCGCCGGCACCGGCGTGTGGGTCGTGAACACCGTCTGCCGGGCCACCTGGCGGACCGCCTCGTCGAACGAATAGCCGTCGCGCTCGACGCGGCCGCGGACCGCCTCGAGCATCGCGAAGCAGGAATGGCCCTCGTTGAGGTGGTAGACGCCGGGCACGATCCCCAAGGCCCGCACCGCGCGGACGCCACCGATGCCGAGGACGAGCTCTTGGCGGATCCGGACGCGGTTGTCGCCACCGTACAGGCGGGCGGTGAGTTGCCGGTCCTCGGGTTTGTTGCCTTCGACGTTGGAATCGAGGAGGTACAGGTCGACGCGCCCCACCGCGAGCTTCCACACCTTGGCATGGATCGGCCCGGAGCGGGTGTCGATCGTCACCTGGATCGGCTGCCCGTCGGCGCCGAGCGCCGGCTCGATCGGCAGGTTGTCGACGCGGTTCTGCAGGTACTCCTCGTGCTGGTAACCGTCGATGTCGAGGTACTGCTTGAAGTAGCCCTGGTCGTAAAACAGCCCGACAGCCAACAGCGGGATTCCCAGGCCGCTGGCGCTCTTGACGTGGTCGCCGGACAGGACTCCCAGGCCGCCGGAGTAGATCGGGATCGACTCGTGGACGCCGAACTCCGCCGAGAAGTAAACGACCGGTTTCGAGCCGAGCACACCGGCGTGGATCGTGCTCCAGGTGTTGCCGGCCGCGAGGTATTCCTTGAGCCGCCGGTACGCCTGGTTGATGCGGCTGTAGAGCACCAACTCCGCCGCCCGGGACTCGAGGCGTTCGGGGGTGAACTCGGCGAGCAGGGCGATCGGATTGTGGTCGAGTTGCCGCCAGCGGACCGGGTCGATCTCCCGGAACATGTTGCCGACCTCGGGATGCCAGCTCCACCACAGGTTGCGGGCCAGGGCGAGGCATTTGTCGTACAGCCGCTCGGGCGACATCTCGTCGAGCCGCGGCGGGGCGAGCGTGCCCGCGGGGGGGCGCGTGCCGCGATCCTCGTCGTCGGGATCGGCCGGGTACGCCGACGGAGGAAGGGGGCGCGGCGATTCGTCCTGGCTCATGGTTCGGCTCCGGGCGGGGTGTGGAGACGGCGGGAAACCGTGCCAGAAGGGGCCGCAGTATAGTTGCGGGAAAGGTCCGCTTCGACCCCCGCGGACCGGGCCCGACGGCACGCCCGCGGCACGACACCGATGACCACCGCCGGCGCCGACAGCCGTCTCGTCGAAGCCCTCGCCGCACGCGCCGGACGGACCGCCGCGGTCGGGCCATGGGACAGCGGCAGCCTCGCCGCCCTGGCGGCGGCGGGAACGCTCGGGGAGTTCGTCCCGGTGGCGCACGGGGGGGCCGGCGCGGGTGAAGGCCGCCGGCTCGACCTCCTCGCCACCGTCGCCGAGCAGTGCCTGACGACGGCGCTGGTGCTGTCGCAGTGGGCCGCCGCCGTCCGTCTCGTCGAGGGTGCCGACGACGCCGTGCGCGCCCGCGAGTTGCCGGCGCTCGCCCGCGGAGACCGGTTCACGACGATCGGGATCTCCCAGCTCACGACCAGCCGTCGGCATCTCGGCCGGGCCGCGGTCCGGGCCAGCCGCGGCGTCGGCGGCTGGCGCCTCGACGGCGAGTGCCCGTGGGTCAGTGGCGCCGACCGCGCCGACACGCTCGTCACCGGCGCCCTCGACGCCGACGGCGTGCCGCGGTTCTTTCTCGTCGACACCGCGGCCCCCGGGGTGCGGATCGACCCGCCGCTGGAACTGCTGGCCCTGTCAGGGAGCCGGACGACGACCGTCGGCCTGGCGGCGGTCAGCCCGTCGGCCGTGCTCGAGGCCCCGCCCGGCGGCCCGCGCGCCGGTGGCTTGGCGACGATCGCCCTGGCCCTGGGGACGGCACGGGCGGCGGTGGCGATGGTCACGCGGGAGGCGGACGACCGCTCCGAACTTTCCCCGGTCGCCGCAGCGCTCGGCGCGGAGGCGATGGCGATCGGTGCCGAGCTCGCCCGCGCCGCCGAGACGGGAATCGGCCCGGAGGCCCGCGATGCCCTGCGAACCAGGGCCACCGGCCTGGCGCTGCGGGCGACCCAGGCGGCGCTGACGGCCGCCAAGGGGGCCGGGTTCGTCGTCGGTCATCCTGCCGAACGCCTCGTCCGCGAGGCCTGTTTCTTCCTCGTGTGGAGTTGCCCTCCGGCGGTCGCCGGAAGTGTGCTGTGCACCCTTGCGGGTATTGCCGGCCCCGCCTGACCCCCGGGCCCGGCCGGCCGGCAACTGCCCTTGCCCGCAGCCGGCGGTTCCCGAGAAGATTCCCCGCCATCCCACCCGACCCCGCGGCCCCGGCAGGATGCCATGCCCGCGCCCCGCTCGATCGTCATCGTCAAGCTGTCGGCCATCGGCGACGTGATCCACGGGATCCCGGTCGCGGTGGCGCTGAAGCGGGCGTTTCCCCGGGCGACGATCGGCTGGGCCGTCGAGGGACGGGCGGCCGACGTCCTCGCCGGGCACCCGGCGGTCGACCACCTGTTCCGCCTGCCGCGGGGCTGGTCGCGGTCGCCCGGCGCCGTGTGGCGGCTGCGCCGCGACCTCCGTGCCTTCCGCCCCGACGTGACGATCGACCTCCAGGGGCTGCTCAAAAGCGCGCTGGCCGCGTGGCTGTCGGGAGCGCCGATGCGGATCGCGCCGGCGCCCCCCGAGGGACGGGAGCGCTCCTGGCTCCTGGCCACCCACCGCGTCACGCCGTCCGCCACCCACGTCATCGACCGCAACACCGACCTGCTTGCCCCGCTCGGCATCAGCGCCGCGGCCCAGACATTCGACATGCCGCGCTGGCCGGTGAGCCGTCAACGGATCGAACGCTGGTTCACCGACGAAGGGCTGGCCGCCGCGCCGGTGCTCGTCAATCCCGGCGCCGGCTGGCCATCGAAGCTCTGGCCCGAGGAGCGGTTCGCGGCGGTCGCCCGTGGCCTCGCGGCGGGCCATGGCATGCCGGTGGTCGTCACGTGGGCGGGGCCGGGGGAGCGGGCGGCCGCCGAACGGATCGTCGCCGCCGCTGGCAGCGCGGCCCGCCTCGCGCCGCCGACGACGCTGCAGGATCTCGGCGAGCTGTGCCGCCGGGCCCGGTTGATGATCTCGAGCGACACCGGCCCGCTGCACCTGGCGGCCGCCGTCGGCACGCCGTGCGTGGGCCTGTTCGGACCGGTCCCGGCGGCCCGCAACGGCCCCTACGGCGCCGGGCACGCGGTCGTCGAACCCCCCGCCGCATTGCGGCCGGCGTGGCCCGACCGCAAGACCGACACCCGCTCGATGGCGGGAATCGACGCCGAGGCGGTGCTCGCCGCCGCCACGGCGCTCGTGTCGCGCGCGGCGGCGGCCTGACCGCCGGAGGCAGGGCTATACTGGCGGCATCGCCGGAGGAAACCCATGCCCCGCCCGCGCACCAATCCGTTCACGGTCCTGCTCGGCATCGTGGGGATCGCGTTCACGCTGACCGCGGCGAGCTACTGCGTATCGGTGCTCCGGGGCGTCCGTCCGACGGCCCTCGCCTCGGCCCATTCGTTCGACGCCCTGATGAGCGGCCACGGCACGGCGATCCTCGCCGGCGAGTTGCTCCTCCTGGCGATCAGCACCGCGGGTTCGATCGCCGTCGACGAGTTGGGCCACCGGAAGACCCGCCGGCTGCTCCGTGAGGAGCGACAGCGGCGGGGAGACGACTCCGGTGCGTCGGCAGCGGCCGGCGCCGAATCGGCCGGAGCGGGCGGATCGTGAGCGGCGCGGCAGCCGAGATCGCCCGGCTCCGCGAGCAGATCCGCCATCACGACCGCTGCTACCACGTCGCTGCCCGGCCGGAGATCTCCGACCGCGACTACGACCTCCTCGTCGCCCGGCTCCAGCGCCTCGAGGCCGAGCATCCGCAACTCGTCACCGCCGACAGCCCGACCCAGCGGGTCGGTGGCGAGCCGGTGCCCGAGCTCGTCGCCGTCCGGCACCGGGCGCCGATGCTGTCGATCGACAACACCTACGACGCCGCCGACCTGCTCGCCTGGGGCAAGCGCGTCGAGAAGCTGCTCGCCACCGACGATGCCGGCCCCACCGACGTGACCTGGGTCCTGGAGCTGAAGATCGACGGGGTCGCCGTCGCCCTCCGCTACGACGCGGGCGTGCTCACCCGGGCGGCCACCCGCGGCAACGGCTCCGTCGGCGACGACATCACCCACAACGTCCGCACGATCCACGGGGTGCCGCTGCGCCTCGACCGCGCCGATCCCCCGGAATCGATCGAGATCCGCGGCGAGGTCTACATGGCCAACTCGGATCTGGTGACGCTCAACCAAGCGCAGGTGGCGCGGGGCGAGCAGCCCTACGCCAACACGCGGAACGTCGCCGCCGGGAGCATCCGCCTCCTCGACCCGCGCGAGTGCGCCCGGCGGCCGCTCCGGTTCGTCTGCCACGGCGTCGGCGACGCCACCGGCCTCGGCGTCGACGGCCAGACCGGCCTCTTGGCCTGGGCCGTGGCCGCCGGCCTTCCGGTGGCGCCGCAGACGCGCTCGTTCCGTTCGCTCGAGGCGCTGGTCGAGCATGGCACGGCGCTGATCGAGGAGCTGCACACGCTCGACTTCGAGGTCGACGGGTTCGTCGTCAAGGTCGACGACTTCGCGCAGCAGCGCCGCCTCGGCGCCACCGCCAAGAGCCCGCGCTGGGCGATCGCCTGGAAGTTCGAGAAGTTCGAGGCGACGACGACGCTGGCCGCGATCCGCGTCCAGGTCGGCCGCGGCGGCGCCGTCACGCCCGTCGCCGACCTCGAGCCGGTCGAGCTGGCGGGCACGATCGTGCGCCGTGCCAGCCTCCACAACGCCGACGAGGTGGCCCGCAAGGACGTCCGCGTCGGCGACGTGCTGGTCGTCGAGAAGGCGGGCAAGGTGATCCCCCACGTGGTCCGCGTCGAGAAGCACCTCCGCCGCGGCGATCCGCCCCCGTGGGTGCCGCCGAGCGAGTGCCCCGAATGCGGCACGGCGCTCGTCCGCGACCCCGACGGCGTGTTCATCCGCTGCCCCGACCTCGCCTGCCCGGCACGGGTCCGGGAACGGCTGCGGTTCTTCGCCTCGCGCGGCGCGATGGACATCGAGGGGCTGGGGGACAAGCTCGTCGAGCAGCTCGTCGCCACCGGCCTGGTCCGCGACTGCGCCGACCTCTACGACCTCACCGTGGCGCAGCTCGAGCCGCTCGAGCGGATGGGGCGGAAGTCGGCCGAGAATCTGGTCGGGCAGATCGCCGCCAGCAAGGAGCGCGGCCTGGCACGGCTCCTCAACGCCGTCGGTATCCGCCACGTCGGCCCACGCGTCGCCAGCCTGCTGGCCGCGCGGTTCGGCACGATCGCACGGATCCAGGCGGCGAGCGCCGAGGAACTGGCGGCGGTCGAGGAGATCGGCCCGGTGATCGCCGCCACGGTCCACGAGTGGATGACCGGCGACCATGGCCGCCGCACCGTCGCGGCGCTGGCGGCCCACGGCGTGAAACTCGACGAACCGGCCGCAGAACGGCCGGCCGCGTCGGGCCCACTGGCGGGCAAGGTGCTGGTCGTCACCGGCAAGCTCGTGGGGTTGTCACGCGACGAAGCCGAGGCGGCGATCGAGCGGGCCGGTGGCCGGGCGACGGCGAGCGTCTCGAAGAAGACCGACTACCTCGTCGCCGGCGCCGATCCGGGCAGCAAGCTCGACAAGGCGCGGAAGCTCGGCGTCGCCGTGCTCTCGGAAGACGAGTTTCGCACCCTCCTCGGGACCGCCGCCGGGGCGGAGTAGCAGGCCCGATCCGCCCGCCGGCGGCACCGTGCCGGTCCTCAGCGCGGCCCGACGGGAAACAGCGGCAGTGCCGCCTCGAGCCCGGCGGCGCCGGTCGCCGGGACGGTCTGGACCCGTTCCCGGCCGACGCGCCCCGCTTCGGTCTCGTAGCCGTTGACGACCACCAGCGACGGGTGGTCGAACGGCGCCCGTTCGAAACGGACGCGCGGATCGGTGAGGCAGGCGAGGAAGAAGCGGAGGGCCTTGCGTTCCGATGCAGTGAGGCCCAGGGGCATCATCGCCGGATGCTTGTCTGGATTGGTGACGACATCCTGCCGGAGCGTTCCCCCGTCGTCGTAGAACTCGATGACCTCGTCGATGTCGAGCAGCCGTCCGTTGTGCATGTAGGGCGCCGTGATCTCGACGTTGCGAAGCGTCGGCGTGCGGAACGCTCCCCAGAACGCCAGTTCGTTGTCGTGGAGGAACGGCTTGCGGTAGCCGGAGGGCTGCTCGTCGAACACCAGCCGCCGCGTGCGGGCGAGGAAGTGGGTGTCGCTGCGGCGCTGCGTGACCGCCAGGTCGGGCAGCCCCGAAGCGGGCGGAAACACCGCCCTGCTCCAGGAGACATCGTCCGGCAGCCGCGGAACGGCACCGGGATCGCAGCCGGCGGCGAACGCCGTGGCCCGGGGGGCATCGGGCTGCATCGGGAAGCGATACGCCGATCCGCGCGCGCCGTTGGCCGCCTGCTGGATCTCCATCGTCTCCACGAGGGCCGCCATGGCGGCCGAATCGGTCGCCGCGTTTTCCGGGCACTGGCGAACCGGCTCCCAACCGCCGATTCCCCGATCGAGGCGCGGAGGCGACACGCCGAGGGCGTAGAAACCGCCGTCGTAGAACGCGTAGGCCTCGCCGGCGAGCGGACCGGAGATCGGTAACCGCGGCCGGAGGAACGGGATCGGCCCGACGGCATCGAGCGGACGCTGCTCGGTGGGGATCAGCATCTTCTCGATCGTCAGCGGCGCGGCGAGCGTCTCGGCCAGCGCGACGCGATGGTCCTCGGTGAATCCGATCCGTCCGCCGGTCGCGGTGGCAGCGCGCTTCTCGAACGTCATCAGCACGTCGGCGATCCGGTCGGCCGTCGCCACGGGCACGGCAACCGGCTGTCGACCGAGCGTGTCACGCACCCGGCAGCGCAGCCGAGACAGATCGCCGCGGGCCTGTGCGAGGTCGTGCCACAGCGCCATGTGGATCGAGTCGATGCCCTCCGCCGTCAGGCCGGCCGCCCGGAGAAGGCGGGTCACCTCGGCGGCGGTGACGGCACGGAAGCGGTGGACGTTGATCGCGATCGTGTCGGCCTGGGCAAACGGCAGGAGCGTGTTCTCGATCTGCTTGCCGATCGGGGTGTCGGCCTCCATCGCCAGATCGCGTTCGGCGATCCCGCTGAACAGCGGGCCATCGTGGCACTCGGTGCAGCCCCGCGCCAGGAACGTGCGAAATCCGAGTTGGAACACCGCCGTGCCGGTCTTGAGCTCGGGGGCCGGGGTGCCGCCTGGCGGCGTGACGAACCGGTCCATCGTCACCGGCGAAAGCAGCTGGCGGTACTCGTCGCGCCACCGGGCCTCGACGGCGCTGCCGTCGCCGCGCATCATCGCGTCGAACGGCGACGCGTTCGAGATCAGCGTCGACTGGTAGAGCATCAGGCTCAATCCCCAGAACAACGGGAAATTCGCCTCGAACAGCGTCCCCATGCGGTCGCGCGGATCGGGGCAGTCGCCGCGCAGCACGAGCGGCACGTCGGCATGGTTGGCGCCCGCCGGTGCCTCGGCCCACCAATCGCGGCGGAAGGCTTTCTTGATCATCTGCCGGTAGGTGAGCCGCTTCCCGTCGGCCCGGTACCAGGCCTTGCGCGAGAGCACCGAATCGGTCGGGCTCACCTCCTGGTGCTCGAGCCACGGGCGGTCGAGCAGCTTCTCAGCGACGTCGGCGAACGTCCGGCCGAGGTACGACATCTCGACTTCGTTGACGATCGGCCCTACCGACTGCGAGGCCAGCGCCGCGTGCGTGATCGCGACCCGGACCGGCCACACGCGTCCGGCCGCGTCGCGCCTGTGGAGGACCTCGCGGTGATCGTGGTCGCCGAAGATCGAGAACCCGTTGAAGGTCGATTCGGCGCGGCCGTCGTGGAACAGCCGGTCGGCGAACACGGAATTGACGACCGTTGGGCTGTTGCGCCCCGTGATCTGCCGGTACACACGGCCGCCGGGGCGGTGCCCCTCGACGAACATCAGCCACTCCGGCGGGATCGGGGCCGCCCCCCCCGGCGTCGGGCAGGTGTCGCAGCCCGGCGTGCGCGGATCGGAGAGCTCAGAGCGCCACTCGCGCCGGCCCGGCGGCGGCGCGACGTTGAGCCCGTCGAACACGCGCGGCTCGACTCCCTGCGACCCGATCACCAGGGTCACGTCCTGGACCTCGTCGCGAAAGTCGCGGTTAGGCACGAACGGATGCTGGGCGAACTCACCGAGGTTCTCGCGCGGCGCGGCCGGATCGACCGCCGCTGGGTGGGCAGGGTCGAGCCGGTAGCGGTCCCAGGCGACGTAGGCGACCCGGCTGGTGTGGCGCTCGCGCGGGTCGGCACCGCCCCGAAAGTGGCAACTCGCACACGCCGTTCCCTGGTAGACCAACTGCCCGTCGACGACACGCCGGCCGAAGTCGCTGCCGGCCTGCATGTCCCAGAACAACGCCTTGCCCAGCGCCACGGCCGCTTCGGCGTCGGCGATGAACTCGAGCAGGTCGGGGCGCTTGATCTCCATCCGCAGCCGCTCGCCGCCGTCGGGGAGCCGCTCCGGAATCCCGGTGAGATACGGGTTTTCGAGCCGCCGCGGGTCCCAGTCGTCGATCACGTCCTGGACGCGCGCCAGGAGGTCGATGTCCTCGTGACCCACCAGGTGCGGATGCTGCGGCGGCGGGTCGACGGCGTTCCCGACCGGAGACGGCAGGGCCGTCAGCACCGCCAGCAGCACGACCAGCGGACGACGTGGCGAGTGGGTCATCGTGACTGTCCCGGAGGCGTGGGAAATCGTGATCGGTGGCGGACCGCGGCGCCGTCGCGGGATGTCAGGCGCGGATCCCGTAGCGCTGTTCGAACGTGAACCCGGCCACCCGCCGCACTCCCTCGACGAGCAGCCCCCGGCGCAGGGCCGACGGCAGGATCGCCCAGCGATCGTGGAGCGGATTGCCGCACAGCAGCACCGCGGCGTGTCGGGTCGGATCGCGGTCGACGGCCGGGTCGAGGTCGTAGAGCCCCAGCCCGCGCCGCATCCGCTCGATCGCCGCCGGCGTGCCGGTGAGGAACTGCCAGTCGGGGAGATGGGCTGCCCGGGCGTCGGCGCCATAGGCGGCGGCATAGTCACGGAGGACTTCGGGGGTGTCGACCTCCGGCTCGAGCGTGAACGACACGATCACCAGCCGGGGGCCGAAGATCGGCCACAGCGCCGGGCGCAGGTCGTGGAGCGCCTGGCTCGTTCCCGGGCAGGAGCCGCGGCAGACGGTGAACATCGTGTTGAAGATCACCGCCCGGTCGGCCAGCAGGTCGCTGACCAGGCGGACGTGCTCGCCGCGGTGGTTCTCGAGGGCGACGTCGGGGATCCGATCGACCAGCCGGCTGGTGGGGATCGTGCCGGCGGCAAGCGGCTGGGACGGCGGCATGGTGGTTGCTTCCGGGATCGGGACGGGATCGCCTCAGGGGCGCTGCGGCGGTGTGCGCGGATCGATGAGGAATTCGCCCGCCTCGCGGACCGGCGTCGGCGGCACGGGGGGTTGTTCCCAGTCGAGCTCGCCGACGCGGCCGCCGGGATTGGCCACGTCGCGTCCGTCGAGCGTGACGGCGTTGCCGTGGGATCGCGCTGCCGGGGCGACGTCGGGATCGTGGGCCGGGCCCGGCACGACCTCGAAGTTGAACATCATCCGCATGTCTTCGTGCTCGAGGTTGTGGCAGTGGAACACGAACGGACCCGGCCAGGTGCGGAACCGCATCCTGATCCGGGCCACGGTGTTGGGGCCGAGGATCGTCGTGTCGTGGTTGGCGATCACCTCGGTGGTCGGGATCTGTGCCGTGACGTCGACGGGTGCGATCGGCGGCCGCACCGGCACGGCGTCGATCGGCCCGATCACGTCGTCGGCGGCGAAGTCCTTCTCGTAGCTCACCAATTGGTGGCTCTCGAGATGGATGTGGATCGGATGCCACCAGCCTCCACCGCCGTTGCGGAGGATCCATTCCTCGGCCAGGTCGCGTTGCTGCGGCTCGCCCTCGGTCGCGATCTGCGGCGCCGCGTTGGCGATCGTCGGATCGTAGAACCGCCCGTTAACCTGCCAGGCGCCCTTGCCGCGCTCGAAGATGAACTCGCGGACGACGGCCACGTCGTCGTCGGGGATCCTTTCGCGCTGCTGCATCAGCACCGTTCCGGCCCGGACGGTGGCGTCGGGATGCTCGCGCTTGAACTCCGCCGTCTCCCGCTCGACGACGAACTTGATCAACGCGATCGGCCGGTCGAGTTCGACCAGCGGCCGACCGGGGACGTCGAACGGCAGCGGCAGGACGCGCGGATCGCCGCCGTCGTCGAGCTTCCCCTTCGGCCCGCGGCCGTCGAACTGCGGCATCGTGTTGACTAGATAGAAGACCTGCGGGCCCGCCTCGGGTGGAATCCCCGCGACGAAGGCGCCGAAATCGACGATCAGGTCGGCGCGGTTGGCCATCGCCAGGACGACGCTCGTGCGCTCGAGCGCCTGCGACCACATCCAGCTGTCCTTGCCGATCTGGAGGAACGGCTTCGCCCGTGCCGCCAATTCGTCGGCCGACAGCCCGGCCTCCTGCGCGCGGATGAAGTCGGCCTCCGAGAGGATCCGCAGCCGGAAGATCCGGGCGTTGGCCCCGTCGAGGAGCCGCAGCCGGTACTTGCGGTCGCCGACCGTCTTGACGGGCCACGGAGCGCCGTTGGCGTAGAACGTGTCGCCGAGGTAGCCGTTGTGGCCGTCGCTGTCGTAGACGATCTGGCCGGTGGCCGGGTCGATGAGCTTGTCCTGGAGGACGATCGGGATGTCGAACGGGTTGAAGAACGGCTCCTTGCCCGGCTCGCGCAGGTAGTAGCCGGGGTTGAGCGGATCCTCGACGCCGGCCGCCAGGCCGTCCTGGTCGGGATCGGTCACCGACGCCTCGCCCCAGCCCGGCAGGATCCCGTCCTTGATGAGGTGCAGTTCCCAGTCGGCGAACATCGTGATCTGTCCCGCCAGCCCCTTTGAGACGGTGAACCCGGTGATGTCCATCGCGTGGTCGTGGTACCAGGTCGTCGACTGGGCCTCCGTCAACGCCGGTTCGTACTCCCCTTGGGGCCGCGGCGCTTTCTCGTAGTCGAGCGGGACGATGTTCGGCCAGAAGTAATCGCGTTGCTTGCCAGGCAGGACGTAAAACACCGGAAAGCCGTCGGCATGGGCGGGGTTGTGGCCGCCGTGGAAGTGGATCGAGGTCTCGGTGTCGAGCCGGTTGTCGAACCGGACGACGACCGGCTGACCGATCCGCATCTTGAGCATCGGCCCGGGAATCCGCCCGTCGTAGGCGAGCACACGGGCCGGGAACGGTGCGTCGGGTCGGAGCGTCTTCAGCGTCTCGACGATCGGGATCCGGTAGCACTTGATCGGAAACGCGTTCCAGTTCGGCATCGATCCGGTGCCGAGGTAGGTGATGAAGCCGGTCTGGGGATCGACCGTGAAGTGCTCGAGGATCCCGTCGAGGCGCGGGATCTGGCGGAAGCAGATCCGCCGGTCGTCCCAGGCGGCTTGGCCGGTGAGGGCCGGATTGCATCCGTAGGCCGCCCACGCGGCCGGTGTCTCCGACCATTCACGGGCGATGCCGTGAAACGTCTCGCCGATTGGCACCGGATCCGCGGGGAGGAAGACCGGTTGCCGATCGATCTGCTCGAACTGCCCCATCGCCCGAGGACGCAGCGTCGGGGGGACCGGCAAGTCGATCGTGAACGCCCAGGGGGGAAGCCTGGCCTGGTTGGCCTTGTCGAACGTCACCGGGGCGCCGGCGAACGGGTCGGCTGCCCGCGACTCGGTCGCTCCCGCCGCCAGCGTGCCCACCGCGGCGGTGGTCGCTCCGGTCTTGAGGATGTCGCGGCGTGATGGCATCGATGACTTCTCCCAGGACGGCACGCGATCGGGAGCAGGGCCGGGGTCATTCGGAGGGACGACCGATCGTCGGTGGGTTGACCAACACCGCCACGGCGAACACCGCCATCGCGGCACCCCACCACGGCTCTCCCGCCACCACTCCCACCAGCAGCCAACCCACGATTCCGATCCACCCGGTCACGCGGCGGAGGGCGGGCACGGCGACACCGAGCGTGAACGCCCCCTCGAACAGAGCGATCGCGTGGGTGACGGCGTCGGACAGGTATTCCGATCGGCGAAACACTGTCGCGAACTGCACAGGCACCGCTGACCCCGCCGACAGCAGCCACGCGGCCGACCCATCCCACCAGACATCGGCCTTCAACTGGGCCAGCAGCGCGGCGCCGGCGATCACGGCAGCATGGACAAGCAGCAGAGACAGCGCGATCCGGTTGCGGATGCCCGGTTGGGGAGTCCCCGAACCCCGCGTGATGGCGAGCCGCCGGTCGACGGAAAGATCGTCCCCCGAGCGGCCGACCACGAGGCACCACAGCAACACGGCCGTGCAGTCGTCGGCCGGGCCGGCGAGCATCGGCGCGCGGTGCAGGAGGCTGGCGAACCCGGCGGCGGCCAGCGGCGCCGCGAGCGGTGTCGCCAGGCCGACCGTCAGGCAGACGAGCGCCGCGCCGATCGCCAGGTAGAGCCCGCGGACGACCACGGTCGACCGGGCCAGGTCGAGGATCGACATCCCCCACGGCGAGCGCCACTCCCGGACGGCCCCGACGGGGAGCAGTCCGTCGGGCCCGAACCAGGTGTTCAGGTCGGCTGACCAACTCCACCACAGCGCTAGCGCCACCGTGCCGGCGAGGATCCTCACGATGGCCAGTGGCCGGGGCAAGGCAGGAACGAACCAGCAGCGTTCCCAGGCCGCCGCGATCGCGCTGCCCGCCGACGAGAAGGCCATGTCAGCGGCCCTTCCCTTCGAGCGGTGGTGCAGGGCGCAGCAGAGGCGCGAGTTCCTCGGGATCCGACGTGCGGATCAGCTGGAGCCCGGCGGGACCACGCCGGAGGCGCACCGTGCTGACCTTCTCCGGCGTTGATCGGGGGGCCGTGCCGCGCTCCGGGAACGGATCGCGGGACACCACGACCTCGAGATCGTCGGCGCCGACGCGGGAGAACAATCCCTCCGCCATGCCGGTCGCCAGCACCGAGGTGCCCGAGGGATCGGCGTCGTCGACCGCCACGGCCCGGGCCAGCCGGCGCCAGCGCGCGGCGCGCTGGCCGGTCATGCCGGTGGCCGGAAACTCGAGGGCAGGCGCGGCGGCTCCGCGGCCACTGACCAGGAGCCGATGGTCGGCGTCTTCGGGGAGCCCGCGGGTGAGACCGTAGTCGAACCCGAGGTCGAGCCACGGCGGAACCATCCAGGGGGAGAAGAGTCGGCCGTGGAGAGCGCGCACCAGAGCCGAGGCGCCGCTTGACGAGTTGGCAGCGATCGACAGGAGTAGTCCGAGGAGGTAGGCCGCCAACGCCAGTGTCACCGCCCCCCGGACCGCATCACTCGCAGGCGCGGCACGGTGCTCGGCGGATGCCGTCACGGCGTGCGGTGCCGCGCCCCGGTCCCGACGCGCGTCCGGCCAACGTCGCCCCATCGCTCTCACGACCTCCACCCGTGGCCCGGGCCGGGCCCCGACGGGGGGACCGACCTTCCGACCGCCGTGCCCCACAATGCTTCCGCGTTGACAGTCGTGCAAGGAGCCGATAGTTTCGGTTGATCCGCGAGGGGTCGCCGAGCCGATGCCGCAGCGCCAGGTGTTCCCGGTCGGCCGACTCTGTCGGGCCACAGGGTGTCGGGGCACTGGGCAGGCGCGGGAATCCCGGCCGCCACCCGCGGCACCCGAACATGTCGGGGGATTAGCTCAATTGGGAGAGCGTCTGGCTGGCAGCCAGAAGGTCAGGGGTTCGAATCCCCTATCCTCCACTTCTCAACCTCGGCGTCTCGCACATCGGCCGGTCAGCGTTGGTGACGGCGGCGACAAACTCGCCCCCCGGTCTTTCAGTCCGGCCGTGTCTCACCGGCGTGAGTCGCCGTGACCAGCGACGTCGTTGCGGACGGACCGGTGGTCCGCCTTCCCGAAGGTGAACTGGCGTGGGTCGACGGCCGCTGGCTGCCGCGCTCCGCGTTCGCGATCCCGGCGGGGGACGCAGGGTTCGTGCTCGGCGCCACGGTGACCGAGCAGTGCCGGACGTTCGGCGGACACCTGTTCCTCCCCGCTGCCCACCGGGACCGGTTCGCCGCCTCCCTGGCGGCTGCGCGGATCGCCCCACCGCTTCCGGTCGGCGTGGTCTTCGAAGCCGCCACGGTACTCGCCCGTCACAATCATCGGCTGCTCCCCGCCGGCGAGGATCTCGGCGTCGTCATCCTCGCGACTCCCGGTGATCTCCCCGCCCAGCACGGCGGCCGCCCCGGCCGACCGCGGCTGGCGGTGCATTCGTTCCCGCTGGCGTTCCCCCTCTGGGCTCGGGCCTACCGCGGTGGCGTTGCCCTCCGCGCCGTCACCGTCACCCAGGTGCCGGCGACCTGCTGGCCGTTGGAACTGAAGTGCCGCAGCCGGATGCACTACCACCTCGCCGACCGTGAAGCAGCCGATGCCGAAGCGGGCGCCCGGGCGCTGATCTGCCATGGCGACGGAAGGGTCAGCGAGACGAGCACGGCCAACGTCGCGATCGTCCGCGACGGCACCATCACGACGCCGCCGCCGGGCGACGCCCTCCCCGGGATCAGTCTCGCCCACACGCGCCGACTGGCCGGGCGCCTCGGCATCCCCTGGATCGAGCACAGCATCGCGCTGGCCGACGTGCGTGGTGCCGACGAAATCCTGCTCACGAGCACGCCGTCGTGCCTGCTGCCGGCCACGCGCTTCGACGGCGTGGCGATCGGCGCGGGTGTCCCCGGGCCGGTGTTCACGCGACTGATCGCCGCCTGGACCGACGACACCGGCGTCGACATCATCTCCCAGGCGGAGCACGCTGCCGCCCGGGCCGAGCGCTGATCCCCGCGAACTGCCGACCATGCCCGACGACTCATTCACCGGCGACGAGGTCGTCGCGCCCGTCCGCTGGCGCGTCGTCCATACGACGATCTACGACTACGCCGCGCCGGTCTTGGTCTGCCACAACCAGATCCATCTGGCGCCGCGCGACACTCCCCGGCAGGCGATCGTCGCCCACCGCGTCGAGGTCGATCCGGCACCGGTGCGGATCGCCGAGCACGTCGACGTGTTCGGGAACCGCGTCGGGTCGTTCGTCGTCGAGCAACCCCATGGCCGGCTGGTGGTGACAGCGACGACCGAGGTCGACGTCTGCGCCGCTGCCGCTCCCGACGACGACGGCAGCCCCTGGGAAGACGTGGCGGCGCTGGCGGTCGGCCACACCGGCCCCGAGAGACTGTCGCTGCGCGGCATGCGGCTCGATTCGCCGCTCGTCCGGCGACACGACGCGGTGACCGCGTGGGCGGCGGAGTCGTTTCCCCCGGGGCGTTCGTGGCGTGCCGGCCTCGAGGATCTCACCCGGCGGATCCACCGCGACTTCGCCTACGATCCGGGAGCGACGACCGTGAGCACCCCGGTCGAGCAGGTGTTCGCCCTGCGGCGCGGGGTCTGCCAGGATTTCGCCCACCTGCAGATCGCCTGCCTCCGCGCGCTGGGCCTGCCGGCCCGGTACGTCAGCGGCTACATCGCCAGCGGCACCGCCGCCTGCGGTGACGGCGCGGCACTCGTCGGCGCCGACGCGTCGCATGCCTGGCTGTCGTGCTGGGGCGGCCGGGCGGGCTGGGTGGACGTCGATCCCACCAATGACTGCCTCGTCGGCGGCCGCCACGTGACGGTCGCATGGGGCCGTGATTACGGCGACGTTTGCCCGATCAAGGGGGTGTACGTCGGTGGCGGGCAGCACCGGCTGCACGTCGCGGTCGACGTGCGGCGGGCATGACCGTCCATCGCCAGGAACCAGACATGCCCCGCACGACACGGCTGCTGGTGATCGCCGTGGTCGCGGCCGTCGCCGTGCCAGCGCTGCCGCTGCTCCTGTTCGGTGTTCGCCTCGACCGCGCCGTCGAGGAGTGGCTCGCCACCGATCCGCCGGCACCCGCGCTGGCCGCCACGGAAGTCGCGGTCCTCGCCGCCGACATCCTCCTGCCGGTGCCTTCGAGCGTCGTCGCCACCCTCGCCGGTGCCGTGCTCGGCGTGCCATTGGCGACCGCCTGCGGCTGGGCGGGGATGACGCTCGGGAGCGTCGCCGGCTGGGCCCTCGGGCGGCTCGTCGGAACCCGTGCCCTCGCCCGGCTCCCCGACGACGAGCGGGCAGCCCTCGTCGACCGGCAGTCGCGCCTCGGCCCCGGGCTCGTGCTGCTGACGCGACCGCTGCCCCTGCTGGCGGAGGCGACGGCCCTGCTCGGCGGCGCCACGGGGATGCGTTTCGCGGAGTTTCTTCCGGCAGCGGCCGCCGGCAATCTCGCCGTGGCTCTCGCCTGGTCGGTGGCGGGGGCCCTGGGGCGTCGCTGGGGAGGGGTCGAGACGGCGGCGATCGCGGCGCTGCTGCTGCCGGCCGCCGCGACCTGGTGGGTATGGCACCGCCGCGCGCCGGTGCGGTCAACGTGAGGCCAGTTTCGCCTCCGTCCGCGCGAACACCGCCTCGAACACGCGCCGCACGGCCACGGTGAGGGTCTCCACCTCGCCGCGCAGCGACGTCGCATCGGCAGCCCCGAGGAGGTGGGCGAGCCGGCGCTGCTCGGCGGGAGCGGCCGGGATTTCGTGGCGCGTCGTGGAACCGACCAACCACAGCCGCCCCGTGACCAGCCGGAGTCGCCGTTCCGCGGCGGCCAGCACGGAGTATTCCTCGGCGTCGAGATGGCCGGCGTGGTGCAGCACCGGGAGCGCCTCGGCCGTCCGCGGCGTGCGCAGCGACGGATCGGCGCCGCCGTGCACGAGCTGCAACAGCTGGACGACCGCCTCGATGTCGACCAGGCCTCCGGGGCCGCGCTCGAGATTGGCCGGCGCCGCCCCCTCCTCGGCACGGTGGCGCGCCCCCCGCAACGCCGCCACGTCGGCGGCGTTCCAGGGATGGCCGTAGCAGGCGGTGTCGATGATCGAGCGGACCCGCACGGCGGTCGCCTCCCCGCCGATCACCACCCGGGCCTTGAGCAGAGCCTGCCGCTCGGCCGGCGTCGCCGGCCCGTCGGGGGCGAACGCCCGCTCCAGCTCGCCGAGTGACAGCGCCGCGGGGGCACCGCGCCCAGCGGGGCGCAGTTCGTAGAGCCGGCCGTGGGCGGTCGAGCGGTTGAACGATCGCGTCACCCGCTGCGCCAGCTCGCCGAAGAAGTGGGCGTTGGTCGTGGTCTCCGTCGAGCGCCGGCCGCGGCGAGCGGGAAACGAATGCCCGTCGTGGTCGTAGAGGAACATGACGTCGACGGGACTGGCGTAGTTCATCTCGGCGCCGCCGAACTTTCCCAGCCCCAGCAGCACGACTTCGGCACGCTGGCCCTCGCGCGCACCGCCGGCGACGAGCGGCTCCCCGAGCCGCTCCACGAGTCGCTCCTCCTCGCGCGGCACGACGACGCGGAGGATCGCCTCGGGGATCGCCGCCAGGGCAGCGGTCACCGTCCCCACGTCGACCCGGCCGAGCATGTCGTGGACGCCGATCTGCAACTGGCGCGAGACCTTGAAGGCGTGGAGGATCGGCTCGGCATCGACGGCCCCACGGCACAGCGCGCGGAGCTCGGCCTCGAGCGGCGCCGGCCCGGAGGGCTCGTCGATCATCAGCCCGTCGAGCAATTCGTCGATCATCCCCGGATGGGCGACGAGGAGACCGGCGAGGTACGGGCTCGAGGCGCACAGCCGCACCGTCAGGTCGAGCGACGGGGGGTGGACGCTGAACAGTTCCCACAGCACCCCCTTGCCGCCGAGCGAATCGGCGACTGCCACCAGCGTGGCGAGCGTGGCGTCGGGATCGGGCGTCGCGGCGATCGCCGCGAGGAGGCGCGGGGCGCTGGCCGCGAGGAAATGGCGGCAGCGCGGGCTGGAGAGGAACGGCACGCGCTCCTCGGCGAGCGACTTCAGCGCCGCCCAAGCGCCGGCGACGTCGGCGAAACCGTGGCCGGCGAGGAGGCGCTCCACCGTCTCGGCGGCAGGGTCGGGATCGAGGAGCAGATCGACCTCGGGGGCCGGCGCGCGGTCGTCGGGAAAGGCGTCGTCGAGGAGGTGATCGACGATCCGCCGGGCGAGCGTCATCGCGCCGGCGATGCTCTCGGTGAGCTTCCGCGCGCCGTCGGGCCCCGTCCCTTCACCGAGCCGGATCGCGAGCCGCTCCCGTTCGCGGGGCGCGGCCGGAAGGCCGTGCGTCTGCCGGTCGTAGAGGATCTGGAGGCGGTGTTCGACGGTCCGCAGCAGCGTGTAGGTGCGCTCGAGGACCTCCCGCTCCTGGTCGGTGAGGACGGCGCATTCCGCCAGCCGGCGGATCGCCTCGAGGGTGTTCCCGGTCCGGACCCGGGGAATGTCGCCGCCGGCGAGCAGCTGGAGGAACTGGATCGTGAACTCGATGTCGCGGATCCCGCCGCGGCCGTGCTTGACATCGTCGAGGGCAGCCGACTCGTGGGCGGCGCGGGCCTCGATGCGGCGTTTGAGCGACTGGATCTCGCCGATCTCCGCACGTGTCAGCCAGCGGCTGTAGATCCACGGCTGGAGTTGCCCCAGCAGCCGCGCGCCCAGCGCCCGGTCGCCGGCCACGCACCGCGCACGGACCCACGCCTGCCGCTCCCAGGTCCGCCCCTGGCGGTCGGCGTAGTGCAGCAGCGTCTCGCGCGACAGCGACAACGGCCCGGAGTTGCCGTGGGGCCGCAACCCGAGATCGACGCGGTACCCGATCCCGGCATCGCTCGACTCGGCGAGGAGCCGGACCAGCTCCTGGGCGACGCGCGTGAAGAACTCCTGGTTGGTGCCGGGCCGCGCCCCTTCGACGCGGCCATCGGCCGAGTGCACGAGGACCAAGTCGATGTCGCTGGAATAGTTGAGCTCGGCGCCGCCGAGCTTGCCCAGCGCGATCACGGCGAGCGTCGCCCGTTCGCCGCCGGGCCCGCGCGGAACGCCGCGGATCGCCTCCTGCCGGCGCAGGGCAAGCGCCAGTGCGGCGTCGAGGATCGTCTCGGCGACCAGCGACAACTGCCCGGTGACCGTCTCCAGCCGCTGCCCGACGACGATGTCGCCGTAGGCGATCCGCAGCAGTTCACGGCGGCGGAATCGACGCAGTGCCCGGATCGCCAGGTCGGGATCGTCGACCGCCGCCAGCTCCCCCTCGAGCGCGGCGGCGAGCACATCCCGGCCGACGGGCCGCCCCCCCGCCACCCGGACCTCCTCCCACGACTCCGGGTCGCCGATCACGATCTCGGCGAGGTGGGCGCTGGCGGAGAAGATCGCCAGCAGGATCGCCAGCGCCCGCGGGTCGCGTTGGAAGAGGGCCGCCGCGGCCAGCGGGCTGCGGACGGCGGCGAGGAACCGCTCGAGCGCGACGAGTACCCGCTCCGGGTCGCTCGTCCGCGGTAATTCCCCGGCCAGCGCCGTGAGCAGCGCGGCGAGGAGGTCGTCGGGCAACCCCACGGCGGCCAGCTCGCCGAGGTGCCGCCTCGCCGCCGTCGGATCGGGAAGTCCGGCGGCGATTCCCCATGCCGTCGCCCGCTCCGATTCGCCGAGCAGCCGCCGCAGATCGGCCCCGGTCACGACGAGGGGGGTGGAGACACCCGACGATGCGGCCGAGCGGACCACGCGGTCACGTCCTCCGCTCCCCGACCACCGCCGGCGGACGGATCTGGTGGAGAACGGGGGGTGGCGGACAGGCCGCGCCAGCGGAGGCGGCACTGCCAGCGGAGGCGGCACTGCCAGCGGAGGCGTCGCCGTCGGCGGCCGCCGCCGCGTCGTCGGCGATCAGCCCGCCGAGCGACCATGGACCGGCGGCGACGATGTCGACATCCACCAGGCGGCCCACGAGGCGCAGCGCTGCGTCGAAGACGACGATCCGGTCGCAGCGCGTCCGCCCGGTGAGTTGCGCCATCGAATCGGGGGTGTCGCCGGCTCCGGTGCGCTTCCCGTCGCGGGCACTGAGCCCCTCGACGAGAATCTGCTGGCGGGTGCCGACGAACGGCTGGTTGCCGGCGCGGCTGGCCTCCGTCTGCGCATCGAGGAGGAGGCGGTGACGCTCCTTCTTGACCTCCTCGGGGACGTCGTCAGGCTGGCGCTGGAAGGCCTTCGTCCCGGGCCGCGGGCTGTACTTGAAGATGAAGCTGTTCTTGAAGCCGCACTCCTCCACGAGGGCGAGCGTGGCGGCGAACTCGGCGTCGGTCTCGCCGCAGAAGCCGACGATGAAGTCGCTGGTCACCGCCGCGTGGGGCAGCTCGGCCCGGACCATCGCGAACATCTCGCGGTATTCGCCGATCGTGTAGCCGCGCTTCATCCGCCCGAGCACGGCGTCGGAGCCGTGCTGCGCGGGGACGTGGAGGTACGGGCAGACCTTGGGCAGGTCGCGGACCGCGGCGACGAGGTCGGCCGTCATGTCGCGCGGGTAGTTGGTGACGAAGCGGATCCGGTCGAGCCCGGCGACGCCGTCGAGCCGGGCCAGCAGGTCGGCGAGCCGCGTCGTGCCCGTGCCGTCGGTCCAGCGGTAGCTGTTGACCGTCTGCCCGATGAGGGTCACCTCGCGACACCCCTCGTCGACCAGCCGGCGGACTTCGGCGACGATCGTGTCGGGGGCCCGCGCCTGCTCCGGGCCGCGGACGTGGGGGACGACGCAGAACGCGCAAAATTTGTCGCACCCGGTCTGCGTGCGCACGAAGGCCTGGAAGGGATTGGGACGCATCGACGGGTCGCGGTCGGGATCGTAGCTCTCGAAGCTGCGCGCGATCTCGTCTCGGCTCCCCGCCGTCCGCCCCAGCGCCACCTCGACACGCGGTCCGCCGCCACTGCGGATCGCCTCGACGAGGAGCGGCACGCGGTGGAGCTGCCCCGGCCCGACGACGAGGTCCACCCACGGCGCCCGCGACCGGACCAGCGCCTGCTCCTTCTGGGCCATGCAGCCGAGGACACCGACCACGAGGCCAGGGCGCCGTTCCTTCTCGAGGCGGACGCGACCGAGCGCCGACCAGACCTTGTCCTCGGCATGCTGGCGGACGCTGCAGGTGTTGAAAAACACCGCATCGGCGTCGGCGATCCCCGGGGCGACGTCCCAGCCCTGACGGCGCAGCGCCGCCACCACCAGCTCGCTGTCGAGCACGTTCATCTGGCAGCCGACGGTGTCGATCCACAGCTTGGGCATGGCGGGATTTTACCAGCCCGGCCGGCGGAAGCCGCGGCCAGTTCGTCGCCGCGGCAGGCAGCGCCGCCCGGTGGGCGCTCGGCGGCAGCGGCCGTCAGCCGAGCACGGTCCCCGGCGCGAGGAAGTGACCGCGGAGGAAGTCCGCGGCGGCCATCGGCCGCCGCCCCTCGGGCACGAGCCTGAGGATCTCGACTGCGGTGGCTTCCCCACTGGCGATGACGAGCCTGCCGGGGCCGGCGTCGAGGACCGTGCCGGGAGCCGCCGTCACGGGCGCGGCAGCGGCGACGGCGACGTCGTCGAGCACCAGCCGCAGCGCCGCCTGACCGGGGCGGCGCCACACCGTCGCCGCCCGCGGCCAGGGCTCGAGGGCCCGGCGCAGCCGTTCGATCGCCGCCGCGGGCTGCCGCCAATCGACGAGGCCGTCGGCCTTCGTCAGCCGCGGGGCCCGGGTCGCGAGGGCGGCGTCCTGCGGGGTGCCGACCGTGGCGGGATCGGCGCCCGCCTCGACCGCGGCCCGCAACCGTTCGATCGCCTCGAGCACCAGCGGCGCGCCGAGCCGCGCCAGCCGCGCCTCGAGCTCCGCGGCGGTCTCGTCGGCGCCGATCGGCGTCGTCGCGACCGCGAGCACGTGGCCGGCATCGAGCGCCGGTGTCATCGCGATCACGCTCGCCCCGGTGACGGCGTCACCCGCGCGGATCGCCCACTGTACCGGAGCGGCGCCACGGTGGCGGGGGAGGAGCGAGCCGTGGAGGTTGAGGCCCCCCAGTGGCGCCAGCCCGAGGATCGCCGCGGGGAGGATCTGGCCATAGTCACAGACCACCAGCAGGTCGGGACGCAGCGCCGCCAGGTCGGCGGCCGCGGCCGGGTCGCCGATCCGTTCGGGGGCGAGGATCGCCAGCCCGGCGCGGAGGGCGGCTTCGCGGATCGGGTTGGGAGGGGGCCGGCGGCCGCCGGGCGCATGGCCGGGGCGGGTGACGACCGCGACGATCTCGTGCGCCGAACCGAGCAGCGCTTCGAGCAACGGCACCGCGAACGGGCCGGTGCCCATGACGACGATCCGCAGCGGCCGGCCGTCGTCCCGCGCCATCACGCCGACCCGGTGGCCGGGACGCAGCGAGCCGCCTCGAGGTGCGCCAACCGCTCGAGCATCGCCGCCGTCGTGGGCAACTCACCGCGCGACTGCCGGCCGTGGAACACCTCGCGGAACGAGTCGAGCATCCGCCGTGCCTCGAGGGCAGCCGCATCGGGGAGCCGATCGGTGAACAACCGCCCCTCGAGGTGGTCGTACTCGTGCTGGACGACGCGGGCGAGGAGACCGTCGAGATCCATCCGGAACGGCGCGCCGTCGAGCGACCAGGCCTCGACGCACACGCGTTCCGGCCGGCGCACGTCCATCCGCAGCCCAGGCAGGCTGAGGCACCCCTCCTCCTGCACGGCGACGCCGCGGGGGCGCGAGAGCACCGGGTTGACGAACACCAGCTCCTCGCCGGCGTCACGCCGCCCCTCGACGTTGACGACGAACAGCCGATAGGGGAGGGCGACCTGCGTGGCCGCCAGGCCGATCCCGTTGGCGGCGTACATGATCTCGAACATCTGCTCGACGGCGTCGCACAGTTCGTCGTCGATCTGCGCCAGTGCCCGGGCCGGCCGCGCCAGCGCGGGATGGGGGTATTCGACGAGCTCCAGCCGCCCGATCGGCGGCGAGGCATCGGCAGTTGGCGGAGGCGAGTCGCTCGGCATGGGGTCGGTGGTCCGGGGTCAGGGTATCATCGAATATTCTACCCGTCTGGCACGGCGTGCGGCCCTGGCGATGACCCCACCGCTTCCTGCCCCTGATTCCGACGGCGTCTCGCTGCGCGACCCGGCAACGTGCGTCGCGACCTGCGGCGGTGTCGGGCTGGCGCGGGTCGCCGCCGGCACGTGGGGCGCGCTCGTCGGCGTCGGGCTGGCAGGCACCCTCGCCTGGGCCCGGCTTCCGTTTCCGGTCGAGGTCGCCCTGCTGGCGGCGCTCAACGCCGCGGCCGTTCCGATCTGCACGCGGGCGGCGCGACGGCTCGGCGGCAGCCCCGATCCGGGGGCGATCGTGCTCGACGAATGCGCCAGCCTGCCGCTCGGCCTGCTGGTGATGCCGGCGGCGGACCGGACGCTGCCGATCCTCGCCCTGGCATTCGCGCTGCACCGCCTGTTCGACATCCTCAAGCCCTTTCCCTGCCGGCAGCTCGAGCGGCTCCCGGGGGGGCTGGGGATCATGGCCGACGACTGGGCCGCCACGGCGATGATGGCCATCGTCCTGGTCGTCGCACGGCACTGGCTGGTGGCCTGATCGGGGAGACGGGTGGGATGATCCGCGTACTGCTCGTCGACCACGGGTGCTGCGACCCACCGGCGACCCGAGTGCACGCGCTTCGCCGCGTGCTGGAAGCCGGCGGTGCGGTCACCGCCGCCTGCGGCCCGACGTCGGTCCCGGCCCTCGCCGCCTCCACGCCCGGCCTGTACGGCATCCACCTCCACGACATCGCCGCCGCCAACAGCGGCTTTCTCGCCGCGGTCCGCGACGGCAGCGCCGCCGCCCTGCTGGCCGCCACCGCCACGCTTCCGCCACGCCTCCTCGGCCTGGTGCGCGAGACGGCGCGGCAGGCACTGGCCGAGGCGGTCGACGGCCTGCACCCCGACGTGATCTTCATCCTTCACGCCGGGATCCTCGCCGACCTGGCGATCGAGACCGGCGTCCCTGTGGCGCTGCAGGTCGTCGCCGGCGACCTCGCGGCGGCGGCCCACGGCACGCGCGTCGACGAACTGGTGCGGGCGGCGCTGGCCAGCGCCGAGTGGGTCAACGCCGACCGGGAGGCCGACGCCCCGGCGGGCATCCCCGCGGTTGACGTCGACCTCCTCACCGCCTGCCGCGCGGCGCTCGAGGCGCGGGTCCAACGCCGCTCCTGAAGCCCACGCTGGCGCCAGCCGCCGGTGGGGCGGTGCCGGAACGCTCCCTCGTCCTTCCGCGACGACCGGCGGGGTGCGAACCGGCAGCCTGCAGGGCGCCGGGCCGGCCGGTCAGGATTCGGCCTCGATCGAGGCCTTCATCGAGCCCTTCGAGCGGGCGAGGAGACGGTCGGCACCGAAGGCGTGGATCTGGTCGCGCTTCAGTTCGGCATGCTCGCGGGTCGTGGTGAGAACGATCACCCGGCCCTGGGTGTCGACTTCCTTGGCGAGCCGGAAACCGCGCTCCGGGGGGTGGCCGAACAGCGACTGGAGCATCGTGACCACGTAGTCGTAGGTGTGGTCGTCGTCGTTCCAGAGGACGACATGGTACCGGGGCTGGCGCTTCGGCTTGTCGCGGCGCTCGGCTTCCGGCGGGGCCGGGGCCGGCGTCTCCTCGATCGCGGTCTCGGCGCTGGCGGCGGGCATCGGCAGGAAGGACTCCACCACGGGAACGGCGGGAAAACGCCGCTGCAGCCGATAGTATACGCAGTCCCGGTCCCCCGCGATCGCACCGCCTCGCCCCGGAGACGTCTCCCGTGCTCGACCGCCGTTTCGTCGCCGACAACGTCGATCTCGTCGCCGCGAATTGCCGCGACCGCGGCTCGGCCGCCGACGTCTCCCGCTTCGCCGAGCTCGATCGCCTCCGCCGCCAGCTCCAGGCCGACGTCGACCGGCTCAACCAGGAAGCCGGCCAGGTGAGCCGCTCGATCGGCAAGGCGGCGGACGCGGCGGCACGCGACGCCCTCAAGGCCGAGGGGCGCCGTCTCCGGGAGGAGGCAGCGGCGCTCGATACGCGGCTGCAGGCGCTCGTCGCCGAGGGCGACGAGATCCTCCGCGCGATCCCCAACCTCACCCATCCCGCCGCACCGCGCGGCGGCGAAAGCGACGCCGTCGAGATCCGGCGCGGCTCGACACCCCTCCGTGAGTTCGGCTTCGCACCGCGCGACCACGTCGCCCTGGGGGCGAATCTCGGGCTGTTCGACTTCGAGGCCGGGGCGCGCGTCGCCGGCCACGGCTTCTACTTCCTCACCGGCGCCGGCGTGTTCCTCGAACTCGCGTTGCAGAAGTACGCCCTCGACCTGCTGGTCGCGGCCGGATTCACGCCGATGACCACCCCCGACCTGGCGCGCGACACGATCCTCGAGGGCACCGGCTTCATGCCGCGCGGCCCCGAGACGCAGATCTATTCGATCACCGATTCCGACCTGTCGCTGGTGGCGACCGCGGAGATCACGCTCGGCGGGGCGATGCACGAACGGATCTTCGATCCCGCCGAGCTCCCCCTGCTCCTCGCCGGCACGAGCCACTGCTTCCGCACCGAGGCCGGCGCCCACGGCCGCGCGACGCGCGGGCTGTACCGTGTCCACCAGTTCACCAAGGTGGAGATGTTCGCGTTCACGCTCCCGGAGCAGAGCGAGGAGATCCACGGCAAGCTCCTCGACCTCGAGTGCCGGCTGTTCGACGGTCTCGGCATCCCGTACCGCGTCATCGACACCGCCAGCGGCGACCTCGGCGGGCCGGCCTACCGGAAATTCGACCTCGAGGCCTGGATGCCGGGCCGCGGGACGGCCGGGGAGTGGGGGGAGGTGACGAGCACCTCCAATTGCACCGACTACCAGTCGCGGCGTCTGGCGATCCGCTACCGCCCGACCGGGGGCAAGGGCACGGCCTTCGTCCACACCCTCAACGGCACGGCGGTGGCGATCAGCCGGGCGATCATCGCGATCCTCGAGAATCACCAGCAGGCCGACGGATCGGTGACCGTGCCCGCGCCGCTCGTGCCGTGGGTCGGCACCGACCGGCTCCTGCCCCGCGCGACGTGAGGCGCCCGATGGTCACCGGACAGCACGCCCGGGGGACGGAGGCCGATTCGTTCGGGAACGGCGGCGTCGTCACCGTCGACGGCCTCGAGAAGCACTACGGCCCGGTCCGTGCGCTGGCGGGCGTGAGCCTCACCGTCGCCCGCGGGGAGATCTTCGGGCTCCTCGGCCAGAACGGCGCTGGAAAGACGACGCTGGTCAAGATCCTCCTCGGGATGGTCCTCCCCACCGCCGGGTCGGCGCGGCTCCTCGGCCGGCCGGTCGGAAGCGTGGCGGCGCGGCGCACCGTCGGCTACCTCCCCGAGGACCACCGCCTCCCCGAGTACCACACCGGGCCCTCCCTGCTCGACGTCTACGGCGGGCTCCAGGGACTGTCGGCTCCGGTTCGGCGCCATCGCGGCGCCGAACTGCTCGCCAGCCTCGGCCTCGGCGGCCGCGAGCGCCTGCGGATCCGCGGCTATTCCAAGGGGATGAAGCAGCGGCTCGGCCTCGCCCAGGCCCTGCTCCACCGCCCCGCCGTGCTGTTCCTCGACGAGCCGACCGACGGCGTCGATCCGGTCGGCCGGCGGCAGATCCGCGAACTGCTGCTCGCCGAACGGGACCGCGGCGTGACGATCTTCATCAACAGCCATCTTCTCGGCGAGGTCGAACAGCTCTGTGACCGCGTCGCGATCATGCGCAAGGGGCAGGTGGTCCTCTCCGGCACCGTGCCGGAACTGGTCGGCCGCAAGCAGAGTTGGCTGGTGGCATTCGACCGGCCGCCCCCGGAGGGTCTCGTGGTCCCCGGGACGCGACTCGAACCGGCCGACCAGCCGGGCCGGTTCCGGCTCTCGGTGCATGGGGACTCTCCGCGCGCCGAATCCCCGGCCGAGAAGCAACTCGATGCCTTCCTGGCGGCGGCCGCGGCGGCCGGTCTCGCCCTCCGCCACCTCGAGCAGGAGCGCGGCAGCCTCGAAGACGTCTACCTCGGCGCCGCCCAGGCCGACGCCCCGGCGCCGGCCGGCCCCGGAGGACTCGCCCGATGAGCCTCGGCGCCGAGCCCGATGCCGACGCGCCCACTCCGGGGATCGTGCGCAGTGCCCTGGCGATCCTCCGCGACTCGTGGCTCGAGTTCCGGGACGCACGCGTGCTGTGGTTGCTCGCGGCGGCGATCGCGATCCTGTTCGTGACCGCGCTGTCGGGCCGGGTCGAGCCGCGGCCGGCGGGGCGCACCTTCCTCGACCTGGCCGCCAAGACCCTCGGCGCCGACCTCGACGGATTCGACCTCGCCACGGAGACCGTCGGTGACGTCGTCGCCCGGCTCGACGGCTCGCTGGCCTGGATCACCGCCGCCGAACCGCTCGGCGACGACATCCCGGAATCGTCGTGGAAGGTGACGCTGGCGCGGAACACGGTGCCGCTGGTCGGGAAGCCGGAGACCAGCGAAGCGGTCCGCGGGCGTTTCGGCACCATTCCCGACGGCCGGCTGTGGCGGGTCGCCGAGATCCGCGAGACGACCAACCGCATCACCTCCGCGCTCGGCGGTCAGACCTGGGAACTGACGGTCGCCCCCGGACCCGACCTGCGGATCCTCTGGCCCCACCGGTTCACGCTGTTCTTCGGCGGCATGGACATGACGCCGGAGCAGGGGGCGCCCCTGGGCCTCGAGGTGTTCATCCTCCAGAAGCTGCTCTGCACGGGGATCGGCAGCACGATCCTGCTGTTGGTGTGCGTCGTCGTCACCGCCCCGTTCGTGCCGACGATGCTCCGCAAGGGGACCCTCGAATTGCTGCTGGTCCGTCCCGTGCCGCGGTGGCAGCTGATCGTGTTCAAATACGCCGCGGCGCTGGCGTTCGTCGCCGTGCTCCTGGGAGCGCTGATCCTCGCCACGTGGGTGGTGACGGTGGTCCTCGCCGACGTCCGCTCGCCGGGCGTGGTCCTCGCCCTCCCCAGCCTGCTGCTGTTCTTCGCCCTGCTCCTGGCCGTCAGCGTCTGCACCGGGGTGATCACGCGCTCGGCGCCGGCGGCGATGCTGGTGACGGTCAGCTACTGGGCGGTGCTGTTCATCGTCGGGTTGTTGCACCAGCAGTCGGTCGCCAGCCGCCTCCGCGAGGAGAACGTCGGCCGGCCGCGGCCGACGAGCATGGTCGAAACCCTCCGCGGCCGGAAGCCGTCCATCGACAAGCCGCAGGGCCCCGGGTCGGCATTCCACAAAAGCACGGTCGGGCGGTTCGCCGACGCCGTCTATGCCGTGCTGCCGCACACCGAGGATCTCGACACGATGGTCGACCGCCAGTTGATGCGCGACTTCGCGATCGGCGGCCGGCTGCGGATGCTCGTCGAGAGTGGCGATTTCTCCTGGCGGTCGGGGATCGGGCTCACCCTTCTCCACGCCGCCGCCTACCTGGCGCTCGCCTGCGTGATCTTCGCCCGCCGCGATCCGTAGCCACGAGCCCGGCTCCGCCCGCGCCGCCGCTCACCACTTCAAGCCGAAGCGGTCGCCGGCCGATCCACCGCCGAGTCCCCCCTTGAGCGGTTTGTTGGACTGCTTCACCGGCGGCGGGGGCGGCTCCTCGACTGCCTCGGGCTCGTCGGCGGCCGCTGCCGCGGCCGGCTGCGCCAAGGCCGCCAGCGCCTTGATCGACAGCGACAGGCGCTGCTCGTCGGGATCGACGGCCATCACCCGGCATTCGACCGTCTCGCCCTCCTTGACCACGTCGCCGACACTCCGCACGTGGCGGTGCGCCAACTCCGACACGTGGACCAAGCCCTCGATCCCCGGAGCGAGCCGGACGAACGCCCCGAACTGGGCGATCCGCGTCACGGCCCCGCGCACCGTGGACCCGATCGGAAACCGCTCCGCCGCCGTCTTCCACGGGCTCTCCGCCGTCTCGCGGATCGAGAGGCCGATCTTGCCCGTCTGGGCGTCGATCTTCTTGACGACGACGCGGACCTTCTGACCGGGCTGGAGGAAATCCTCCGGCTTCGCGACCCGGTCCCACGACATCTGGCTGACGTGGACCAGCCCGTCGACGCCGTCGCCGATGTCGACGAACGCCCCGAAATCGCGGACGCTGCGCACGATCCCCTCGCGGACGTCACCGACCGCGAGACTTTCGAGGAGTTTCGTCCGCGCGTCGGCGGCCTGCCGCTCGATCACCGCCCGGCGGGAGAGGACGAGGCGCCGGGCGGCGGGGACGATCTCGGTGACCAGCGACTCGAGCGTCTGGCCGACCAACTCCTCGAGGTTCTCGATCCGCCAGGTGCTGACCAGGCTCGCCGGCATGAACCCCCGGAGCCCGGCGACGTCGCACTCCAGGCCTCCCTTGTTGGCGCCGGTGACGCGCGCCGCCACGACCATCCCCGCCTCGAGCTGCGACCAATCCTCGACGGCGACGGCGCGGTTGGCGGGGGCGACGTCGTAGAGCCCGTCTTCCTCGTTGCGACCGCCGACCGAGAGCTCGAGCACGGCCCCCACCTCGGGAACCGGTTCGATACCGGCGAGCTTGAGCGCCCCCTGCCGCCGTCCGCCGAGGTCGAGAAATGCCGTATCGGGACCGAAGCTGACGACCGTTCCGGAGACCCGCGTGCCCGGCTCGAGCGGTGCCTCGACCTTGTCGGCCGGAGCGCGGGCGAGGACGTCGTCGACGGCGATCCCCTCCATCGCGGCGGCGAAGTCGGCTTCGAGGTCGTCTTCGAGGGGCCCGCGGAGGCTCGGCGGTGCGACGCGCTTCACGGGGCGCTGGATGTCGAACGCCGATGGCTCGCGCTGCGGACGGCGCGGGCGCCCGCCGCCGGGGCGGGGTTCGCCACGGCCTCCGGGAGCCGGTCCGCGGACGGCCGGTTGAGGGGCGCCGCCGGCCCCGACCTCGCCCGCATCGGGCGACGCCGCATCGGGAACCGCCGTGCCGCCTTCCGGAATGGGCGACGCGGAGGCAGCCGCGGCCTCCACCGGGGCAGCGCCGGGGGCCACATCGGTGCCCCGCGGTTGCGCCGGCGAGGTCACGAATTGATGCCGTGGCGGCAGCCGCGGGGGCGCGACGCCGGGGCGCTGCGTCCCGATCGCGATCCGCCGTCGCGTCGCCGCCGCGTCGGCGGAATCATCGCCTCCCGCCGGGGCGTCGCCGGTGGCGGGCGCCGCTGGCTCGTCGGTCGGTCCACGGCCCACTTCGGCGGCGTCGTCGCTGGTGCGTTCTGGGGAATCGCCGGTCATCGGCTCAACCTTCGGAGAACCTCCGCCACGCCGGACCTTTCAGCACCCCTGCTGGAGAGGCGCCGCGCGGGGCGGGGGAAAAAACGTCTCGGCCTCGCGTCACCGGCGTCACACCACCACGGGGATCGGGGTCGCTGCCGGGGAAACCACCCAGAAAGGCCGCTGGGTGGATGGCCTGGCCGAAGGGGCCGGCCTGCGGGCCGTCGCTGTCACAAGCCGTCAGTGCGGGAAACAGGACTTGAACCTGCACGGTATTACTACCACCAGGCCCTCAACCTGGCGCGTCTGCCAATTCCGCCATTCCCGCGAATTCAGATGCCGCTCGACTCCACCGATCGACCGCAGATCATTCAACGCGCTCGATCGACAACGCCGCGCTCTCGCCACCGGCAGTCACTGGTCCACCGATCCGGTGACCGATCGCTGCCGTCAACGAAACCAGCCCGAGGCTCCAGACAACGTCCCCGACCGGCTGCCAGCGAAAGAACGGCAAGGCGTTCACGAAGCACGCGCCAAGCCCCTGGATCGTATGCGGGTAATCGTTCGAAAGCCACCAGTATGCCACGTTGGTGACGACGAAAAACGTCACCGCACCGGCGAGGCCTCCCGCCACGATTTGCAGTGCTCGGCCGGATCGGACCCACGATCGCAGCGACACCGGGGCGGCACAGGCCGCGAACACGATCGTCGCCATCGCGAGGCTGCCGTACCCCGGCTGGATGAGGTTGCCGAGCGCGAGACCGGCGACGGGGACGGTCGCCGCGAGGATCGCACTGGGAAACACCGCACCGGCGACCAGCGCCACTGCCGTCAGGGGCGTGACGTTGTAGGCGGGCTGAAGCAACCGTCCGACGACGATCACGCCGACCAGGCCCAACCACACCATCGCCAGCCGCGCCCAGCGCACCTGCGCGGGGAGTGACCGCTCGGAAAACGCCGCCAGGCCACGGCCCCAACGGTTCGGCCCGAAAACCGCGTTGCGTTCCGGTCGGGCAGCACCCCACGGGCCCCGCCCGGCGCCGATCGCAGCCTCCGACCGCTCGCCAACCATGTGTCGCTCCGTCACCACCGTGTCGTCCCGTTCCGGCCGTCTTGTCGGCGTCGTGTCGATGGCCACCGCGCTCGTCCGCTCCGCGCCGGGGCCGGGACACGGAGCCCCCGCACTGCAGGCCGGCGAACGGACGGAAACCCGATACACTACAGGTTTTTACCTGACAGGCAAGCAGCGTCGCCGGTTGTTCACGGTTTTCACGGGCCTTTTCCATGACCGACCGGCCGTCTCCCCAGCAGCGCGACGTCGACGACGCCCGGAGTGCGGCCGACGACCCGGAGGCGTGGGCGTTCGAGACGCTGCGGGCCGACCGCGGCGCCGACGGCATCGTGACGATCACGGTGCTCGTCCCGGGCCGGGCCCACAACGTGATCACGCAGTCGGTCCTCTTCGATCTCGAGGCGATCCTCGATCAACTCGACGCCGGACCGCCACCGACGGGGCTGATCGTCGCCTCGGCGCGGCCGGGCTCGTTCGTCAGCGGAGCCGACATCGGCCGGCTCGAGGTGCTCGTCCGCGCCGCCAGCGCCGACATCGAGTGGCTCTGCGAGTCGGGGCGCACGCTGTTCGCCCGCCTCGCCAGCCGCCCATGGCCGAGCGTCGCGGCGATCGATGGCGCCTGCCTCGGCGGGGGTTTGGAGCTCGCCCTGGCCTGTGACGCCAGGGTGGCGACCGACGCCTCCCACACGGTGCTCGGGTTTCCCGAGGTCAAGCTCGGCCTCATGCCCGGCTGGGGGGGCACCGCATTGCTGCCGCGCCTCGTCGGACCGGGCGCTGCACTGGAACTGATCGCCGCCGGGGAACCGATCGACGGTGGCGCCGCCGCCCGGCTCGGTCTGGTCGACGCCTGCGTGGCTCCGGAACTCGCCCTCGCCACCGCCCGCGGCCTCGTCGAGCGGCTCCGTGACGACGCCGCGCGGACAGCCCGGCGGCGGCGGATGGCAGGGCGGGTCGTGCTCGCGCCGGAGGAGCGCGATTTCCTCGCGGCCTCGTCGGCCGCGGTGATCAACGGCCGCACCGGCGGCCATTACCCGGCCCCTCCCACGATCCTCGAGACGATCCTCGACGGACTCGACGTGTCCGCGGAACACGCCGCCCGGCTCGAGGCCCGGGCGTTCGCCCGGCTCCTCGCCTCGCCGGTGACCGGCCATCTCGTCCGGGTCCAGCGCCTCGCCGAGCGCAACCGCCGTGATCCGGGGATCGACTGCCGCTCCTCCGCCACCCCGTCGCCATCCGCGACCGCGATCGCCGCGCCCGCCGTCGTCGGCGCCGGCATCATGGGATCGGGTATCGCCGCGGCCCACCTCCGCGCCGGGTTCACGGTGACCCTGGTCGACATCGACGAGGAGGCGTTGGCGCGGGCGGTCCCCACGATCCTCGACGAGGCGGCCCGGGATCCGGCGCGCCGCCACGCGACCGAGGATCGGACGGCCGTGGACGCGGCTCGGCTCCACCCGGCGACCCATCCGGCGGCTCTGGTCACCGCCGACCTCGTGATCGAGTCGGCCGTCGAGCGCACCGACGTCAAGCTCGAGCTGCTGCGGACGATCGAGGCGACGGTCGGCCCCGACACGGTGATCGCCACCAACACGTCGACCAATCCGATCGGCCGTCTCGCTTCCGCGCTCGCCGCCCCGGGCCGGTTCTGCGGCCTCCACTTCTTCAATCCCGTCAGGCGGATGACGCTCGTCGAAGTGGTCCGCGGGCCGGCGACCACCGACGCCACCGTCGCCACCGCCGTGGCACACGCGAAACGTCTGGGCAAGTGCCCGATCGTGGTTCGCGACAGCCCCGGGTTCCTCGTCAACCGGCTCCTCATGCCCTACCTCCACGAGGCGGTGGAGATCCTCCGCGAGGGAGTCGCCGCGGCGCGGATCGACGGCGTCGCACGCCGCTTCGGGATGCCGCTGGGGCCGCTCGAACTCTACGACCTGATCGGCCTCGACACCGCGCTGTATGCCGGTCTCGTCCTCGCCGACGCGTTCGCTGATCGGATCGCGGCATCGCCGGTCGTGCCGGCGCTGGTGCGTGCGGGGCGTTTGGGGCGGAAGAGCGGCGGCGGGTTCTACGATTACGCTCCAGAGCAGGCCCCGGTCGGCCGGCCGGGGCCGCCGATCGGCGACGCTACGGCACTGATCGCCCCGGTGATCGCCCCCTACCGGCTCCCCCCCCGCGGCGACGACGACGACACGATCACCGACCGGCTCCTCCTTCCCGTCGTGCTCGAGGCGACGCGGGTGCTCGACGAGGGGATCGTCCGCGACGCCGACGAGGTCGACCTGGCGATGATCCACGCCCTCGGCTTTCCCCCGTTCCGAGGCGGACTGCTCGCCTGGGCCGACGACGTCGGCCCCACGGAGATCGTCCGCCGGCTCGGCACGCTGGCGGATCTCGGCCCGCGGATGGTGGCCACGCAACGGCTGCGGGCCATGGCGACCGAGGGAGGTCGCTTCGTCGCATGACCTCTCCGGCCACGGCGCGAGACGACGAAACACCCGTCATCGTCGGGTGCCGGCGCACGGCGATCGGCCTGGGTGATCCGGGCCGTGGGGTGTTCCGCCGGGTGCGGGGCGACGAGTTGGCCGCGGCGGCGATCGCGGCGGCCGTGGCCGCTGCGGGTGTCGATCCCGCGACGATCGAGGACGTGATCCTCGGCTGCACGCAGCCGAGGGGCGAGCTGGGGGGCAACGTCGCCCGGAACGCCGCGCTCCTCGCCGGGCTGCCGTTCGGCGCCGCGGGGGCGACGGTCGACCGCGGCGGCGGCTCGGGACTCGAGGCCCTCGTCCGCGGCGCCCAGGCGATCCGCGTCGGAGCCGAACGCGTCGTCGTCGCCGGAGGGGTCGACCATCCAGGCCGTGGAGCGGCGGCCCACAGCGCCGACATCCATCCCCGGGCGCTGGCCGCGAGCAGCAGGGGGGTCCTCTCGCCGGGCCTGTGCGCGGAGCACCTCGCGATCCGCACGGGGATCGACCGCCGTCGGCAGGAGGCCTGGGCGCTCGAGAGCCACCGCCGCGCCGCCGCCGCCGACTGGAAAGACGAGATCGTCGCCGTCGGGGGGCACGACGAGGGCGGTCGGCCCGCGACCGTCGTCCGTGACGAGGCGATTCTGGCCGCCGAGCGCGTCGCCGACCTCGACCGGCTCGAGCCGCTGTTCCTGCCCGGCTCCGGCACGATCACGGCCGCCACGGCGGCACCCCCGGGCGCCGGAGCGGCGGCGCTGGTGATCATGTCCCGTGGCGAGGCGCTTCGTCGGCGGCTGACACCGCTGGCGACCGTCGTGGCGACGGCGACGGTCGGCCTCCCTCCGGCAGCCACGGGGCGGGGCGCCCTGCACGCCACCCGCAAGCTCCTCGGCAAGTCGGGGGTGCGTCCGGAGGACATCGACCACTTCGAACTCGACGAGACGTTCGCCGCCGAGGTGATCAACGACGTCGCCGAGCTCGGCATCGACCCTGCCCGCGTCAATCCGTGCGGCGGGAGCCTCGCCCTCGGCAACCCACCCGGAGCAGCCGGGGCGCGGATGGCGACCACGCTGGTCCACGCGCTGGTCCGGTCGGGGGGCCGGTGGGGCCTCGCGGCGACGTCGATCGGGCTCGGCCAGGGACTCGCCGTGCTTTTCGAGCAGGCCGGCTCCTGAAGGTCGCCACGCGCCCGGTCGGCGCCTCACCCGCCGCTGGCCACCAGCGCCGGCCACCAGCTGCACAGGTACCATGCCCGCGGCGTCGTCAACTCGGCGAACGACTGCCACGGCCCGCGTGCCGTCGGCGCGTCGATGCCGAGCAGTCCCTCGGCCAGCGACTTGGGGCGCTGGTAGCGCACGACGCGCGCGGTCCGCTCCGTGAGACCCGCCAGTTCGACCGCCCGGGAGATGGCGTCGTCGAGGAAACCGATCCGGTCGACGAGTCCCGCCTCGAGCGCCTGGCGCGCGGTGAACACCTGCCCGGTGGCGACCTGCTCGAGCGCGGCGTCGTCGAGCTTCGGCCGGCCCGCCCGCACGATCTCCTTGAACCGGGCGAACATGTCGTCGACGAGCGCCTGGAGCACCTCGCGCTCGCGCGCCGCCAGGCCCGGGTCCCGGGCCTTGGTCGGGCTGAGCATCTCCTTGAGTGGCCCGCTGGTGACCGAGTCGTCGGCGACGTCGAAGCGCTCGAGGAGCCGCGACACGTCGAAATGCGGGATGATGACGCCGATCGACCCGGTGAGCGTGGCCGGCTCGGCGAAGATCACGTCGTCGCGTCCGGCGTTGGCCATCGCCACGTAGTAGCCGCCGCTGGCGGCGATCCCCCCCATGCTGACGACGACCGGGAGGTCGCGGTCCGCGAGCAGGCGCCGGATCCGCTCGTGGATCTCGTCGCTGCCGCTCACGGTGCCACCGGGGCTGTCGATCCGCAGCACGAGCGCCTTGACCGCCGGATCGCGGCGCACCTGCTCGAGTTGGGCGGTGGCGAACCCCTCGCCGAGGATCGCCCCGGCGACGTCGACGATCGCGACTTTCGAGGGGGCCGTCCGCGACAGCGAGTGCCAGGTTTCGCCGAGCGCCGCGTCGCGCTGGAAGTAGCGGGCGTTCGCCGCGGCACTGGCGAGGGCGACGGCGACGGCCACGGCGGCCACCGCCCAGGCCACACGCGCGCTCCGCAGGCCCCGGGGGCGGGCGTGTTCGAGGATCACCCGTGTCGGTGGCACCATCCGCTCGGAAGCGCCGCCTCCCTCTGTCGCCCGATCCATGGCCCGATCCCTCCTTCGAACCGTCACCGGCCCGGTGGCGCGTTGCCGGGGTCGGGGCGCTCACGGTCGCGGCCGGCCCTGGCTCATGTTGCCACGATTCGCCGGCGCCCGCTACCTTGCCCCTGCCTGCCGTCGCCGGCGCGCCCGAAGCCGTGCGGGGCCCTCGCACCCCGGCGACCGCCCCCATACCCGCCCCGGAGTCCGCCGTGATCGTCTGCGTCAGCACCGAGTGCTTCCCCGACCTCCCTCTGGCGGCTGCGATGGAGCGTCTCGCGGAGCTCGAGTACAGCGCGGTGGAGATCGACGTCCACGAATCGGGGGGGCACCTCCATCCCGTCGAGGTCGCCGCCCAGCCCGACGCCGCCGTCAAAGCCTGCAGCGACCTGCAGCGGCTCCGGCCGGTGGCGGTTTCGTTCGCCGCCGCCGAAACCCCGGCGACCGACGGGCTGTTCGCCGCCGCCTGCAAGCTCGCCAAGTCGCTCGGCGTCGTGACGATGGTCGTCGAGTCATCCGAGCTGGGAACCCCGTTCAATGGCGAGATCGAGCGGCTGCGGCGGATGGTGGCGATCGCCGCCACGCTCGACGCCGTCGTGGCGGTGAAGACCTCGGCGGGCCGCATGACCCAGGATGCCGAGACGACCGCGTCGCTGTGCCGCAACGTGCCGGGGCTCGGCGTCACCCTCGACCCGAGCCATTTCATCTTCGGGCACAAGAAGGCGGCGAGCTGGGAGCCGATCCTCAAATACGTCCGCCACGTCCACCTCCGTGACACCAAACCCGACGTGCCCCAGGTCCGGATCGGCCAGGGGGGCGTGGAATACGGTCGCCTCGTCGGCCAGCTCGAACGGGTCGGCTACGACCGTGCGCTGTGCGCCCACATGCCTCCCCTCCCCGGCGTCGACCAGGGAGCCGAGCTGCGGAAGATGCGGCTCCTCCTCGAGAGCCTGCTGTAGGCGGCGCGCCGTCAGCCCGCGCCCCATTCGCCGCGGCGGCCGAAGCGCTCGCGGGCCGCCGCCGCGAACCGGCCCGAGGCCGCGGCCAACGCATCGAGGAGGGCGGCGGTGTCGCTGCCGGCGCCGCCGCGCGCCGCTGCGATCACCGTCCGGCACTCGTTGGCGTCCATGAACGTCGCCGCCTCGAGTACGAGCGCCGCTTCCTCGGGGGTGATGACGAGGAACCCGTGCTTGTCGGCGTGGATCAGGTCGCCGGGGTTGACGGTGCGCCCGAAGACCTCGACCGGGCAGCCCCAGCGGACCGGATGGACGTGGGCGTGGCCGACGCACAGCCGCCGGGCGAGCGCCTTGAAGCCGACGGCGGTCATCTCGTCGACGTCGCGGATCGCGCCGTCGCAGATCGTACCCACGCACCCGAGCGCGCGGTGGACGGAGGCGTTGACTTCTCCCCAGAACGAGCCAGTGACCCGGGGCTTTTCCAGGTCCTGGACGCAGACGATCTTCGGGCCGGGCACCGCGGCGACGGCGCGGCGGTAGGCATCCCAGGCACCGGGCGCGGCGGACTTGTGCGCCGGGTTTCCCGGTTCGATGACCAGCGTCACCGCGCGGCCCACCATCGGGCCCAGCGCCGGCATGAAATCGCGCGTCTCCTCCGGATTGAATCCGGCGGCGGCGGGATCGCGACGGGTGATCTGCTCCCAGCCGTTGTAGACCGTCGGCGTGTTCCAGCGCTGCAGCTGGAGCAATTCACCGAGCTCCGGGCCGGCGGGGTCGTTCACTGGAGCTTCGCCGCGGTGGATTCGACCCGGCTGGCCATCTCGGCGAACGCCTTGGCCTGGAAGTCGTCCCCCTGCTCGGCGTACATCGTCGACAGGTTGCCGTAGGCCACCGCCAGCGACTTCTCCTCGATCTGCCGCTGCTCGACCGCCCCCTCCATGAGCTTCACGCCCTGGCGGCTGAGGCGGACCGCTTCCTCGCGGCGGTCGGCGTTCCAGTAGGAGATCGCCATGCTCACCAGCGACTCACCGAGACGGCCAGCCGTGCCGTCGCGGCCGAAGGCGGCATTGGAT